>CAZQVL010000040.1:0-7624 GCA_964596715.1 uncultured Rikenellaceae bacterium
CTCCATAGCTTCAGCGACGGAGCGGCGAAGGTGGAATTATTGGTTACTGGTTGTTAACTTGTTATGATAGGTGAAATAAATATTTTAGTGACATGGTATAAAAATATTAATAATCAACATATACAAAAATATATTAATTAACTTGTATTTACAAGTAAAATTAAATATATTTGAAAAAATATTTTTTATGGGTAAGGAAAGAGCAATTCCTCAACACAGGAAGCTTTATGAGATTCTTCGTAAACACATAATGGATGGCGTATATAAAGAGGGAGATCTCTTACCATCAGAAAATGAATTATGCCAGTTGTATGGAATGACCCGGCCAACAGTCAGGCAATCATTAAGTAATCTGGCCGGTGGCGGCTATATAAGAAAGCATCAGGGGAAGGGAAGCATTGTTCATAATCTCCCGAGAGAGATAGGAATCCTTTCAGTATCAGGGACTACATCAGCAGTGGGGAGCAGGAATTTGAGAACCAGGATCATAGTAAAGCCGAAGCTGATACCTTGGCCTGATGATTTCATGTTTCCATTATCGGAACTGGAAAAGGAATCAGGATGTATATACATGGAAAGGGTCAGGCTACTCGATGGTATTCCTATCTTTTATGATATTAGTTATATAGCTAATATCAATCTGCCACGAATAACTTCAAGACAATTCGAAAACAGATCACTTTTTAAAATACTGCGGGATCATTACCATGTTGAAATAACAGGTGGAGAACAAAGGATTAAAGCTATTCCTGCAACTGCAAAGGCAGGCAGGTTTCTTAAGTTAAAGAAGGGACAGGCAGTGCTTCATCTGGAAAGGAAAATGGAAACCAACAATAATGGACTGTATCTTTATTCGTCTATTTTCTGTAATACAGAGAAGTATTCTATTTTCGGGAGGTTTTAATCCCAAAGGCCAATGTCATCTATATTCATTAGCAAAAATCCTACCTGCGTTTAAGAGACCTTCCTGTAAATGAAATATCAGACAGTGTTTTAATTGTAAAAACTCGAATTTGAAAAAACTGTTATGTAAAATAAAAATCTTAATTTTATATTCCATAAATACAGGATAAATTACTTGTATATATCTACTAAATATTTTTACATTAACCTGACAATAAAAAATTTAACTTATGGAAAATCAAAAAAAACTATGGACAAGACGACGGTTTCTTGGTTCCGCTGCAGCCGGAATGGCTGGTCTGGTAATAATTCCACGTCTGACAACCTCCTGTAAGAGCAAAGGTGCTGCTGATACTGATATCAGGTTGGGATTTATCGGCCTGGGCAGACAGGCAATGTTTCTGCTTAATGGATTTATTCAGATTGAGGGAGTAAAAGTGTTGGCGGGGTGCGATGTTTATGGCATTAAGCGCAAGCGTTTTGAAAAAAGAGTAAATGACTTCTATGCTAACGCAGGTAAGGAAGTAGAGATCAGTACTTATGAAAAGTACCCGGATCTGCTTGCGAGAGAAGATATTGATGCTGTGGTAATTGCAGTGCCCGATCATGCTCATGCAATGATAGCTATTGCTGCATGCAAGGCCGGAAAAGATGTTTATCTGGAAAAACCGATGACTTTTACCATTAAGGAGGGACAGGAACTTAAAAGAGTTGTTCGTGAAACTGACAGGATACTCGGAATTGGCAGTCAGCAGCGTTCAGACGCCAATTTCCAGCACGCTGTTAACCTTGTTCAAACAGGTGCTCTTGGAACGATTTCACGAGTAAATGCTTATGTAGGAGCTCCACCAATACCTTATGATCTTCCGGAAGAACCAATACCGCCAGATCTGAACTGGGATCTATGGCTTGGACCGCTTCCTGAAACAATTCATTTTAATAATGATCTGAATCCACCGATCTCTCTTGATCCTGAAGAGAATGAAAAAATATGGGGTGCATGGCGCTGGTACAAAGAGATGGGAGGAGGATTTACGACTGACTGGGGTGCACATATGTTTGACATAGCCCAGTGGGGACTCGGGATGGATAGAAACGGTCCCGTAGAAATTTCACCAATTGGTGACGGAACCGAATTTATGATGTTTAAGTATGCCGATGGAGTAGTAATGACCTCGGAACCATTCGATGAAAAATTGACAAAAGGGGTTAAGTTCTGGGGTGAAAACGGATGGATTGAGGTAGCAAGAGGGTATTTCAATGCTTCTGATCCTAAATTCAATGCTCCGGAAACACAGGCAGCTGATGAAATTGAAGGTCCTTATGAAACCAGAATACCTCATCAGGTTAATTTCATTGAAGCGGTTCGTTCACGGATCGATCCGGCTGTTCCTGTTGAAATAGGCCATAGCAGCTGTACTGTCTGTACACTTGGGAATATAGCATGTGACCTGAAGAGGACAATTAATTGGAATCCCGAAACAGAGACATTCATTGATGATACAGATGGTGCTGCAACAAACCTTTTACATTACGAGTACCGCAGCCCCTGGAAACTGGTATAGTTTTTATGCTTCCATTTGAATCCCTCCACTGCAGCAAGATCTGATGAAGACCAGGCTGCTGTGATTTCACCGGAAATTAAGATGGAAGGCAATAAAGCAAAAAAAAGAGGCTGTAAATACTGTCAGCCTCTTTTTTAATGTTTTCAAGTAAGATCAATCCAATCTTTTAACTTTGATAGCAACCGGTCCTTTCTCCCTTATTTCGACTTCAAATTCAACTTCCTGACCGGCCTCAAGCTCTGTATGAGAAACCTCTAATCCTGAACGATGGATAAAAATATCCTTTTCATCTTCGGTCTGAATAAATCCATAACCTTTAACTCTGTCATACCATTTTACAGTGCCTTTCATAATCTTCAATTTTTATTTCCTACCCTCAGTCCTCACTTCTTCTTTCTCCGCCACCCCGGCGGTTGTTATCTCCGCCCCTGAAATTACTTCTTCTGTCAGATCTTTCAATAGATTCGTTAACGATGATGTTTCTTCCGCTAACTTCAGTTCCGTTAAGTCCTTCGATAGCTTTTTTTGCTTCAGCCTCATCAGGCATTTCGACGAAACCGAATCCTTTACTTTTCCCGGAGTATTTATCAAAAATGATTTTTACACTGGCGACTTCGCCATACTCTTCGAAAATTTCTCTTAATTCTGTTTCATTCATTTTAAAATTAAGACTTCCTACATAAATGTTCATAATGCAATAATTAAAGTAAATAATACAGTAACAAAGGTCATATTATTTTTTGATAACTAAAAATAAAACGTCACGATATGTTGGAATTTAATGGTTTTTTATTATAAAAGGATTATTTAAATCCGGTTATTGACATCATTTGCAGTACAATATGTTTTAAATAGTCTTATGACCAAAAATTCGTAATATCATTCGATATAACAACGATGTTTATATTTTGTTCTATCATTGCCTTATTTTTGCTTACTCTATTAGACTTTACAAAACATCACTCCTTCATTCTACTTTCTGTTCCTTATATAGATATACTTGATTCCGCTTTGGCCAGAATCCCTTTCATCTATCACAAAATCAAGTGATTTGATTAAAGGTGTAAGCTTTGTGAATCCAAAATTCCTCGGATCAAAATCCGGTTGTTTTTTCAGGATCAGGTTACCGACATCTCCAAGGTATGCCCATCCATTTTCATCTGCCAGATCATTTATTGAGGATGCGATCAATTGTCTGGCCTTTTTGGTCTGGGCAAGAGATTCATTCTCTTCATTTTTCTTTTTTGAAGAAGAAGGTTTTCCTCTTTTTTTCTTGTCTGCAAATGATTCAGAACCTGAGGATGAAGTGCTTAAAATTTCAAGATAGATGAATTTATCGCAAGCAACTATAAATGATGATGGTGTCTTTCTTTCTCCAATTCCAATCACCTTCATTCCAGCCTCTCTTAGTCTTGTTGCCAGCCTGGTAAAATCGCTGTCGCTCGATACAAGACAAAAACCATCAACTTTACCTGAATAGAGAATATCCATGGCATCTATTATCATGGCTGAATCGGTGGCATTCTTACCTCTGGTATAACTGTATTGCTGCACGGGTGTTATAGCATTCTCAAGGAGAACCGATTTCCAACCTGATATAGTTGGCTTGGTCCAGTCACCATAAATCCTTTTAAATGTTGGTGTTCCATACTTTGCGATTTCTTCCAGCATCCCTTTAACATTACCGGAGGGTATATTATCGGCATCAATAAGGACCGCGAGCATTAAATCATTCAGTGTTTGCATAACTCTTCTTTAAACAATAATAACGAAATGCAATTTACTCTTTTTTAGGGGAAACCTTTTTCAGATCAATACTTTTTTGTATCTTGCTGTTTTAGATTCAATTAATTCCTGATTATTTTATACTTAAGTCAATTATGACTGATTTTTTATTAAAAGAAGAGAGCCTCGCTGTCTTTTCTATTATGTCGGTGGTGATCCTCTTTTACTTATATTATAAAATAACTGCTCAGAGAATTTTTTATAATCTGCTAAACAGGATCGTGCCCAATACTATATCAAGAATGAGTGTCGTGTATGTTGCAGAGAAGCTTGCCGGGATTCTTATGACCGGGGTGTTCCCGTTTATTATATTTATCATAGTTCTTAAGATTGAACCTGAAAGAGTCGGTTTGAAAATTGGCAGAACCAGTTCCTACTGGTATTTTTCATATCTTCTGCCGTTAGCTGCGGTTTTTTTCTCATTTATTGCATCAAGAAATCCGAAATTCTGGGCTACCTCTCCTCAACTAAGAGTTAAAAACTGGCACACCCGTCATATTTTTCTTTCTATAATCTTCTGGTTTGTTTATATATTTGGTTATGAGTTTTTCTTCAGGGGAGTTCTTTGGTTCTTATGTTATAATGCTTTCGGATTCTGGAGTGCCCTCCTGATAAATATTATCCTTTATTCAATCATTCATCTGCCCAAAGGAATTTTTATGGTAACCGGCTCTGTGCCTCTGGGGATAGTTTTTTGTTGCCTGAGTTCACTGACAGGTTCTTTTTATCCGGCATTTATTATACATGCCAGTATGGCAATAACCACTGAGCTATCTTCAGTTTATCATAATCCTGAATTTAAATTATTTGTGAGAAAAGTAACTATTGTATGAGAATTTTCATTACAGGAGGCACGGGATTTATAGGTAAAAGCCTGACAAAAAGGCTTTTAGATGAAGAAAACGAAGTAGTGCTTCTTCTGCGTAATCCTGCAAAAGCAAGCCAGTATCCTGGAGGGATCTCTTTTGTACAGGGTGATCTGTCCAGTGAAGACGCATTACTGGAAGGGATGAGAGATTGTGACCTTGTTTTCCATATGGCTGCCTATACAAAACCTTGGGCGAAAGATCCCGGGATAGCTTACAAAACAAATGTTGAGGGAACAGTTAATGTTCTGGAAGCTGCAATAAAAAGAGGAGTAAAAAAAGTAATACTGACCTCAACAGGCGGAACAATGGGGTTTTCAAACGAGAAACGGTTAGTTAACGAAATGACAAATCCTGATCCTGAATTTCATACGGTATATGAAAGAACCAAAGCTGAGGCTGAAAAGAGAGCCATTGAATACAGTCTCAAAGGACTTCATGTGGTTATAGTAAATCCGACAAGAGTTTTTGGGCCAGGAGAACTTACTAAAAGTAATTCTGTAACCAAAATCATCAAATTGTACCTCCGCGGAGTATGGAGGATTATTCCAGGAAACGGACATACTATTGGAAATTATGCTTATATCGATGATGTTGTTGAAGGACATCTTCTTGCTGTATATTCAGGCGCTAACGGTGAACGATATATTCTGGGAGGGGAAAATCTATCTTATAAAGAATTTTTTGGAACAATAGGGGAAGTGGCCGGCAAAAAAAGACGATTGATAAATCTCCCGTTACCTTTGCTAAAGATCATAATTAAGATTACTTCCGGGTTAACAAAAATTACAGGACTTCCTCCTGCCATGACACAGGACTGGTTAGATAAATATCTGGAAGACTGGATTATATCAAGTGAGAAAGCAGAATCACAGTTAGGTTATAAAATAACTCCATTCAGGACAGGAGTAGAGAGGACAATTATCTGGTTAAACTCAGGGGGAAATAAAAATGAATAAAGATTTTTATGCTGTTGTTACAGGAGCAAGCAGCGGAATAGGTAAAGCTATTGCATACAAGCTGGCTGTTATGGATTTCAATCTTATACTGCATTCACTGCCTGATCAGGGCCTCGGAAATTTTTGTAATGAACTGGCATCTACTTTTAAGATCAAAGCTTTACATTATGAAGGCGATCTGACAGTAACAAACGGGCCGGAATTATTTTACGGATATGTAAGAAGTAAAGGTTGCCAAGTCACTATACTGGTCAACAATGCAGGTATCGGATTTGAAGGACCTATTGACACTTACTCACCTGTCCAGATTGATAATATGATTCTCCTTAATATCAGGGCATTAACTCTTCTGACCTTTTATTTTATTTCCGAGTTAAAGAAGCATGAAAAATCCTATATTTTAAATATCAGTAGTTTTGGATGTTATCTTCCAACAGCATACAAAAGCATTTATCTTGCATCAAAATCATACATTTATTATTTTACCAGGGCACTTGAATCAGAATTAACAGGGACTAATCTTCAGACATGTGTACTTATACCAGCTGCAGTCAGAACAAACAAAGTCGTGCTTGATCGTATTACCCGCAACGGATGGTTTTCAAAGAAATCGGCTCTTGATCCTGAAGAAGTTGCCATAATAGGGCTTGAAGGGATGTTTAAGGGAAGAAAAGTAATAATTCCAGGCTCATTAACCAATCTTTTCTTCTATGTTGGTATGTTCTTACCAGAAGGAATAATGCTCTTAATTACACGTCACATCTTCCGCAATTACAGGCAGATAGTATAATTCAGAGAAGGTTTATCATGTCAGGCACTAAAATTTAGTTAAAAATATTATTAAATTTGCCAGACCTTTTAAGGGATTGTTATACAAATCAAAACCAATCAATATGGGAAAAGGTGATAGAAAAACCAGAAGAGGTAAAATTATACTGGGATCTTATGGAATCAGGCGCCGGAGAAAAAAAAATCATAAAGGTGAGGTGAGTCCGGTCAAAATAAAAAAAGAAAAAGAACGAAGAGCAAAGAAACCTTTGAAGGAGAAGAAAGAAGCAAAAGAAGTTACAGAAGTAGCAGGTGTAAGTGAGATTGCAGATTCCCGGGAAGTTAAAAAGGTTATTGATCCCCAAAGTGCAGAGGCCGTCAAACCTAAAAAAGAAACCAGAGCTGTAAAAAAAGAAACCAAAGCTGTAGAAAAAAAAGAAACCAAAGCTGTAGAAAAAGAAACTAAAACCGCAAATAAGGAAAAAGAGAAAAAACCATCAAAAGCAACGAAAGCAGTTAAGAATTCGAAAACTGTCAGGAAGTCAAAAGAGAAAGATTCAGTAAAACCCGTGAACGATAAGAAGAGTGAGGGTAAAATAGAATCTTAAATGGATTATTAACCTGTTTCCGGATTTCTGAGAGGCAGGGATTAATGGTTGCCGGTTGCTTTTTAGTTACTCATCACCCACTATTCACCTCTCATCTTTTGCAGTCGGCAGCCCTCAGCCCTCAGCCCTCAGCCCTCAGCCCTCAGCCCTCAGCCCTCAGCCCTCAGCCC
>CAZQVL010000040.1:7724-30489 GCA_964596715.1 uncultured Rikenellaceae bacterium
AGCCCTCAGCCCTCAGCCCTCAGCCCTCAGCCCTCAGCCCTCAGCCCTCAGCCCTTAACTATAAGCCAGTTATAATCCTCCGGGTCGATTTGGGTATTAATAATAACAGGTTCACTGGATGAAAGTGCGCTATTTACAGCCAATCGCATCGAGTCATTTGAATTTGCATTCAGTACTTTAATTCCCAGAAAAATACTTGAATGAAAAAGCTCTCCCTTATAAAGAATTGTTCCATTGGGCGGTATTTCCTGCCATGTTTGCTTTAGCCTGATCAGGTTGAGTTCACCGTCGGAGAAAACTACTATAATAACCGGCAGTCCCAGTCTTCTTGCCGTAATAATTTCACCCGCCGTCATCAGGAATCCTCCATCACCGGTAATGCATACGACAGGTTTTTCAGGATTGTGTAGCTGAGCAGCAATTGCAGCGGGTATACCAAATCCCATTCCGGACCATCCGTTTGTTATAATTAATTTACCTTTTCCGTAGGTTTTCCAGTATTGACCAGTCAGATGAAGATGGGAACCAACATCTGCTGTTACAATGGTATCGGCAGGCAACTCTTCCTGTAATATGCTAAGTGCAGTGACCGGGCCAAAATGATTTGTGAAACCATTAAAAACTGCAAACATTTCATCCTTGATACCTGTGATCAGTGCCTTCTCATAAAGAAGTGAACCCGCATTGATATTGTTAAGAATATTAAACCATTCCTCCGGCTTGCCGGTAAATCTAGCGATCTCTCCTTTTACCGGCATATCTGATTCCTTTGTGTCAAAATGAACAAGTGGAACATCGGGCATCCATGATTCGTAGTTATATTCAACCTGATCATATCCCAGACCAATTACCAGATCTGTTTTCTCGTAGATCTCTTTGAGGTAATCGCTTAATGAATGAAACAAAACACCTGCATATGAGGGATGATCTTCCGGAATAATTCCTTTGGCCATTGGGGTTATAACAACCGGAATACTGTAATGATCCAGAAATTCTAACAGTTTCTTCTGTATCCCAAGTCTGTAAGATGAGAGTCCGACTGCAAGTAATGGTCGCCTGCAGCTTTGAAGATGTGTCACAATACTGGCGGTATCGTTTGAGTAGTCATTTCGTTCTTCCCCGTTGCTGTTATAAGTCGACTCATTTATCTCAATATTAGCTATATCGGATGGAAGGCCAATATGTACCGGGCCGGGGTATTCTTTAGTACAGATAGCAATAGCTGCTGAGAGAACCTCCTGCGCATTTTCGGGAGTCATCCTCATGGTGGATTTAGTGACAGGTTTAAAAAGTTGCTGATGATCGATATTCATCTGAGTTGTGCGGCTGATCATTTTATCATCCATCTCGTTGGTCAGAAGAATAACAGGAGATCTGTCAAGAAGTGCTCCTCCGGCGCCAGTGGTTATATTTGTTGCACCCGGACCATATGTAGCATGACAAACTCCAGGAATACCGGTAAGTCGTGCTGAAACATCAGCCATTATTCCTGCAGAGGCTTCATTTGCTGTGAGTACAAACTCTATCCCGGCAGACCTTAATGCTTTGATATACGGTATTGAAGGCCCTCCCGGTATGCCGAACACATATCTTACTCCGATATTAAATAAGTGATTTGCAATATAATCTGCAATTTTCATTAGAATATTTATAATATACTAACAAAGCTATTAAATAACTTTTGTGGCCGGTGTCTGTTTGTTTAATAAAAATATTAAAACCGGTAAATATTGTTAAATAATATTAAAGCAGTACAGAAGTATTCAATTTAGGTTAAATTTATCGCGATAATTCATGCCAAATTAACATAAGTGAAGATGAAGACTAATTATATTATGAGTCTGGTTGTGTTTTTAACTCTGTCCTGTTTTTCAGCCGGAATTTCGTGGTCACAGATCTCTCCTGACCTGTACAAGAAAGCTGATGATCTTAGCCGGCTTACCTCAGACAAAGTATATTACAGCAACATCAGACCTGTCTGGATTGGTACTACGGGTATGTTTCTATACGAAAATTTTACGCCTGAAGGAAAGGAATATATCATAGTAAATCCTCTCAATAAAACGAAAAGGCAGGCATTTGACCAGAAAAGGTTTGCTGCTGCATTTGAAGCTGCTACCGGGCAAAAGGCAGAAGTGGGGAAATTACCGATCAGGAATATCACCTTTACAGACAGTCGGAGAAGTTTTGCCTTTGTTTATGATAATTATAACTGGATATGCAGTCTTAAAGACTACAGAATAACAAAAAGAGACAGGGTAACAGAAAGAAGAAGGACTTCCAGATGGGCATGGGGTTTCCGGGATGAACTTACAAACGATCCTGTGATTTCACCCGACAAGAAGTGGACTGCATTTATAAAGAATTATAATGTGTATATAAAGTCAAATGAAGACAATAAGGAATATCAGCTAAGCTATGATGGTGCTTTAGGGGAATATTATTCGTCATTTATCAGATGGTCTCAGGATTCAAAAAAAATTGTTGCTTACAGGGTTAAGATTGCAGAGAAGCATATTATTCATTATATCGAATCTTCTCCTGAAGACCAGTTACAACCTAAACATTATTCGTATGAGTACCAGAAACCAGGAGATGCTATACCACAAAAATACCCTCAGCTATTCGATGTTGAATCCAGGAAACATATCAAGGTTGATGACACACAGATACCTTACCAGTATTCTATTAATAATATTGTCTGGAGCAAGGATAACAGTTATTTTACATTTGAATACAACAAAAGGGGGCATCAGGTTTACCAGGTGATTAAAGTGGATTCAAAAACCGGGGATTTCAGAGTATTAATAAATGAGACTTCACCAACTTTTATTGATTACAGTGGCAAGAAGTACAGGCATAATATTGAAGAAACCGGTGAAATAATCTGGGCTTCAGAAAGAGATGGGTGGAATCATCTGTATTTATATGATTCAGGTACGGGGGAGGTTAAAAACCAGATAACAGAAGGAAATTGGGTTGTAAGAGGAGTGACACATGTTGATGAAAAGAAAAGACAGATTGTGTTCGAAGCAAGCGGAAAGGAGCCCGGTGATCCTTATTTTATTTATTATTACCGGATTAATATGGATGGAACCGGACTTATACGTCTTACTGAAGGTGTAGGCACTCATGATGCCAGTTTTTCTCCCGATAAAAAGTATTTTATCGATACATGGTCGAGAGTTGATTCCCCTCCTGTTACTGCCCTGAGAGATGCTGAAGACGGCTCCCTGATCATGGCTATTGAAAAGGCTGACATAACTGAACTGGTGGCTACGGGAATCAGGCTTCCCGAGGTTTTTGTTGCTAAAGGCAGGGATAATATAACTGATATCTGGGGTATAATAATAAGACCTACCAATTTTGACCCGTTAAAGAAATACCCAGTTATTGAATATATTTATGCCGGACCTCACAGCAGCCATGTTCCCAAAAGCTTCAGACCCTTTTTTGGTGAGATGCATCAGCTTGCAGAACTTGGATTCATTATTGTTCAGATTGACGGGATGGGAACCTCTAATCGCTCCAAAGCATTTCATAATGTCTGCTGGAAGAACCTGAAAGATGCCGGTTTCCCCGATAGAATACTCTGGATACAGGCAGCAGCCGGAGAATATCCTTATATGGATATTGAGAGAGTTGGAATATATGGTGGGTCAGCAGGAGGACAGAATGCAGCAGGAGCAGTTCTCTTTCATCCTGAATTCTATAAAGTAGCTGTTGCAGCCTGTGGTTGCCATGATAACCGGATGGATAAAATGTGGTGGAATGAACAGTGGATGGGCTGGCCAGTAGGAGAGGAGTATGCTTTGTCGTCGAATGTAGAAAACGCATGGAAACTGAAAGGTAAATTGCTCCTTATAAACGGGGAGATGGACAATAATGTTGATCCTGCATCTACAGAACAGTTGGTCAATGCATTAATAAAAGCTAACAAGGAATTTGAATATGTATTTGTTCCTGGCGCAAGACATATCAGCAATGGTGGCACTTATGGTTCACGAAAGCGCCGTGACTTTTTTATAAAGCATCTTCTTGGTTTTGACCCCCCTGACTGGAATATTGTGGAAGAATAAATTTTTTTTCTGATATTTGCCGCCAAATTATTTCTGATTGTTTAGTAAGGGAAACACAATTTTCTGGGCAATTGTTACTTGTTTGTTATGGTCAACTGCCTATGCGGGAATTAAACTTGGATTGCAATATGATACTCCCCTGCATTTTGCGGGAAGCAGGTTCATCATTGCCGGTCTGATCATTTTACCGTTTACAGTAAAACCCGCAGCCTATTTCAGAATGATTAGAAAGCACTGGAAAATTGTTGCATGGGTCACAATCTTGCAGACATTGATAAACTATGTTCTTTTCTATCTTGGGATGGACATTGTTCCAGGTGCCCTTGGTGCGGTAATCGTTGGTTCTCAACCTCTCGTCACGGCACTGATTGCAGCAACGATGCACAGAGAGGACAAACTTACAAAAGGTAAGATTACTACAATCACTTTTGGTATTGCGGGAGTTATACTGATAAGTGGCGGCAGACAGGTCTTTAAGCTGGGGAGTACAATTGAATTGCTTGGCATTACATTAATTCTTGGTGCCAATACTGTTACTGCAATAAGTAATGTTCTGGTATCCTTAAAGAGTAAAGGGATGAATCCTTTTGTTCTGAGCTCTTCCTCATTATTTACCGGCGGACTGCTAATTTTTATTCTGGCAATTCCTATTGAAGGAATGCCGGCCGGACCATTGCCGCTGGAATACTGGCTTGTCCTTTTATGGCTTGGTTTTATGGCAGCTATCGCATTCTCTCTGTGGTTTACACTGCTTCAAAGACCGGGTGTTAAAGTGTCTGAACTGAATCTCTGGAAATTTATTATTCCCGTTGTGGGGGCAATCCTGAGCTGGGTACTTGTTCCCGGCGAAAAGCCCGAGTGGATTACTATCAGTGGAATGGTAATAATTACTGTATCTTTGATATTGTTTTTTATAAGCAACAGAAAAGCTGAGGTAGAGCAACAACCATCTGTTAAGAAATGAAAAAAAGGATCACTGCTTTCAGCCTTTATGTATTGTTCTGGTTGATATTTTTTGCAACTGCCAGACTGATCTTTATTTTAACTCAGCATAAAGAGGCTTTTCAATACAATGCCGGAAGTCTTGCTGCAACTTTTGCTCATGGCATTAAACTCGACATATCAGCAACAGGGTATATTTTAATAATCCCAATTCTCCTCACTATTCCCGGTATATGGTTTACAGGTAACTGGTACAGAATTTTTCTTAAATATTACACTTATCTTCTTGTAATTATCTCTGCAGTTATCATTATATCTGACACTGTTCTTTACAAGTATTGGGGCTTCAGAATGGATCATACACCTCTGATATATCTTAAAACCCCAAAAGAGGCAGCTGCTTCATTAAATGCAATTACAATAGCAGCAGTTTTTATAGCTATTATCATGATCACAGGGCTGTTTATTTTCCTTTATAATAAATTAATTGATATCCGGTTCAAAGGATTTGAGCGGATCCGTATGTGGCCACCTGCGGTTCTCTTTTTTTTGATACTGTGCGGAGCATTGATTATCCCGATAAGAGGAGGTTTCGGGATAGCACCTATAAATGCAGGGACAGTCTATTTCAGTGAAAACATGTTTATTAACCACACATCCATAAATGTAGTATGGAATGTTGGCAGCTCGCTGGTAAACAGTAACCCTGCCACAAATCCCTATGAGTTCGGAAATATTACTGAAGCCCGGTCTTTGACCGATACTCTTACTTCAATTAAAGGTTTTCCTGATAAAGTGCTGAATAATAGCAGACCCAACATCCTTTTTATTGTACTGGAGAGCTTCGGGAACTCACTTATTGGTCCGTTAGGAGGAGATACCCTGACGACTCCTGAATTTAACAGGTATGTTGATGAAGGAATCCTTTTTACCAATTTCTATGCCTCCGGTAACCGGACTGATAAAGCTCTGCCCGCCATTCTTAACGGTTACCCTGCCCAACCGGCTGCCTCAATTATCAAAGAACCTAAGAAAGCTCAATCATTGACGAGTATTGTCAAAATATTCAGGGATTTAAATTATAACTGTTCTTTCTGGTATGGTGGTGAAATAAATTTTGCAAACTTTAATTCTTTTGTAATTGGTTCAGGATTCCAGCAGATTGTGACCATGGATAATTTTGATCCTGAAAATTATAACTCCAAATGGGGTGTCCATGATCATGTTCTTTTTGAGACATTTATAGATTCAATGGCAATAGTGCGAGAGCCCTTCTTCAAAATTGTTCTTACCCTGTCGAGTCATGAACCTTTCGAAGTACCAATGTCGCCGGTTTTTGAGGGCAGGGATGATTACACCAAATTCAGAAATTCTGTATACTATACCGACAAGACGATTGGAGCCTTCCTGGACTGGGCAAAGAAAACGGAATGGTGGGACAATACACTGATAATTATGGTGGCGGATCATTGTCGCAGGAATTCTCTTGAGGTACTAGTATACTCCGAGGAGATCTTTAAAATTCCTATGCTCTGGCTTGGTGGCGCTCTTGACAAAAATGGAATCAGAATCGAAAAATATGGAAGTCAGGTTGATATACCCGTAACTTTGCTGAATCAGATGGATCTAATGTACAGTTTCCCTTTCGGTAAAGATTTATTATCTGAAAAATCAAATTCATTTGCCTTTTATACTTTTAATGAAGGATTTGCTTTTATAACTGATAGCTCAACAGTAATTTATGACCATGATTTCGGGAAACCGGTTGTTTCAGAGGGAGTTAATCCCGGGTGGGCAGAAAAAAACGGAAAGGCCTATCTTCAGGTGCTGTATGATGACTTTTTAAAACGTTAATAATGCCTGCAGTAATTGTATGATAACTGTACTGGTAAACTATCAGGATGAAAAATCTGAAAAAACCTGTTCCATTTATTGTCATTATTCTCGGTGTTGTTAGCCTTCTTACAGATGCTGCAACGGAGATGATTTATCCTCTGGTGCCTGTTTTTATTACCGTCCTTGGTTCAGGAGCTGTTGTACTCGGAATAATTGAAGGAGTAGCTGAGACTACTGCTGCGATGATCAAGCTTATCAGCGGAATATTATCCGACAGGGCAGGTAAAAGAAAGATCTTTGTCCTTATTGGTTATTCAATATCATCCTTATTTCGTCCTTTGACAGGCCTTGTATCTGCAGCCTGGCAGATTGTCATTGTAAGGATGTTCGACCGCGTAGGTAAAGGAATAAGAACAGCCCCAAGGGATGCACTGATAGCTTCATCTGTGGATGAAAGTATAAGAGGACGATCATACGGATTCCACAGAGCGATGGATCATGCAGGTGCTGTACTCGGACCATTGCTGGCTATTTTTACCATGCTGATTCTTTTTTCAGCTTTTGAGATAAAAGACTCTCTTCTACTACTCAGATGGACATTTATTCTGGCCTTCATACCTGGGATACTTGCTGTTTTAACAATTGTATTTTTTGTCAAGGAATCAAAATACATGCAGCAAGTGCAGGAGCCTCTTAAGTTCTCATTGAAGAGTATTGACAGGAATTTTAAAAACTATCTACTGATAATGATACTCTTCACATTAGGCAATTCTTCAGATGCTTTCCTGTTATTCAGGGTAGAGGAATCAATTCAAAAAAGCGGTGCTGTAGTTGATCTCGTGAGTAATATTCCTTTTCTTAATAATATGATTGTTAATTTTGGTAATGAAACCGAGCAGGCAAGGATTATTAACATCTTATTTCTTCCACTTGTATGGGCTTTTTTCCATATTATTAAAGTTGTCTTTTCTGTTCCGCTTGGATCTCTTTCTGATAGGATCGGCAGAAAGGCGGTAATAAACAGTGGTTGGGGTATTTATGTTTGTGTTTATACAGCCTTTGCTCTTATTGTCTTTCTTCCTTCTGGTCTTCAGGTTGTAGCGACGTTTATTCTATTTGCCGTTTATGCCCTGTTTTATGCATTTACTGAGGGGGCCGAAAGAGCATTCGTTGTCGATCTTGTAAGTGAAAACAAAAGGGGAACGGCCTTTGGTTTGTTTAATTTTTCCATCGGACTCGGAGCTCTGCCCGCAAGTATAATCTTTGGATTCCTGTATAGTTTTTTTGATACCAGGCTACCAGGATTCGGGGGAACTGTAGCATTCGGTTTCGGAGCTACACTTGCCTTTATTTCGATGATATTGCTTTCTGTATTTGTAAAAGAACCGGTAAATAAATCGAACAAATATTAATAATATTCGAAGTTTGCACTCTATATGAAAAGTAGTGTAAGTTCTTCTGTTTTTTCAATACGAGACGCAGTGAAGGCATTATCTTTCATTTGCCTGATAATTGATACTTTGTTATTAAAGTACACTGTCCAATTCATATAATTACATAAATTTGTAATAATGGAACAGAGGCCGGTTAAAATATTTACAACCAGCAATGTACCTCGTTTAAGGTATATAGCTGAAATAATCCTGGGTGATATACTTGGACTGAAGTGGGAAGTGATAACTGATAAACGGAAGCTGGGGAAAAGTCCTGTCATTAACTATTCCGAAGGAAATATTAAGGGAACCTTCAAGATACGTCCGGTTGAGCTTTTATTTGAGAGAGGGGTAGAATCAAAAGAAATCACTATCACTGAATGGAAAGGATTACCGGTATTTTTTCAGACCTCTTCCGATTCAGATCTCCCTTTTGATATTTTCGCTGCTTCTTTCTTTCTTGTCAGCCGATATGAGGAGTATCTTGATTGTGATCGGGATGAGTATGGTCGTTTCAGAGCATCCTGTTCAATAACTTTTAAACATCAATTTCTGGATATTCCAGTAATTGACCTATGGGCAAAGGAGTTTGCAAGGAACCTGGTTAAAAGATTCCAGACACTGGCGTTTAAACGGAATGATTACAGTACCATTCTGACGGTGGATGTTGATGAACCTTTTGCATATATCGGAAAGAACCTTCTGAATAATATTGGAGGATTAATACACGATATTACAAAGAAAACCGGACATGCCGGTGAACGGTATGGTTGTCTGGCACTAGGGGATAAAGATCCTTATGAGGTGTTTGATTATTTACTTGAAAATATTGAGTATAACAATAGTAACGCAATATTCTTTTTTTCTGTCGGGGATCAATCAGAATATGATAGAAATCCTTCATGGAAAAATGAAAAATACAGGAAACTTATTAAAACTATTTCAGACAAATATATTACCGGAATACATCCATCTTTTCATGCAGCGGAGGACTCTTCTCTGGTAATGACAGAAGTAAGCAGGTTAAGATCTGTGCTTAATCAAGATATTCATCATAGCCGTTTACATTATTTAAGATTAATGCTACCATCATCCTACAGGTATATTCATAATGCAGGTATTTCAGAAGATTATTCTATGGGATATCCGGATGAACCAGGTTTCAGGGCAGGAATTGCAAGGCCATTTTTCTTTTATGATGTTGTTGAGGATCAGCAAACAACTCTTAAGGTCATTCCTTTTCAGATCATGGATGTTACTTTATCTCAGTATAAAAAACTTGATCCTCTGATTTCAAAAAAACTAATTCTGAAGATGATAGGTGAAGTGAGAAAAGCAGGAGGTGTATTTGTAAGTATCTGGCATAATACTTCCTTGCTTGACAACCATGAGTGTGACGGTTGGAGAGAAGTGTTTGAATTCACCCTGGGACAACAGATTCCGTGATAATTTTAAACCTTTAACCTCTTTAGAGCTTTTCCAGCTCTATTTCTTCATCATCTCTAACATTTAAAAGCCTTCCGTCTTCACATTTTACGGTTCTGGAAGGGAATTTTTTAAGAATTGTATAGTTATGTGAAGCAACAATGACAGCTCTTCCTGTCTGGCTTATTTCCTTAAGAAGTCTGATAATTCCCTCAGAGGTTTCAGGATCGAGATTACCGGTTGGTTCATCAGCGAGAATAATATCCGGGTCATTAAGCAGGGCTCTCCCAATAACAACACGTTGCTGCTCACCCCCGGAAAGCTGATGGGGCATCTTATAGCCTTTAAGTCCGAGTCCGACTTTTTCAAGTACCTCTCCGATCCGTGTATCTATTTCGCTCTTCTTATCCCACCCTGTAGCTTTAAGGACAAACGCCAGATTATCATTCACAGTCCTGTCAGTAAGCAATTGAAAATCCTGGAATACTATTCCCAGTTTCCTCCGCAGGTAAGGGATCTCCCTTGTCTTTATTTTTGAAAGGTCATATCCTGCAACAATACCTTCACCTTCCTTAAGAGGGATCTGGGCATTAATAGTCTTAATAATACTGGTTTTTCCGCTCCCGACCTTACCAATAAGATACACTAAATCGCTTTTGCTTACTGTCAGATTAACTTCTGAAATGACTAAATGGTCCTGTTGCCATATGTTACAGTTTTTTAGTTCAATAATAACATCCAATGGAAGGTTGTCCTGCATTCTGTATCTATTTGTCCTGCAAAATAACGAAAGAATTGATAATTAACATTTATATGTTAATAAAATCAGTAATAAAGCCCGATTGCCGGCGTTTTATAGTTATAATTTTACGCTACCCGGTCAAAAAAACAACTTATGAACAGCAATAAAATTATTCTGATATTCAATTTCCTTTTTGTAGTTGTTATTCAGGCTTTATCCCAGGTCTCATTTTCAGGAGATGAACTTACCTCGGAATATAACAGGGGAATGGAATTATTTAATAAAGAGAAATATCCTTCAGCTATAAGATTGTTTGATTCATTTGTTAATAACGGAAATGAAACGAGAAAAATATTACTTGCCGAAGCTGAATATCACGGCGCAGTATCTGCGATGAGACTTTTTAATCCTGACGCAGAATACAGGATGATCAGGTATATTTCAACACATCCCGAGAGTCCCAGAATAAATGAGGCAAGGCTCTCTCTTGCTGATTATTTCTACCAGAACAAGAATTACAGGAAAGCGGCAGCTTACTATGAATCTGTAAACAGGCAGGAACTGATGAATGAAAAACTTGCAGAATATTTTTTCAGGTTTGGCTACTCACTTTATTCTGCCGGGAATAAGTCAAAAGCCCTTCTCATGTTCTCGGAGATTAAAGACATTGATACTGAATATACTCCACCGGCAGTTTATTATTTTTCACATATAGCTTATGAACAAGAGATGTATGTTACTGCACTTGATGGTTTCAGAAAGCTGCAAAATGATGAGACTTTTGGTCCTATAGTACCATTTTACATTGTCCAGATCCTGTACCTCCAAAAAGACTATGACGGAATACTTGCCATAGCTCCAAACCTGATTAAATCGGCTCCTAAAGAGAGAGCTGTGGAACTTTATCGGTTTATAGGTGATGCTTATTATAATAAAGATAACTATAAGGATGCATTACCATATCTTGAAGACTATTCGGCCGGTGCAAAAGCAAGTTCAAGAGAAGATAAGTTTCAACTTGGTTATTGTTATTACAAAACTGGTGAGCTCGACAAGGCCATAAAGGTGTTTCTGGAAACGGGAGCGAGAAACGATATACTCAGCCAGAACATATGGTTTATCCTCGGTGATTGTTACCTGCAGAAAGGAGATAAAAAGCGGTCACAGTTTGCTTTCGGGGAAGCTTCAAAAATGGATTATGATAAAAATATCAAAGAGGAAGCGTTATTAAGTTATGCAAAAATGACCTATGAAATCTCATATTCCCCGTTTGGCGAAGCTATTGCAGCATTTCAGGAATATATCGACCTGTATCCGGGATCAGATAAAATCGAAGAAGCTTATAACTATCTCGTTGCCACTTTTATGCAAATAAAAAACTACAAAGCGGCACTGGCAGCTCTTGAAAAAATACAGAATAAAAATAACAGGATAGAGGAAGCCTACCAGAGAGTGGCATTTTTCAGGGGACTGGAACTTTATAATAATATGGAAATAGTATCTTCTATTGATATGTTCGAAAAATCGCTTGAATATCAGAGGTATAACAGGGAAATAAGGGCAAGATCAATTTTCTGGAGAGGTGAAGCCAGATATCGTCTGGGAGAGTATGACCTTGTAAGGGAAGATTATGAAGAGTTTATGGGCATACCGGGCTCGAGCCGCTTAGATGAATTCAAACTGATAAGATATAATCTTGGATATACTTTCTTTAACATGCAGGATTATTCAAACGCCCTCATCCATTTCAAGACTTTCGAATCAGGGGTTACTGATGTGAAGCCTGAAGTGCTGGCTGATGCTAAATGCAGAATTGCCGATTGCTACTACATCACAACAAATTACCCTATGGCAATAAGTTATTACGATAAGGTAATTGAATATGGTAAAGTGGATGCAGATTATGCAATGTACCAGAAAGGTTTTTCACTTGGTCTTATGAACGATGAGAAAGGTAAAGCAGAGATTCTTACATCGCTTGTGGCCAGGTATCCTTCATCCCCATATGTCTCGAATGCAATTTTTGAACGCGGTAGAGCTTATCAGGTACTGGAAGATTACAGAAGAGCTGAAGCTGATTTTAATACTGTTATCTCAAATTACCAGTCAAGCCCCTTTGTTCCAAGAGCGATAGTGCAGCTTGGGTTGCTTTATTATAATCAGGGTGACAATCAAAAAGCTGTTATGCAGTATAAAAAGGTGATTGAGAATTACAGATCGACACCCGAAGCACGCTATGCACTGACAGGTTTGCGAAACGCTTATGTCGATATGAATGATGTTGAATCCTACTTTGATTATGTTAAAACACTTGACAGTTTTGGTGATATCAACCTCGCTGAAAAGGATTCGCTTCTTTATATATCAGGCGAAAATCTTTATATGGCAGGGAGATGCGACAGGGCCACAGAAGTGTTCAGGAATTACCTTAATGAGTTCAGAAATGGTTTTTTCAGACTTAATGTTCAGTTCTACCTTGCTGAATGCCTCTATTCAGAAGGTAACAGCGAAGAAGCCCTCAAGCTTTATCAGGAGATAATCATAGTGCCAAATAATCAATTTATGGAGCAATCGTTAATGAACGCTGCATCAATATTATACGAAAAAGAAGAGTATAATCAGGCACTTAATTATTATGAAAAACTTGAAAATACAGCTGTCATTCCCGGAAATAAGCTTACTGCACTTAAGGGGCAGCTCAGATCAGCATACCAGGCTGGAGATGCTCAGGGAACAATTAAAGCGGCAAATAAGATCAGGATTGCGGCGAATGTTCCGGAAGAGCTGACCAGGGAAGCCATATTTATGAGTGGAAAAGCCCACTATAGCCTTAATGAGTTCGACAGTGCACTTGCAGATTTCAGAAATGTCGCTACTGAGGTAACAAGTATTGAAGGTGCTGAATCGAAATTCAGGGTAGCCGAATTACTTTACAAAAAAGAGATGATTAACGAATCTGAAAAGATAATTCTGGAATTTATCGATCAGAACACTCCTCATCAGTACTGGATGGCAAGAATGTTCCTTCTTCTCTCAGACATCAGCATTAAAAAGGGAGATATCCTGCAGGCGAGGGCAACTCTTCAAAGTCTTAATGAGTATTATACAATCGATAATGACGGGATACTTGATGAAGTAAAATCAAAACTTGCTTCACTCGATAATGTAAAATAAACTGATAAATTACCGGTATGACGGTAAAATAATGAAGCTTAAAAAAAGGATCAATGTATTAGAATTCAAGATAATATGATAAAGAAAAGTCTGATAATAATTGTTTTGTTGAATTTAATGATGATTCCTCTGAAAGCGCAGGTTAGCAGGGAGGATGAAGAACTTAAGAGAGAGATTACTTTATACAATCCATATAAACCTTCTCTGCCTGCTGTCAGAAAAAGGAGCTTTCTTCCGAATATGAATGATACTACGAAAGTTAACCTTGTAATTAACTACGACATCAGGCCGAGTAAATTTTCCCCCGTCTATACAATAAGACCGATCAGATCTGCTACTTTGTTACCTGATCCTCTACCCAAGCTTTATAAAAGCTACGTTAAGATCGGTATAGGCAACTTTTTCACTCCTCTGGCTGAGATAAGCATTACAAATGAGCGGTCGAAAAAAGGTACGGCAGGTTTTTACGGAAGACATTACTCCTCGAACGGAAAAATTCTGCTTCAGAACAAGGAAAGGGTTTTTGCAGGTATTATGGATAATGAAGCATCTCTGTTTGGAAAGAAATTCTTCAGAAGAAGTGTTCTTGGTGGTTCAGTAAATTTCCTCCAGAATACAAGATATGCTTACGGTTACAAACCTGAAATAACAGGATATGATCCTTCAAAGAAAGATATAAAATTGGTTTACAATAATATAGGTGTAAAATCATCCTTAGCCTCTCTTAACCTTGATTCTGCGGATTTGTCTTATGATTTTGAGCTGTTTTATAATTTTTTTCAAAATTCACCATCACTTTTCCAAAATCATGCCGGATTTAGCGGTACGATGGCTAAAATTGTCAGGGGATTTTATGTAGGGTCCGGTTTAGACTTCGATTATTACAAACTTTCGGATTCTATTATGACTGAGCCCAAGTATATTGTTTCATTAAATCCTTTTATTAAGAAAAGCACGGAACAATATAATATTAAACTTGGTGCTCTGACCACAGTTGAAAAAAACCTGACAGATTCTCCCAGACTGCATATCTACCCTGACATAAATTTTGGTTTCAGTGTGGTACCGGAGTATATCACTTTCTATACTGCTTTGAGCGGTAAACTTGAAAAGAATGAACCCGAAAGGGCGATTATACAAAATCCTTTTATTATACCTGATGGCAGTTTATTTACACTTCCTAATACTGACCATTCACTTGTTGTTTCAGCAGGTCTGCGCGGTAACAATGGATTAGGTGGCAATTACCATCTGTCAGTATCATATTCCATGATAAATGACCTGATTTTATATTCCAACATAGTATTTCCTGACACAGCATCAAGAGTGGAAAGAGGTAACTATTTTATACCTCTTGAGGACGATGCAGAGCTTCTTAATATTCATGGGGAAATCAACGGAGCTATCGGTGATAAGCTCACTTATAATGCTAGTGGGAATTATTACAGCTACACCCTCTCAGCTAATGAATACCCATGGAATAAGCCATCATGGGATGGCAGAGTAGCAGTCAATTATAATCTGAGGAATAAAATAATTGCAGGGGTTGAAGTGACATCCCTTGGCAAATCTAAATTCATGATCAGTGAAAGTCCTACAGGCTGGTTAACCTTATCTCCAACTGTGATTGAGAAATCCCCTCATTTTAATCTCAATCTCAGGGCTGAATACCGGTATACCAGGATACTTTCATTATGGGTTAAATTCAGTAACATCTCCACAAAAAGGTATTACGAATGGGCTTTTTATCCATCTCATCGATATCTGTTTATGGCGGGTTTTACTTACAGTCTTTAAGAGAGTAGAGGGTGCGTGGTATGAGACGTTAAGGGTTTTTTTGTTAACAATTGATTTACAAGGTTTTAAGAGTATCAGATTTTCAAACTCACTGGCCTTTTACCACTGTTGATTTCTTATGGCAAATTGTGCATTAATTTTACTTTAAACAGGTACATGAATCACTAATAATCAGTATATTTGTGCCGGAAATTAAAATACATTAAATCAGTTGTTTATAACACTGAACAGAAGTCCTGAAAAATTGATTTCAGGATGAAGACAAAAAGCAGAAAGTTGGATAAAATAATTATTCAGGAATGAGTGAGAATGGGGAAAAATTGCAGGATCGTAATGAGTACTCTGCAGAGAGAATTCAGGTGCTGGAAGGTCTTGAAGCTGTCAGGAAAAGACCTGCAATGTATATTGGTGATACAGCTATAAAAGGACTTCATCATCTTGTTTATGAAGTACTTGATAATTCAATTGATGAGGCTCTTGCAGGATATTGTTCGAGAATTGATCTTGTGATTCATGAGGATGGTTCTGTTACTGTTACGGATGACGGAAGGGGTATTCCGACTGGGAGGCATGAGAAAGAGAAGAAATCGGCCCTGGAGGTTGTAATGACTCTGCTTCATGCCGGCGGTAAATTTGACAAAGATTCTTACAAGGTATCCGGAGGGCTGCATGGGGTTGGCGTTTCATGTGTAAATGCACTTTCGGAACGGCTTGAGGCTGTCATCATGAGGGAAGGAAAAGTATTCAGGCAGGAATACCTTAGAGGAAAACCGGTTACTCAGGTGGATGTTATCGGAACGACAACCAAATCCGGAACTATTATCACTTTTAAGCCGGATTCAACTATTTTTCAGACTACTGAATATAACTTTGAGATACTTGCAGCAAGACTGAGGGAACTGGCATTTCTGAACAAAGGTATTCTCCTTACCATCAAAGATATGAGAGAACTTATTGAGAATGGTAACGGAGGAGACCCTCGTTACGAGGAATTCTGTTCAGAGCTTGGACTTAAGGAGTTCGTAGAATATCTTGATGCCAACAGAGAACGCATTATAGAGGTGCCGGTTCATATAACATATGATAAGACAGATATTCCTGTTGAAATAGCACTGCAATACAATAACTCATTTGTTGAGAATGTTCACTCTTATGTGAATAATATTAATACTATCGAAGGCGGAACCCATCTGGCAGGATTCAGGAGGGGGTTGACAAGAACATTAAAAAAGTATGCTGAAGACTCCGGTGCAATGGCTAAGCTCAAATTTGATATCAATGGTGATGACTTCCGGGAAGGTCTGACAGCAATTATTTCAGTGAAAGTTGCCGAACCTCAGTTTGAGGGACAAACAAAAACCAAACTGGGTAACTCCGAAGTTATTGGTGCTGTGGATCAGGCTGTCAGTATCATGCTGACAAACTATCTCGAAGAGAATCCCAAAGATGCAAAGGTGATCGTCCAGAAGGTAATTCTGGCTGCAACTGCACGGCATGCTGCCCGTAAAGCCAGGGAACTTGTTCAGCGCAAAAATGAGTTTTCCGGTTCTGGTCTGCCCGGAAAACTGGCTGACTGTGCAGACAGAGACCCTGCCAATTGTGAGATCTATCTCGTTGAGGGTGATTCGGCAGGAGGAACTGCCAAACAAGGACGCGACCGCCGGTTTCAGGCAATATTACCGCTTAGAGGAAAAATTCTTAATGTTGAAAAGGCAATGCATCACAGAATATATGAAAGCGAGGAGATAAAGAATATTTTTACTGCCCTGGGTGTTAACATTGGAACAGATGAAGACAGTAAAGCTCTTGATATTTCCGGTTTGCGCTACCACAAGATAATAATTATGACTGACGCCGATGTGGATGGTTCCCATATTACAACACTTATTATGACATTCTTCTTCAGGTATATGCAGGATCTCATCAGCGGTGGGAACCTGTTTATAGCTACACCTCCACTTTACCTTATAAAGAAAGGCAAAACAGAACGCTACTGCTGGTCAGAAGAGGAACGGGTGATCGCTATAGAAGAAATAGGCCAGGGTAAGGAATCATCAGTGACTATCCAGAGATACAAAGGGCTGGGAGAAATGAATGCAGAACAGCTCTGGCATACAACCATGAATCCCGAAACAAGAACTCTGCGGCAAGTAACTATCGAAAGCGCTGCTGAAGCTGATCATATTTTTTCTATGCTGATGGGAGATGAAGTTCCTCCCCGCAGGGAATTCATTGAATCACATGCAAAATATGCAAGGATTGATGCCTGATTAGTTAAGGTTACTATGCTCCAAAAAATTTTCTCCTTACATCAATGGCATTGTACTGGCATACTTCACTGCAGCAAAAACACCTGATGCATTTTTTATCAATTAATACGACCCGGTTTTTCTTTGTAGGATGCAATGTAATTGCATTCTGGGGGCAGATTTTAATACAATCATTACAACCTGTACATTTATCGTGCAGGAAGACCGGCCTTCTCTGAAGTTTTCGTATCGATTTCAACCTGCTTATAACGAACTTAACAGCAATATCCCTTTTACCTGAAACCGGAATTTTTTTAAAATCTTTCTTTATGATCGTGCTTAAATCAGGTCCGTCATAAATAATTTCATCAGGCGACCGGAGCCATTTTCCCCTTGATAAAGCTATTGTGTTGGTAGGAATAAACAAAGGATCATATCCTGTAACTGAACAGGCTATTATATCAAGAGCAAGCGGATTTGTGGATCCCAGTAGTAATTCAGTTTTTACAGGGGTGCCCTGAGCCGGACCACTTCCCTCCATCGCTGTTATCCCATCCATCAGGAAAAAAGAGGGAGTAATGGCTTCACAAAGGTCAACCAGAAAAGAGCTGAAACTGTTTCTTCCGTGATAAAGCCCATGCTGCCTGGCTTTTATGAATCCGGGGACAAGACCAAGAGTGTTCTTTATAGCACCTGTAAAATATACAAGTTCATGATTCTTTAATTTCGGTAATGAGATGATAATATCGGCTTCATTTGTAAAAGAGGCTGTTCTTATGGTTCCCTTAGGTAATTTTGTTACTGAAGAATTCTTTAAAAAATCTACCCAGACTGCTCCAGTTTTTTTACAAACCTCATTAATACCTGACTTTAAAGCCAGGAATCCTCTTTTATGAACTCCTGGAGAATCACCAATATATACTAAGGCTCCTTTCGACTGCAGATACATGATCATGGCTTCAACCACTACAGGATGAGTGCTGATGCATTTTTCAGGATAATCATCAATGAGAATATTGGGTTTTAACAGAACCTTTTTACCGTTGACGTCAGGGCCTCCACTAACAGTGTAAATATCCGAAATAGTATCATATATTTTATTTGAATCGTATTCACTGCACTTTCTTATAACTACTGTCTTATTCATAAACTGAATAACCTGTTTTTGAATTAATCTGTATTTTAATATCATATGAGTGTCTGGAATCAATAACATGCTTTTATTGATTTTGACTTCGTCGAGCTCCGCTTTGCTCCGGTTCAAGCACTATTTGATTTTTATTATACATAGCCGATTGTTATATAAATATTAAACGTAATATTATCTGTACAATATAGTTTCCTTTATGATTTCTTCAATACCGGCAATTATTCTCCTGGAGTCTCCATTGTAATCGTTAACCAGAATACAAAAAGCCATTTCCCGGCCTGTTAAAGTAGAAAAGTATCCTGCGAAGCTTCTGACTCTGGTTATCGATCCGCTTTTTGCAGCAAGCCTTGAATCAAAGACAGGATCCTTGAAGTAATTTTTAAGAGTGCCTTCCTTCCCCGCATCAGGTAATGAAGAGTAAAACTCATTAAAGTATTTCCCTCTCTTCTTTAAGTAAAGCAATAAGTCAGTTACTCCCTTTGCATTAATAGCATTCATAGGGGAGAGACCACTGCCATCTTCAATAAACATTCCGTCTGTATCTATTCCGGCATCTGTGAGGAACTGCCTGATCACTTCAACACCTGAGGCTGTTGATCCTTTGTTCATGAAGGTTTTTCCCAGTTCTTTGATAAGATGTTCAGCATAAAGGTTTACACTTTCATGATTTAGCTTTTCTATGATCTCGTTTAGTGGTGGAGAGACTATTGTACTTACAGGAGTTATTTCAATTCCGGTAAAAGAGAGCTGTAATCTTGTGGTTGAAGGATTACCTTCTATTCTTATTCCCAGCTCTTTAAGTTTTTTGTCGGTTATTTCTGCTATAATCCTGGGAGGATCGGGGATTGCGGCTTTCAGAACAAAATCTTCCATATTGGTCGGGATAGTACCTGCAAGCCAGCCATTAGTGCTGTAAGGAGCAGCAAATACATATCCCTCATCAGCAGTTCCTGCAGCAACGAGCCAGTTGGAAAACTCTCCGCTGCACTCTTCGGGAACAATACCTGTAATAACCATGCTGAGACTGTCAGATGATGTTTTAAAATGTATTTCATAAGTATTGTCATAAACAGATAATCCAAAAGCACCTGCCCCATAATAATTACCTGCATCTTCCCAGAGCCATTTGGCCGGAACAGGCAGGTAATCGTAATATGTGTCATCGGTCATTACACGTCCTTTAATTCTTTTTATCCCGTGGTTTGCAATTTCATTGGTCCAGTGGGTTATGAAGTCACCATAATGATCAGCGAAACGATTGGATCCAAGTACAGGATCTCCACCGCCCTTGATTACAATATCACCTGAGAGCCTGCCTGATCTTCTGTTTAGAGTACCTGTATATCCTATAGAAGTTCTGAATGTGTAATCCGGTCCAAGTAATTCAAGAGCAGCTGCAGTTGTTATCAGTTTTTGAACAGATGCAGGTGCAAGGCTTTTTTCAGAATTATAATCCATAACCAGTTCTCCATTATTTACATCCCTGATACAGAAGGATACGGATGCATGAACCATAGCTGAATCTGAAAGTAATTCATCAAGCGATCGTTCCTGTGAGTAAGAAAGAAAATGAAGAAAAACCAGTGATACAGATAAGAATTTCTTTAACATCCTTTTTTGATCTTGTTTTGTTCAATGGTAGATAGAAGTCCGCATGCAGCTCCAATATCAACCCCTCTGCTTGCCCTTATTGTGGTAAGAATTCCTTTCGCATTAAGAGCTTCTTTAAAGCTGTTGATTGTCTTAATATCAGGACTCTGATATTGTAATCCAGGGATAGAATGGTACCTGATAAGGTTTATCCGGCACTTAATTCCGTTCAACATTCTTGCTAACTCTTTTATGTGTATCGGCGTGTCGTTCAATCCTTTGAAAAGTATGTACTCAAATGAAATCCTCCTCTGGTTATTGAAATCAAAATTTCTTATAATTTCCAGAAATTCCTTTAGTGTATTCGTCTTCTGTACAGGCATCAGTCTTCTTCTTTCCTCATCAAAAGGTGAATGCAGACTGATAGCAAGATGACATCTGCTTTTATTAAGAAATTCTTTTATGCTGTTGATCATACCTATAGTGCTGACAGTAATTCGTGTAGGGCTCCATCCGTAACCCCAGTCGCTTATAAGAATATCGAGGCTTTTCAGGACTTCAGGTAGATTATCCAGTGGTTCTCCCATACCCATATAGACAATATTAGTCAGTTTGCTGTACTCAGGCAAACTTCTGAACTGGTTAAGAATTTCGTTGGAAGAAAGATTTCCATGGAAGCCCTGTTTCCCTGTCAGACAGAATATACATCCCATTTTACATCCGGCCTGAGATGACAGGCATATTGTAGCTCGTGCTTTATCCGGAATGAATGCTGTTTCTATATATTTGTCATTAAGTACCTTATACAGGTATTTTTTTGTTCCGTCCGTACTTTCCGTTACACTGACAGGATCATATAATCCGATTTCATATTCTGCTGAGAGGAGTTCACGTTTTTTTTTTGATATGTTAGTCATCTCCATGATAGACTGAATATCCTTTTTGTACAACCAGTCAGCAATTTGTTTTGCAGCAAACCCTGGTAAACCGACACGTCTGGTAACATCAATCAGTTCATCCAGGATTTTTCCGTATAGTTTTTCTTTCTGCATTTTCACATCGCCCTTACTCCTCCACGCTGTGCCCTGCGCCCTGTGCCCTAATTAAATCCATATCCTGCTTTCTGCAGTTCCTTCACCGACTTAAAAGGTTTAGGTGGATTCAGATATTTGTTCAGATGGTTATAGATCTTCAGGCGGAT
This sequence comes from uncultured Rikenellaceae bacterium, assembly GCA_964596715.1. Lineage (GTDB taxonomy): Bacteria > Bacteroidota > Bacteroidia > Bacteroidales > VadinHA17 > LD21. The sequence continues at coordinate 29,343 of CAZQVL010000040.1, forward strand.
CTCCTTGGCCTCCACATAATCCATCCTGTCGAAGGAGTGACCGCCAGGCATATCTTCGAATATTTCATATGAGAAATTTTTTTTCCCTTCAGCTTTAAGTGATTTAATAAGATGCTCAACTTCAAGTACGTTAACATCTTCATCATTGGTATTTGTATGAATGAGAAGAGGAGTATTCTGATATTTGCCAACCTGCCAGGCAGGAGATCTCCTGCGGTATTCAGCAACGTTCTGGTCGGCTGGTTTGCCGATTGCAGCCTGTTCTGAGTAGAGGTCGCGATATGCCTGGTTCTTGTAACCCATACGTGCAATGAGATCACTGACCGGAACCCCTGTGAAAGCCACTTTATAATTGCCGGGGTATTCAAAGATATTGAAAAGAGCTATTAAGCCACCATGACTCCATCCGATTATCCCTACTCTGTCTTTATCTACAATTGAATAGTTATCAATCATATACTGCCTGCTGGCGTCAACATCCTGCACCTCCAGACCTCCATAATCAATTCTGTTATACATTGCAGCCCCATAACCGGTTGAACCCCTGTATTCAGCGGCTGTAATAATATATCCTTGTGAAATCATCTCTCTGATTATGTGAGTATAATAAGTGCTGAAGTTTGAATGTACACCACCATGAGGAAATACCAGCAGAGGATACTTCTTTGAAGGATCGATATCCTTCGGAATAAAGATATATGTCCAGAATTTGACAGGATTACCTGCGCCCTGACCTGTCGGATTTCTCTCTACAGCCAGCGGAGGTCCCGTCATATATACCTTATCGATATATGCAATATCACCAACCTTGTTATACCAGTAGATGTCGTCAATCTTCTTTTCCAGGACATCAAACTGATGACCCAGGTTTTCGAATCTTGTATTTATCCTGTTTATTTCATTCATCAGTTCAGTTGTCCCTGGCTGAGCATGGATAACTGAGGTCAGAACAAGAAATAATGCCGTAATGATCACGGGGTTCAATAATAACTTTTTCATATTAATATATTATTAGTCCTGTAATAAAATTATGATCACATGTTTATGTGTTTTTTACCACGAAGTAAACCCCGGTTTTACGGAGTTCCATATATCTTAACCTGCCAGGTATCATTCCACTTCAGTATTGTGCCCTGTGCCCTGTGCC
>CAZQVL010000041.1:0-19523 GCA_964596715.1 uncultured Rikenellaceae bacterium
GGGTGTTATCATCTTCACAATTGATTGTTGTGTTTCCAGGACAGGTAATGACAGGTGAGGTATTATCTATAATTGTTATTACCTGAGTATATACTCCGCTTAAATTACCACAGTTATCCTGAACTGTCCATGTATTTGTATAAGTACCTTCATATGGATTACCTGCCGGCACAAATGCTCCTGGTACTTTAACAATATTGGTGACATCAGAATCGCAGTTATCCGCAGCCACAGGGAATAAAGCCTGTGCTGCTGCCAAACCTGCTCCGTCACTGCATTGAACTGTTCTGTCAAGTGCATTTGCTGCTGTGGTCCATGACGGAGCCTGTGTATCAATAATTGTGATAATCTGTGTAAATACTGCACTTGGATTTCCACAATCATCTGTCACAGTCCAGGTGTTTGTATAAGTTCCTGCTTCAGGACATAAACCTCCGGGTACAAAAGCTCCCGGGACCTTTACAATATCGGTAACATCTCCATCACAGTTATCGATTGCAACAGGAAATAATGCCTGTGCTGCTGTAATACCTGCTGCATCACTGCATTCCAGTGTCTGATTCAACGAGCCGGCCGGTGTACTCCAGGTGGGAGCTACTATATCACGAATAGTAACTACATAATCTGCAGAAGTTGCAAAACACCCTGTAGCATTAATGGTTTCTGTGACCCTTACTGTACCGGTTGTATTACAGTTATTTGCCCAGTTTACCGTCACCTCATTTGTGTTTTCACCTGAATATGAGGCAGCTCCGATGACAGTCCATGAATAGGAATGTCCTGCTATTGCAGGTGTTGAATATTGAACACCATTCTCTCCCGGGCATACTTCGTTATCTCCGGTTACTACAGGTACCGGTAATGGATTAACTATCCATGAGGCCAGTGTAGTCCAGGGTGTTCCGGTACATCCTGCACCTGCTGTACATCCGGAACGCTGACCCTGTATCTCAACCAGGGTATGTCCGGTGGTATTAAGATTTGTTCCGGGGATATAACTTGTCCATCCTCCAACTCCGTCAAAACGGTACTGGTAGTTATCTGTACATCCTTCTCCTCCGCTACCGGCATTAAAAGTAGCTGATACTATCTGACCATCACAAACGGCTGCAAGATCGGGTGTCTTCACATTTAAAGTTGGCCCTGCCGGCTGCGGATTGACTGTCCATGTTGCCAGTGTCACCCAGCCTGTAGCTGTACACCCTGCCCCGGCAGTACATCCTGAGCGTTGGCCCTGTATCTCAACCAGGGTATGTCCGGTTGTATTAATATTAGTCCCGGGCGTATAACCTGACCACCCTCCAACTCCATCAAAACGATACTGGTATGTATCTGAACAACCTGTACCGCCACTGCCGGCATTAAACGTAGCTGATACTATCTGACCATCGCAAACTGCTGCAAGATCGGGTGTCTTCACATTTAAAGTTGGTCCTACTGGTTGAGGATTAACTGTCCAGGTTGCAAGAGTAACCCAGGGTGTTCCTGTGCAGCCTGCACCGGCAGTACAACCGGAACGCTGGCCTTGTATCTCAACCAGTGTATGCCCTGTTGTGTTGAGATTAGTTCCGGGGATGTAATTTGACCACCCGCCTGCTCCGTCGAAACGGTACTGGAATGCATCCGTACAGCCTACTCCACCACTGCCTGCAGTAAAAGTTGCTGATACAAGCTGTCCGGTGCACACTGTTGGAATGTTGGGAGTTTTTACATTTAATGTTGGGCCTGCCGGCTGGGTATTAACTACCCATGTTGCAAGAGTAGTCCAGGGTGTTCCGGTACATCCTGCACCCGCTGTACATCCGGAACGATGACCCTGTATCTCAACCAGTGTATGTCCTGTAGTATTAATATTACCTCCGGGAGTGTAGCCTATCCACCCTCCTGTTCCGTCGTAACAGTACTGGTACGAATCAGTACATCCGACTCCACCGCTTCCGGCATTGAATAACGCTGATACAGTTTGCCCTTCACACACAGCTGGCAGGTCAGGTATTCTGGTATTAAGAGTGGGACCAACAGGTTGTACAACTGTATTCCAGGTAGCCGTATTCCATCCGCTGTCGTTACATCCCGTTCCGCTGGTTGTCCTTCTTGTCCGTACCTGTATCCTGTTTGCGCCGGCTACGGCACTGCTCAGGGGAGATCCAGGTGTATATGATTGCCACGATGATCCCCCGTCAATACTTGACTCGTAAACATCGACCGGATTGACTCCTCCACTACCGTCGCTAAAGGTTGCTGATACTGTTGTTGTTACACAAACATCAGGAATAGCAGGGCTCTTTGTTATTGTCTGCGCTACTGGTTGTGTTGATACTGTGACATTATAAGTTAAAGAATTGCCAACACATCCTCCTGCCGTTTCCTGGAGCTGGATGGTATAGGGTCCTGATGCTCCCCACGTGACTGTAATACTGTTACCCGTAGTTGATGAAGGCGTACCCCCAACTACAGTCCAGCTATATGTATGACCGCCGGTATTGGGTACGCTGTATGGTATCGGTGAACCTGAACAGATATCGGTAAAACTAAATACAGAGCATCCGGTTTCTGATCCTATACTATAAAATGTAGTGGGGGAATTATGGTTGGAATATTCAGTCTGGATCCAGCCGGTCGATCTTGCCACACTGGAAATCCTGATCTCATCAATAATTCCTCTGAATCCCTGTCCACCGTTATTCCTGTTACCCAGGGTAAGTCCGATACTATTAAAATGTCCGATAGTACCGGTTAAGGGTTCCGTATCAATAAAACTATTATTTCCGTAGATCCTCACATTGGATCCATCGTAGGTGCCGGTTAATAGGTACCAGGTAGCATCTGCGATAATGATTCCGGTTTGTGGATTACCTGAATTAGTGCCATTGGTTACATGAAAATATATATCATTATCCAGGTCACTATTAAATTCAAATCCATAAGGACCCCATGGAGATTCATCATTTCGTCCGTACCAGAGAGGTTTTGCCCATAGGTTCTGGTTTCCGTTTCTTCTTACCCATATAGAAACAGTAATATTATTTGAGGGTTGAAGTATATTGTTCTGAGGAATATCAATCTGGCTTGTCCCGTTAAACTCACGTCCCGAACCAATTCTTCCTGTTGCACCCGTGGATCCATTGTTCGTACCGTCATTACCATTAGCTGTAGCATCCAATAAGTCACTCAAATGCCAGACTCCCAGGTACTCGGGACTCCATGTTAAAGATGTTGAAGGATCTGCAGTTATCTGTGGATTACCGTAGAGTATACGAATAACCGTATTCACAGATGATGATAAAACAGGTACACGTACCCATGCCAGCAAATTCCCATTAGTTGCTGTATAGCTTTCAACCTGGTGTTTAAGCTTATTGTATTCGGAATCAGTAAATATTATATCATACCCGTTAGTATTTTCGACATGCCCTCCATTGGCTACAGTTCTTAATTCATCTCTGGCAGGAGATGTTGAAATGTTAATAAGAACAGGGAAGTTGTATAAATCCGAACCTCCGCTGACCTGGTTATGGTCGATTGTTATTGTTTTCTGATACCGGTAACCTAATGCTGCAGCAGGTGAAGGATTCTCAGTAATTATTGCGCTACCGTTCATGGTGGCTGAAAAACCGCTAACTACCTTAGTAGCAATCACTGTATAAACTCCTTCTGCCATTCCGTTCCAGTTCAGAACCCCTCCTGTCCCGGGAACAGGTGAACCTTCATCGGCTCCGTTTTTCCTTAACTGGTAATTCACTCCTGTCTGTGAGCCTGATAACTGAATAGTAAGGCCGCTACCGGTACAACAAGATCCTGATCCTGAAACATTAAAAATCTGAGGTAATCCATACTCACGGCTTCCGAATGACATGAAGGAACCTGGAGTATCCTGATTATTAAATTCTGTCTGAATCCAACCTGCACTTCTGTCTGAATTTGCAATCCTGAATTCATCTATCCTCCCATCGAAATCCCCGTGAGAAAATGGGATATTATAACCCCAGTCTGCTCCTACCCTTATGTTATTTAAACTCGGCTTACCATCTAAACTTGTGTTGCTGCTTCCAACCAGAGTTCCATTCAGATATAATTCGTGATAATTACTATTATAACGGCCAATTACTGTCAGATAATACCATGTCCATGGGCTCAGGCTGGTACTGTAGGTTGCATTGGCATTAAAATCATTTGCAGATTCAAAAAACCAGTAAAGTGTAGCAGAAGTAAATGAGGAAAAGAAATACTTGCCAGAAGTACTTCTGCTCAGGTCAAACAATGTGCTATTGGAAACATCACTAGGTCTGAACCAGAGAGAGATAGTGAAACTTCCGTCAGGAATTGTTGTTTGAGTTATTTGAAAATACTCACCCGATCCGTAACACCTTCTTGAATAATAAATTTTTGCAGTAGAAGAATTTCCAGTACCATAATCAGTTGCATTATTCCCATAACTGGTTGCATCATCGAGTCCGGCCAGATGCCATACACCGTTGTAGTCAGAGCTCCATGTAGCAGTTGTTGAAGGATCGGCTGCAACAGATGAGTTCCCAAAATAAATGTAAAAGGTAATACCTCCGGCCGGCAGGTTCGGAATATTAACCCAGGCTATCAGATTGCCGTTTGTTGGATTATAGTATTCGACCTGATGATTAAGTGCAGATACATGATCCTGTGAAAAAACAATATCCCACCCATTTGCATTCTCTACATAGCCCCCGTTGGCAGTGGTTGCAAGATCAGCATCAGTCACTGAAACAAGAACAGGGAAATTAGTATGAGGCCCTCCGCTAACCTGGGCGGCAGGAATAGTAATTGTCTTTCTGTAAATATATCCTGAAAGCCACTGTGAATAAGTTGAAATTAGAGGCAAAAGACAGAAAAGAAGGGTCAGAATAATCCTTCGGATTACTGAATAACCTCTATTCTTATCCTTATTACTACAGGTTATTTTACTGATTGTCAATATTTTAAGGCTACTCTCCAAAATCAAGAAAATACAAAAATCACCTTCCGCCTTACCTCTCTCTTTTTTTTAAGCCGGTCAGCTCTTTATTCTATTTCATTGTCCTTATTTTAAATTATTAAACGGACTAATTAATAATATGTTACTAAGACTCAATTAAATCAATCAAGGTTGCATTATAGCAACCGTTAATTTATAATCGAAAGATAGAAATTATTCCAGATTAATGTGGTTGATTTTGATGACCTGCCGGAAATCGTTAATGATCGTATGTTTTGCAGGGACAGTGTGAAGCGCAAGACTTTTTTATAGCACCAGCATTGCATCCCCGTAAGTGCCGAACCTGTATTTCTCCTTAACAGCTGTTCTGTAAGCTTCAAAAAGAAGTTCATAACCCGCAAAAGCAGCAACCATCATTAGAAGCGTGGAATAGGGCAGGTGAAAATTGCTTATCATCATATCCGGCACTTTGAATTCGTACGGAGGAAAAATAAATTTATTGGTCCAGCCGTCAAACGGCTTGAGATAACCGCTTGTGGAAACGGAGCTTTCAAGGGTTCTGACTACAGTTGTGCCCACAGCACATATCCTGTGTTTGTTATCTTTTGCTTTATTGACAATCTCGGCCGCATCCTCCATTATTCTGATCCTCTCCGAATCAACCTTATGCTTGGTAAGGTCCTCCACATCCACGCTCCGAAAATTGCCAAGTCCCACGTGCAGGGTTATCTCTGCAAAGTCAACGCCAATAATTTCCAGTTTCTTAAGTAATTCCCTGCTGAAATGGAGGCCTGCCGTAGGAGCTGCCACTGCACCTTCGTACTTGGCAAAAATCGTCTGATAACGCTCATTATCCTCTGGTTCCACAGGTCTGTTAATGAATTTGGGAAGAGGTGTTTCACCAAGGCTGTAAAGTGTATGTTTAAACTCCTCATAAGTTCCGTCAAACAAAAATCTCAGTGTTCTTCCCCTCGACGTGGTATTGTCAATAACTTCAGCAACCAGCACATCATTCTCACCGAAATAGAGTTTATTGCCAATCCTTATCTTTCGTGCCGGATCAACCAGAACATCCCATAATCGCTGTTCCCTGTTCAGTTCCCTTAAAAGAAATACCTCAATCTCAGCCCCTGTCTTCTCCTTATTACCATATAACCGTGCAGGAAACACTTTTGTATTGTTAAATACGAGGACATCATGTTCCCTGAAGTATTCTGTAATATCCTTAAATATCCTGTGCTGCATTTCCCCGCTTTTCCGGTTCAGTACTAATAGTCTCGATTCATCCCTGTTTTCAGTGGGGTAAAGAGCAATCAATTCCTGTGGCAGGGTATACCTGAATTGTGATAATTTCATTTTTGTATATTATTATTTGATTTTTCGAAAACCTTTATACGTATTATTTTCCATTTTGTTTCAAATCATCAAGACTTTTTTTGAATTTTTCAATATTTAGTGCAGAGCTTAACCGGAACGGGCCGATTCCTGTTCTTTCAAGAGCCGAGAGATAAGCTCCGCTGCCCAGCGCCTTACCGAGATCCCTGGCAAAGGAACGGATATATGTTCCTTTACTGCATATAATCCTTACTGATATTTCAGGAATGTCAAAAGAAAGTAATTCAAGCTCCCTGAAGACTACTGATACCGGTTCAAGGCTTTTACGGATCCCCTTTCTGGCAAATTCATAAGCTCTCTTACCTCTAATGAGTTTTGCGGAATGCAGGGGTGGTATCTGTTTCTGTTCTCCTTTAAACATTTCGAGAGTATTCTTTACCATTTTACGGGTAATATGACCTGTCGGGTAACTATTATCAATCTGTGTCTCAAGATCGAAAGAGGGAGTCGTCTTACCGAGATGAATTTTTGCAATATACTCCTTATCAAGATCCCTGAATTCGTTAATTCTTTTTGTGGCTTTCCCGGTGCATATTATCATTAAACCTGAAGCAAGAGGATCAAGTGTCCCTGCATGTCCAACCTTAATCTCCCTGATCCCAAGCTCACTCCTGATCATTATCCTTACCTTATTTACCAGATCAAAGGATGTCCAGTAAACAGGTTTATCGAATAACAACACCTGCCCTTCTTCATAAAGAGTTATCCGGTCCTGAACCATCCTATAACAGAAAAACAGTTATTAATCCGGTTAGTGTGCAATAAATTGCGAACCATAGCATTTTACTCCTTCTGACCAGAGTGATCATCCAGCGACAGGCTAAATAACCTGACACGAATGCTGTAAAAGCTCCGACAAGTATCATTCCGACTCCAATACTGCCGGTTGTTATTTCACCCGTAAATATTTCCAGCAAATTAGCTCCTATAATCGGGACCAGAACCATCAGAAAGGAAAACTTTGCCAACTCATCCTTCCGGTTACCTAGCATCATACCTGTAGCGATGGTAGCTCCTGACCTTGAGATACCAGGTAATACAGCCAACATCTGTGCTATTCCAATAATAAACGAATCGAGATATCCTATGTTCCTCTCTTTTTTTTTCATAAAATGGCCCAATGCCAATAACAATGCTGTAACAAGAAGCATCGATCCGACAAAAATCATATTACCGTTAAAAAGTCCTTCAAAAAAATCTTTGTAGAAAAGCCCTGCAATACCTACCGGGATCATTGAGATCACAAGCTTAATTACATAGACTGTCTCATCATTCATCCTGAATTCCAGCGATCTCTTCAGCAGCTTTATTATCTCCCTCCAGAAAACAACCAGTGTGCTGGCAACAGTGGCTCCATGTACCGCTACTGTAAAATAAAAGTTACTGGCTGCATCTATATTAAAAAGTGATTTCCCGATTTCAAGATGTCCTGAGCTGCTTACAGGTAAAAACTCAGTCAGTCCCTGGACCAGGCCAAGGATTATCGCTTCATGCCAATTCATAATGTCTGATTGTCAAGACTACTTATCAGGATCTTTTGGCTTCTTCATTATTGCCCATATCTCGAACACAAATCCTGTTAACACTACAATTGGTGCAAGTGTTATTCTCCTGAAGCTGAAAATCTTTTCACTGAATTCATCAGGACTCTCTGCTTTACCACCCAGCATCAGTAAGAATCCTATTACAATTATTACAAAACCAATAGCCAGTAATTTATAATTCTCGCGACCAAGCGCAAAATTTAATCTCTCGTCCTTTTTTTTCTTTGTGCTCATAATATGATCAGTAATAAAGTTTATCCTCTGAAATACCAAGATATCTGTTCACCGACAAATATGTTGAAATAATATTTATTAAGATTCCGGTTGTAATAATAAATGCCCCAAGGAGGATTAAAAGCTTTGTGCTTTCAAAGGAAAAGAGCCTGAAAAACTCTTTCTCAACCAGATACAACAGTCCCATCAGCAGAGTCATCGCAATCAATGCTGCAAGAACCCCATGATAAATACTGCGGATGATAAAAGGCTTCCTGATGAATGCCCTGGTTGCCCCTACAAGTTGCATCGTCCTTATAAGAAACCTCTTCGAGTATATCGAAAGCCTGATAGTATTATTTATTATGGTAACCGCTATTAAAAACAGGAATGAACTTATAACCAGAAGAAAAATGCTGATCTTACTGACATTTTCATTTATCAGGATCAAAAGTGATTCCTGGTAATAAACCTCCCTGACAAACGGATACTCAAGAACATATTTTTCAATAACGGCAACACTGTCAGGGCTTGTATATCCTGCATACAGATAGACATCAATTGAAGGGGGTAGAGGATTATCACCAAGAAAGCTTATAAAGTCTTCTCCAAGATCTTCCCTCATCTTCAGGGCAGCCTCTTCTTTTGAGACATATTCGGTGGACTTTACGTATGGTTTGGCATCAAGATCTTTTTGTAACATTCTGATATCTGCCTCTTTAGCATTATCATCAAGCATCACGGAAAACGACAGGCTCTCACGAAAATAATCTGACAGCTCTTTTGCATTAATAAGTACAAGCCCCAGAATGCCAAGCAGGAAAAGAACCAGAGAAACACTGATTACCAGTGTCACATAAGAACTTCTCAGTTTTGTCTTCGATAATCCTGTTTCCTTATTCTTCACATTTTTTTTTACTTCGGCTCTAAATCCTCTCCCTCTTTCTTTTTACTCCAGTACCGTAATCCACCCGAATTCATCCGGCTCATCTCCGTTCTGTATTGCAACAAGCTTGTTATAAAGCTTGGTGGTTAATGGCCCTGCAATACAATCCTTGCTATATTCGTACACAATATTGGTTTCAGGATCAAAAATCTTCGCAATAGGGCTTATCACTGCAGCTGTACCACATGCCCCTGCTTCAGTGAAAGTCGATAATTCGTCCACTGGAACGGCATGCCGCTCTGTTTTCATCCCCATACTCTGTGCAATCTCAATCAGACTCATATTAGTTATCGAGTTCAGAATTGATTCCGATTTTGGTGTGATATAGGTGTTGTTTTTTATCCCGAAGAAATTGGCCGGACCGCATTCATCAATATATTTTTTTTCTTTTGCATCAAGGAAAATAGAGTTGGAATATCCCTTCTCTTTGGCAGCAATTATAGCCCGCAGGCTTGCCGCATAATTTCCGCCAACCTTAAATGTCCCTGTTCCTAATGGAGCCGCTCTGTCAACATCTCTACATATCAGCATATTAACGGGTGTAAATCCTTCCTTGAAATAGGGACCCACCGGTGAAACAAACAATATGAAAGTATATTCCAGGGCAGGTTTAACACCAACCTCAGCTCCACTGCCGAACAGAAGTGGTCTGATATATAATGTGGCTCCGGATCCGTAGGGTGGTACAAACCTTTTATTCAGCCTGATTACCTCAAACAGAGCCTCTCTGAACATTTCAAGCGGGAAAGGTGCCATCTTAATTCCTTCGGCTGAATGAATGAACCTTTTAGCATTTTCTTCCCAGCGAAATAATCTTACCTTTCCATCCTTTCCCATATATGCTTTCAATCCCTCAAATGCCTCCTGACCATAATGTAAACCGGTTGCAGCTATATGAACATTAATATATTCAGAAGACGTTGCTTCAAGCTTGCCCCATCTCCCATTCCTGTATATACAACGTAAATTATAATCAGCCTTAATATAACCAAAGGGAAGATTTTTCCAGTCGAGGTTTTCCATATCCGGGATGTTAGAATTTGTCGTAAAAGTACATCTTTAAAAATTATCTCTGAAGTTTTTTGTATCGGAAAATCAATTATTTATTATACTCCTGAAGGCTGGCGACCTGATCTTCAATTGCAACGCTCCTGAGTAGTCTGGCTGTGTTTGTCATAAACTCATGATCCAGCAGCAACTTCCTTTGTATGTTTATCCAGCTTGAAGAATCAGTAACTTTACCATACTCCGTTCTCTCCCTTAGTAACTTATCCGTCAGTTTGATAAAGTCAACCCTGCCAAGATAATCGTACCTGGCATCATGAAGTATTTTATCACAAAGCGATTGATAATGTTCATTGAACGAATTGATGATAAGGTTGCTGGCAGCTTTGATAGTCTTTTGTTCAAATCCAAACACCGGTAAAACCTTTTCAACATGGACAAGTGAGGCTTCCATTGCTTTTTCATAATCCGAAATATATCCGGTATAAAGAAATATAGCAGCAAGCTTCAGAACAATATACTCCTCTTCAGGCAGGTTTTCTGCTGTTGCAAGCAATTCAACCTGATCAATGATATTCTTTATATGTGATGGGTTATGAAAATAAAGGTTCGGGGGGGCTTCGTCATTATACATATTAGTGATCAGCTCCTCTATGTCCTGCAGCTTAATCATCTGCACCCTGTTGAAGAATTTGCTATTAGGCTCTCCATTTTCATCACAGAGTTCCGGAACAATTCCGTTTACAAAATACATATCAAGCTCTCCCTTATACTTAACAGGCATTTTACCCCGGTGCTCACAAATAAAAAAGTCCTTTACAAACTCATAGGTTGTTCCTGAGATATTAATCTTACCACCTTCTCCCGACGATTCCATACGGCTTGCAGTATTTACGGTATCACCCCAGATATCATATGACAGCTTTTTCTGACCAATGACTCCTGCTACAACAGTTCCCGTATGTATCCCTATCCTGATATCCCAATATTTCATGTCTGCCACTTCCGACGTTTCTTTCAGTTTTTTCATATATGCCTGCATCTCGAGGGCAGCCAGTATAACCTCAACCGGATTGGTTCTGTTTTTTTCAGGAATCCCTCCTGCACACATATAGGCATCGCCAATAGTTTTGATCTTTTCAATCCGGTATTTTCCCACAACTGAATCAAAATGGAAAAAGAACTTGTCAAGCTCATCAATCAATACTTCAGGATTCATCTCCTCAGCAATCTGTGTAAACCCCTGAATATCTGAAAACAAAACAGTTACAAAATTATACTTGATCTTTGCTGCCTTGCCTTTGGCCATTAGCTCATCTGCAGTGTTCTTTGGAAGTACATTGGCAAGTAGTTTTTCTGTCTTTTCTTTCTCAATAATAAGATCTTCTGTTCTTTTATTGATTATTTGTTCAAGCATATACTGCTTGCGTGCAAATCTGTAATTGAGCTGCTCATATAATACCCAGATGATCAGAAAAAACAAAGTCAGATAAACAGCTATGGCCACCTTAGAGAAATACCACATAGGTTTTATTATGAAAGCGACCGGTTCGATCTCACCTGTCAGATTATCCTGGCTTCTGAAGCGGATCCTCAGGATGTACTTCCTGGCGGGTAGATTGGTATATTCCTTAAAACCGGCCTTTTGCCATGAGGATACCTTCCTGTCAAATCCTTCAAGAAAATATTGAAATTCGAAGGATTCTGCCGGTTCAAATTCAAATGCGATATTATTATTTCTGAAATTCAGAATAAGCGGATTATTGCCGGAATAATCCAGACCATTCGGGCCTGGCTGAACAACAGCAACTGAATCACCTTTTATTGTTATCATGGAAAGAGCCGGAACATTCTCTGATCCATAATTTCCCTGAGCTGATAAAGATTTTGAAAGAATTATTAAAAATGCAATAACTCCAACAAATAATTTTAAACTCCTGAAATGGAACATATACAAATATGTTGCATGAAATCATTCCAAATGTAGTATATAATCTACTCCGGTCAAAAGGAAAGCTCAAATTTGAGTATTTTTATCCGGAATTTCAGATCATCACCATGCAACTCGTATTCGCTTCAAATAATAAGAATAAAATCAGAGAAATAAGGCATGTTCTTGGAAAAAGCTTTATCCTTCTCAGCCTTTATGATATTAATATGGAAGAGGATATCCCTGAAACCGAACCAACGCTTGAAGGAAATGCTCTTACAAAAGCCAGGTTTATTCACAAAGCTACTGGTCTTGATGTGTTTGCTGATGATACCGGACTGGAAGTTAATGCATTGGATGGCCTCCCGGGAGTTCATTCTGCACGGTTCGCGGGAGAAGATAAGAACTCAGATGCCAATATCAAAAAGATACTTGCAATGCTGGGTGAGACGAAAAACCGGAAGGCCAGGTTCAGAACTGTTATAGCGCTGATAATAAATGAAAAGGAATACCTTTTCGAAGGCATAGTTAATGGAACCATTATTACTGAAAAAAGAGGTAAAGAGGGATTTGGATATGATCCGGTTTTTGTTCCTGAAGGTAATACACTCACATTCGCTGAAATGGATCTGAATAAGAAAAACACAATTTCTCACAGGGCACGGGCGTTTGAGAAATTAAAGAAGTTTTTGTTGCTAAATACCACGCAAAGCAATAAAGAACAGATATAACTGTTTATTCCCTGATGAGAAGCATTTTGATCATAACAGGTATTATTTTGTTTGCGAATCCTGCAGAAGGTCAGATGCCTGTCGGTTCCTGGTCAGACCACCTAAATTATAATACAGCAAAGAGTATTTGTGTCAGCATGAATGAGGTTTATGCGTCAACAGGCTCCTCAATAATAGTTTATAATAAAGAGTATAGCGAACTGAAGAAGTTATCACACGTAAACGGTCTCTCGGAAACAGGAATTAGTTCAATCGCATGGTCTAAAGAAAATTCAATTCTTATTATCGTATTCACAAACACCAATATTGACCTTGTAAGCAATAACACCGTTTATAATATACCGGATATTTATAATAAATACATACCGGGGAATAAAAGAATTAACCGGATAAGAACACTTGGAAAATCTGCTTACCTGGCTTCCGGGTTTGGAATAGTAGTTGTTGACCTGATTAAGAAGGAGATTCATGATACATGGAAGCCCGGAAACGGTATTGATGATACAGAGGTTTTTGATATAGCTTTCGGGAATGACCAGGTTTATGCTGTAACAAGCAAGGGTGTGTGGTATGCTGATCCATCAAACCAGGGTCTCTCATATTTCGGGAACTGGAACAGAATCAACGATTTGCCAGCCCCCGGATCAAGGTTCAACCATGCAGTTTTTTCCGGAGGCAGGTTATATGTTAACGAATCGGATCCTTCCTCATCCGGGGATGAGGTTTATGTCATTGAAAACGGGAGTACCTTTTTTACCGGCAGCCCCGGTGTCTTCAATAACTCTTTCGATATTGCTCCCGAAGGATTTACAATTTCATCACCGGGTTTTATAAATTACTATAATAATTCGGGTAATCTCATTAAAACAATATCATCGTATGGCTGGGGTGCTACCAATATCACACAGGGAATTACCGATGATGACAATATCTGGATTGCAGATATTAATTACGGTCTGGTAAAAGGTGTGACTATGACACAATTCCTGCCTTTAACTATACCTGGTCCGGCTGGTAACAATGTCACAGGGATAGTATCAGCAACCGGTAAAACAATTATTTGCGGAGGAGGTACAGATAATACATGGATCAGACTTGGCAGGCCTTTTCAGGTCTCGGTTCATGAAAACAATAGCTTTAATAATATCATCTCCGGCACAGAATATGATGCCATGAGGGCTGTGATCGATCCCGGCAACAGCAATCACTTTTTTATATCTTCATGGGGTAATGGTCTGCTGGAATATGAAAATAATATTCTGATGAATCATTACAATGAGTTAAACTCTCCTCTCCAGCCCGAGATTCCAGGAACCAACAATGTGAAGATCTGCGGTCTTGCAATGGATCGGTCAAAGAACCTGTGGATTACAAATACTGGTGTCGCCGGTAATATAAAAATCTTAAAACCCGATGGAAGCTGGATTGTTAATCCGATAACAATTGATGCACCCGTAGCCGGGGATATCATTATTACAACAAAAGGTCAGAAATGGATAGTTCTCCCTGGAGGTTATGGTTTGTTTGTGCTGGATGACAATAATACACCGGAGATCTCAGGTGATGATAATTATAAAAGATTTTCAGTAAAAGATACCGAGAACAAAATCTTCTCATCAGTCTTTTCTATTGCAGAAGATCTTGATGGCACTATATGGGTAGGTACCGATCATGGACCTCTGATATATTACGATCCGGAGAGTATTTTTGATGATGATACGAGGGCATTCAGGATAAAGATACCACGGAATGACGGAACGGGGCTTGCAGACTATATGCTTGGTACAGAAACAATTACATCAATAGCCATCGACGGAGGTAACAGGAAGTGGCTTGGCACATCCAGTTCCGGCGCTTACCTGCTTTCTCCTGATGGAACAAAACAGATCATAAACTACAAAAAAGAAAACAGTCCGATTCTTTCTGATTCAATAATCACTGTTGCTCTCGATAATACTTCAGGTGAGATATGGTTCGGAACATCCGAAGGAGTGGTTTCGGTGAGAGGTGAATCAACAGCAGGAGCCAGTGAATTTGTTAACGTCTATTCTTTTCCTAATCCGGTGAGGGAGGATTTTCAGGGCAATGTCACAATAACAGGTCTAATCAGAGATTCTGATATCAAAATAACTGATATAAGCGGGAACCTTGTCTATGAGACAACATCTGAAGGAGGACAGGCTTCGTGGGGTCTCACCACATACAATGGCCGGCGTGTTACAACCGGTGTTTATCTTGTTTTTTGTGCTAGCAGTGACGGCACACAGGCCATCGTTACAAAAATGCTTGTAATAAGGTAAGTTATTCGGTTATCAGGCTCTGTATCCTTTCAATCTGAAGCTGTTTATTAACTTCTCTGAGACTTCTTGCTGTCTTTGTAAAGTACTGATGGTCCGAAATAAACTTAACCTGGAGCTTGTTCCAGTCGTTGAGTGATCTCATTTTGTTCTGGGCTTTCAGCTCTTCAAAAAGAGTATTTGACACCGGGATAAAATCACTCCTGCCCAGGTAATCAAGGTCAGAATCGCAAATTATACATTCAAGGAGGTTAGCCGGTTTTGGTGGCATTCTTGTGGCCATTATTATTGAACAGATACGTTCGATCTGTTCAGGTGTATAGTTGTATTGGGGAAGCAACTCTCTTGCAAGAACTGTTCCGTGATATTCGTGGTTATCGTAGTCAACTGTATGTCCTGCATCGTGTAATAATGCTGCTGTCTTCAAAAGCAATATCTCCTCATCAGTGCATCCTTCCGCCCATCCTATAAGCTCCACTTCCGTAACAACATCAACAGTGTGTTTAACATTATGATAATAAAGATAATCGGGTAGTTCCTTCTCAAGCTTATCGAGAATTATCTCCTGAATATCTGTAAACTGGATTAGTCCAAACTTTATTCTGAATGATTCGTTCGGAGTAAGTCCCTTGCCATCAACCAAAAATTCAGGCTTTAGTCCCTTTACTTTATATATCTGAAGATCTCCTTTGTATTTCACAGGAAGCTTGCAATAATATTCGCAATCGAAGAACTCCTTTACAAGCTCATAGGTCATCACAGAGATGAGCACTGTACCGTTCTCCGAAACAGTTTCAACACGGCTGGCAGTATTAACTGTGTCGCCCTTGATGTCATAGTTAATCTTTTTTTTACCTGACACTGAAGCAGTAACCGGACCAGTATGTATCCCTATCTTCAACTCCCAGATCCTTTTATCCTTACCTCTTTTTCTCAGTTCGTATTGTTCAAGGTAGTTGCGCATATCGAGTGCAGCCATTACAACATCGACCGGATTGGTTATATTCTTTACAGGTATTCCTCCCGCACACATGAAGGTGTCGCCGATGGTTTTTATCTTTTCAATTTTCAAACCTCCTACTATTGCCTCAAACTCAAAAAGTATCTCATCGAGCTCATCCATTACTGATGTGGAATCCATACCTTCCGCAAGTCTTGAGAAACCATGAATGTCTGCAAAAAGAACTGTCGCCATATTGAATTTGAGCGGCTTCTCCTTCTTTGCAACCTCACGTTCCAGTTTCAGGCCGGCAGGTGACAGTTTTTCATAAAGAGACTGTATTTTCTCATTTTCCCTTGTTACCTTTTCATTCAGTTTCTCAAGCTTTTTTATGTACTCTTCAAGCTCCTGGTTCTGCCTGGCCAGCCGGGCTATACGCTTTAAAAGTTCTTCGTTGTTTATGGCGATCATAATGCAGTTTGTTGACAGGTAAATATAAAAAAATCGATCGAAAATTAATATTGAAATAGATTACAAATCTCAATAGTCTTAAATTTGAAGTAAAACTCTGCCCAGGATGATTGAAAAGACAAAGGGAATAGTACTTCATCAGGTAAAATATACCGATTCGGGTATAGTAGTCTGGTTATATACACGGAATTTTGGCAGGCAGTCGGTCCTTATTAAAGGCTTGAGGAAGAAAAAAACCGGGAAACATAGTGTTTTCTTTCAGCCTCTTTTCATTCTCGACCTGGTAATGTATAACAAAGAATCGAGAAGTATGCAGACGCTGAAAGAGTTCTCAGTCTCATATGCACCTGTTGATATACATGCCAATGTGCGAAAGAGTTGTATTGCAATCTTCCTTGGAGAAGTCCTTGCCTCTGTACTCAGAGAAGAGAGTGCCAATGAAGCTCTGTTCGACTATATAGAAGACTCTGTTATATACCTTGACACGCGTAAAACAGGTTTTGTAAATTTTCATATTGCCTTCCTTGCAGGTCTCGCCAGTTTTCTGGGTTTTGAGCCTGGTTTGAAAACCAACCCTCTAAATAACTGGTTTGATATGATGGAGGGTAAATTCGTTCCCGTTCCTCCTGTCCATGGCAACTATGCAGGAACTGAAATATCTGATATACTGGCTGATTTTTTCAACACCTCATTCGACTCCGCAAAAAATATTCCACTGACAGGATCTCAGAGAAATGAGGTTCTCGAAACAATTATGAAATATTATTCATTACACCTGCCCGGATTGAAAAAAATTAAATCTCTTGAAGTACTTAAAGAGATTTTCAGGTAATTCACTAAACGATCCTGAATATTTTTTCTATATCTTTAAAATTCAAACCTATCCAGTTCAATGACTATCATTCCTTCTTTAGTTAAATGGCTTAATACCAGACGCATAAATCAGATTGAACTATTTAAGAGAGTTCCTTCCGAAATACAGGAAAAAACGCTTAAAAACCTTCTGACAAAAGCAACCGCTACTGAATGGGGTAAGAAATATGATTATGCATCTGTTAAATCAGTAAGTGAGTACCAATCGAGGGTACCGCTTCAAACTTATGAAGATCTTCTGCCCTTCGTTGAAAGACTTCGAAGAGGAGAAATGAACCTGCTCTGGCCGGGGGGAATAAGGTGGTTTGCCAAATCTTCAGGTACAACCTCATCAAAAAGCAAATTCATCCCTATGAGCAAGGAATCGCTTGAAGATTGCCATTACAGGGGTGGAAGAGATATTCTTATCATTTATGCATTGAATAAACCCGATACTAAGATCTTCGCAGGTAAGGGATTAATACTGGGTGGGAGCCATAAAATTAATAAATTAAGTAACAACTCTCTTTATGGCGATCTTTCTGCAATCCTCATACAAAATACACCTTCGTGGGTTGAACTGTTAAGAACACCTGTTAAAAAGATTGCATTGCTTGATGATTTCGAAAAAAAACTTGAGTACTTAACAAAATCCACAATCAGAGTAAATGTTACCAATATTTCAGGAGTACCATCCTGGTTACTTGTGCTTATAAAGCAGATACTTGCATATACAGGGAAATCCAATCTTCTTGATGTCTGGCCGAACCTGGAGGTGTTCTTTCATGGAGGTATTAGTTTTATCCCTTATCGTGAACATTACAGGAAGCTGATTGACGGAGACCAGATGAATTACATGGAGACTTATAATGCATCCGAAGGATTTTTCGGGATACAGGACGATCCGAAAAGTCAGGATATGCTGCTTATGCTTGATTATGGTATTTTTTATGAGTTCATACCCGTCGACAGGTTAAATAGTGACCCACCCCCGGTCTGCACACTAAGCGAAGTCGAAAAAGGAATCAATTATGCAATAGTTATATCAACAAATGGAGGCCTGTGGAGATATATGATAGGTGATACAATCATTTTTACCAGCCTTGCACCATATAAATTTAAAATATCAGGTCGTACAAAACATTTTATCAATGCCTTTGGTGAAGAGGTTATTATTGAGAATGCAGATAAAGCGCTGGAGTCGGCATGCATGACGACAGGGGCGATAGTTACAGATTATACTGCCGGACCTGTCTATATCGGTACTAAGACAAAAGGTTCGCATGAATGGCTGATAGAATTTGAACGCGAACCGGATGATTTACATAGGTTTACTGAGATACTTGATGACACACTTAAATCGGTTAACTCCGATTATGAAACCAAACGATTTAAAGATCTTAATCTTATGATGCCGGTAATAAGAGCTGTTCCACGTGGTACATTCAATAAATGGCTTAAAGCCAAAAACAAACTGGGTGGTCAGAATAAGGTCCCAAGGTTGTCAAATACGAGGGAATATATTGAGGATTTGTATAAAATTGCGGAGATAAAAGTGAGCTAAAGTCCGCAGTGACTAAAGTGAGCTAAAGTGTATTAATTTTTAGTAATTTTATACCATTAAGTAACATACTCACCTATGCACATAGCAATTGCAGGTAATATCGGATCAGGCAAAACAACCCTTGCAGGATTACTTGCCAAACATTACGGATGGACACCTCATTATGAAGATGTGGATGACAATCCTTATCTGAACGATTTTTATGAGGATATGCAACGCTGGTCATTTAACCTTCAGATTTATTTCCTCAACTCACGCTTCAGTCAGATTATTGAGATAAGAAAATCCAAAAAGTCGATTATACAGGACCGAACCATTTATGAGGATGCTTATATCTTTGCTCCAAATCTTCACTCAATGGGTCTGATGTCGACACGCGACTTCGATAACTATTCGACTATCTTTAAAATGATGTGCTCATTCATACAACCACCTGATCTTCTTCTTTACTTGCGGGCATCCGTTCCGACACTTGTAAATCAGATCCAGAAACGTGGCCGGGAATATGAAAGCTCAATCCGAATCGATTACCTGAAAAGACTGAACGAAAGATATGAGGCATGGATAGAATCATACGATCTTGGCAAACTACTCATCGTGGAGGCCGATCATTATAATTTCCCGAACAACAATGATCATCTGAGCGAAGTGATTGATAAGATTAATGCGGAACTGCATGGCCTGTTT
>CAZQVL010000041.1:19623-29470 GCA_964596715.1 uncultured Rikenellaceae bacterium
TGATCATCTGAGCGAAGTGATTGATAAGATTAATGCGGAACTGCATGGCCTGTTTAACAAATAATCATACAATGAATTTACGAAAATCCTTTCTGATACTTGTTGCCACGTCACTGGCAGCAGGAATAACACATGCACAGCCTGAACTTGACAAACCCGCACCTGTTGATCCTGACATCAGGATGGGAAAACTGGATAACGGACTCACATACTTCATCAGACACAATAAAGAACCTGAAAAAAGAGCCAGCTTCTATATAATCCAGAACGTAGGAGCAATCCTTGAAAACGATGATCAGAATGGCCTTGCCCACTTCCTTGAACATATGGCTTTTAACGGCACTGAACACTTCCCCGGAAAGGGTATTATCAGCGGTCTCGAAAAACATGGCGTGGCCTTCGGATATAATATCAATGCATATACCGGGTTTGACGAAACAGTTTATAACCTTTCGGATGTACCTGTTGATGTTCCCGGACTTATTGATACGTGCCTGTTTATACTGAACGACTGGTCCGATTTTATAACTCTTTCGGAAAAGGAAATTGATCTCGAAAGGGGAGTGATTGCTGAAGAATGGCGCACCAGCAAGAACGCTGCCAGACGTATGATATTTGAAGTCATACCTGTTGTTCTGAAAGGATCAAAGTATGCTGTAAGAGATATAATTGGGAGTCTGGATGTAATTAATAACTTCCCGTACAACAAAATACGGAATTTTTATCACAACTGGTACCGAACTGATCTCCAGGCTATTGCAATAGTAGGAGATATAAAGGTTGATGAAGTTGAAGCAAAAATTAAAACACTCTTTTCGAAAATTCCCGCTGTAGAAAATCCTCTACCAAGAATACTCGAAGAAGTGCCTTATCATAAAGAGACATACTATGTCCTTGCCAGAGACAAGGAGGCCCCCCAGACATCTGTTTCAGTGGTTGCCCTTCATAAAGCAGTGGCTCCGGAGAATAAAAATCTTAATTACGTACGCGATAATCATGTGATATCACTGATGAATTCAATGATTAACACAAGGATCAGTGAGCTTCTCCAGAAAGGAGATCCTCCGTTTGTCAGTGGATCCATATCATTCGGCAGCTATTATGCAAGAGGGTATGATGCATTTTCAATTTTCGCGAATGCACGTAAAAATGAAGAAGCCCTTGCACTTGAAGCTATCTATACCGAAGCTGAAAGAGCCAGGAGGTTCGGATTCTTTAACGGAGAACTGTCACGAGCCAAGGCTTCCATGCTGTCTACATATGAGAATTATTATAAACAGAAAGATAAAATTGATAACGACACTTATGTTCAGGGTATTCAGGATTATTTTCTAACAGGGGAACCTCTCACGTCAATAGATTTCGATTTTGAATTTCTTAAACAGGTAGTGGATGGCATTTCTGCTGAAGAGATCACCGCAAAGTTCAGAGAGGTGATGATTGATGAAAACCGGACCATTATTATTCAGGGACTTGAAGGTGATGATATTATACACCTGACAGAACAGGAAGCCCTTGATATTATTAACAAAGTTAAGAATGCTCCTCTTACTCCATATGAAGATAAAGAGCTGGCCGAATCCCTTATAAAAGATGAGCTTGCCGGTTCAGAAATCATTAAGACTGTACCTCTGCCGCAGTTTGATGCTGTAGAATGGACACTGGCAAATAATGTTAAGGTTGTGTACAGAAAAGCTGATTATGAAAAAGATAATATTCTGCTTTCAGCTTTCAGTTTAGGAGGTATATCAAAACTTGAGGATGATCTAGTACTGCCTGCAACTCTTCTGCCGCAGGTTGTATCAATGTATGGTACAGGCGATTATGATAATATTACACTCCAGAAGATGCTGGCCGGGAAAAAGGCTTCGGTAGCAGTCTCTCTGGGTGAAACCTCTGAAACAATCAGTGGATCATCAACACCAAAGGATTTTGAAACAATGATGCAACTTCTCTATCTGCGCTTTGCTCACCCAAGGTTCGATAGCGGAGCACATAATGCAATAATCGACAGGTATGCCGCTCTTATTGCAAACATGGAAAAAGATCCGAATAAAATGAAAAGCGACAGTGTTTCCCTGATTGTAACCGGTTATCATCCAAGAACGGTAATTTTTACAAAAGACGGGATTGAAAACATCTCCTTTGATGATATCCGAAGTATCTACACTGACAGGTTTTACAGTGCTGATGAGTTCACCTTCTTTATTGTTGGTAATGTTGAAGAGCAAACAGTAATTCCTCTGGTTGAGAAATATATTGGATCACTGCCTGCCAGGGGGCGCAGTGAAACATGGATCAACAGGAATGTTGTTCAGCCCAAAGGCAAGATAACCCGCGAAATAAGCTTTCCCCTTACTATTCCCAAATCAACTGTATTTCTTGCCTTTGCCGAAGATATTAAATACAATCCTTACAACTACCTGGGACTTGAAGTGATCAAGGGAATCCTCGATATTGTTTATACCGAAAAAGTAAGAGAAGACGAAGGAGGAACCTATGGTGTGGGTGTTTCCCTTTCAGCTCAGAAAAGACCCACTGAGATCGGTGAAGGAATTATAACATTCGACTGCAACCCGGTCCGCGCAAACGACCTGAAGGCAATCATTTACAAGGAACTGGACAATATGATAAAGAACGGCCCCGGCCAGGAGAATCTTGACAAAGCAGTAAATAATATTCTTAAGAACAGGGAAGAGAGCAAGCTGCATAATGCCTACTGGTTGAGTACCCTTACACGGTTTTACAGCTATGGAATTAACAGCGACGATCCTGCTAATTATGAAAATATTCTCAAGTCATACACCGTTAAGGATATTAAGAAGATTTCAAAGAAAATGTTCAAAAAAGCTGATGTAGTTGATCTTGTATTTAATCCGACGGAAATGTAGCAACGCCAAAATTGGGCGTTGCTACATTTTTATTTTATATTATACGATAGATTGATCATCTGCCAATAAAATATTACCTTGCAAATACTCTTTTAAAATATCAGCAAATATGAATTCAACCCGCAGAAATTTCATCAAAACTGCATCTGTACTGACTGCAGGAACTGTGTTGCCCCTTGAAGCTATATCAATATCATGTAGCAGAGCAGCAGCCAATGATAAGATACAGGTTGCTCTCATCGGGGCTAACAGTATGGGATTTAATGACCTTACCTCATTTCTCAAAAATCCTGAAGTTGAATGCGTTGCAATGTGCGACGTCGACCGGAACGTATTAAACAGACGGACCGACGACCTGATAAAACTCAATGTTCCCAGGCCAAAACTCTATGTTGATTACCGCCAGATGCTCGAAAACAACGATATAGATGTTGTTATCATAGGCACACCCGACCACTGGCATTGCCTTCAGTTCGTTCATTCGCTCGAAGCCGGCAAACACGTATATGTCGAAAAGCCAATTGGAAACTCCATAGCCGAAATCAACATAATGCAGAAAGCAGTCAGGAAGCATGATAAGATAGTCCAGGTTGGCCAATGGCAGCGTAGCCAGCCTCATTTTGTGGATGCTATCAACTTTCTTAAATCCGGCAAGCTGGGACGAATCAGACTTTGCAAAGCATGGTCATTTGTTGACTGGAAGACTGCCATCCCCAAAGAACCTGATTCTCCTGTACCTGAAGGTGTTAATTACGATCTGTGGCTTGGGCCGGCTCCCAAACGTCCTTTCAATAAAAACCGCTTTCACCAGACCTGGCGCTGGTTCTGGGAATATGCGGGAGGAGTCATGACTGACTGGGGAGTGCACCTTATTGATTATATATTATATGGAATGGGAAGAACAGTCCCTGAATCTGTTATGGCTGTTGGAGGCAAGTATGCCTTTCCCAATGATGCCATGGTCACTCCCGATACTCTGACTACTGTTTATGACTTTAATGACTTCTCAATGACATGGGAACATACAATTGGTATCGGCCTTGGAAACTGGAAAAGACCTCATGGAATGGCCTACACAGGTGAAAACGGCACTCTTGTTCTCGACCGTAACGGTTGGGAAGTATTTCCTGATAAAGAAAGAATGGAAGCTGTTCCTCTCCAGAAAAATGTTGGCAGTGGTCTTGATCTTCATGTCAGGAATTTCCTCGATTGTATTAAGAATAACACTCCTAAAAAGCTTAATGCAGGTATTGAAATCGGAAGAGGAGTGGCCCTTGTGGCACAGATGGGAAATATTGCATACCGTACGGGTGAAAAAGTTTATTGGGACGATGCCAAACAGCAGTTCAAAACCGAGACAGCCAATAAGCTTATCACACCTGTTTATCATAACGATTATCAATTACCCGAGTACTAAGAACTACTTATATTTTCGGACAAATACTGTAATGAATTACGAGCGTAGTTAAAAACTACGCTCATCATTTTCATTTCTTTTTTCACCATAAACCTTTAACTTGAGCCTGATAAATTTATTCTAAATATAAACTAAGTATTCATGAAATCTCTAACTGCATTATTTATTGGCTTATTGTTCATTACCCCGTTGATTGCGCAGAACGACTGGGAGAATGAACAGTTAATCGGGATCAATAAGGAAGCCCCGCACAGTCATTATATTCCTTATACCAGCATCAGTCAGGCAATAGCTGATGTACCATTCGGTTCTCCATTGTATATCAATCTGAATGGTACCTGGAAGTTTAACTGGGTCAAACATCCAAATCTGAGACCTGTTGATTTCTATAAAAACGATTTCGACGTAATGGCCTGGGACAATATCAATGTTCCTTCCTGCTGGGAAATGGAGGGATACGGAACTCCTATCTATACAAATGTTACCTATCCTTATGAAAGGAATCCCCCTAAGATCCTTGGTAATCCTCCTGAAAATTTTACTCAGAACCAGGAACCTAATCCTGTCGGATCCTATCGTCGTGAATTCGATCTCCCGGCCGAATGGGCAGGGAAAGAGATCATAATTCATTTTGACGGCGTAATGAGCGCATTTTATATCTGGATTAACGGACAAAAGGTGGGTTACAGCCAGGGGAGTATGGCTCCTGCGGAATTCAACATTACAAAATATTTAAAAACAGGTAAAAACAATGTATCTTTAGAAGTGTACAGGTGGAGCGATGGCAGTTATCTTGAAGACCAGGATTTCTGGAGACTGAGCGGGATCTACCGTGACGTTTATCTTTATGCCGTACCCAAAATTCACCTATGGGATTTCTCACTTAAAACAGGTTTTAATGACGACCTGTCAGGCGCTGATCTGAATATCGACCTGCAATTTCGTAATGCCGGCGGAAGGGGTACACATACATGTGATGTTTTCCTTACAAAATTCGGACAACTCCCCGATGCTAATAATCTGCTTGTTTCAATACCGGTAAAACAGGTTTCCACAAGAAACGGTTTAAGAATCTCAAGGTCAGTTCCTGTTGAGAAACCACTACTCTGGTCAGCAGAGATTCCAAATCTTTACCAGGTTATTTTTGTATTTAAAGACGCAGCAGGAAATATTTCTGAAGTTATCTCCACTCCTTTCGGATTCAGAAAAATTGAGATTAAAGATCAACAGCTATGGATCAACGGTAAAAGTGCTCTGCTGAAGGGAGTCAATCGTCACGAACACGACCCGTTTACCGGAAGACATGTCAGTCTTGAGGTTATGAAGCGCGACATTGAACTTTTTAAACAATTCAATATCAATACGGTCAGGACCAGCCATTATCTCAACCATCCGGATTTTATTAAACTATGCGATATCTATGGTGTGTATGTGATCGATGAGGCTAACGTTGAATCGCACGGGATGGGTTATGGTGAAGCATCACTGGCACGCGATCCTCGCTGGCAGAAAGCTCATGTGGACAGGGTTGTAAGAATGGTCGAGCGTGATAAGAACCATCCCTCCGTCATCATCTGGTCACATGGTAATGAAGCAGGCGGAGGTGTAAATTTTGATGCCTGTACTGAGGCTGTTAAAGAAAGGGATACTGAAAGACCGGTTCATTACCAGGGATATAACGCTTGTGCAGATATTGCATCAACAATGTACCCGACAGTGGCAAGAGTTGAAAAAGAAGGACAAAGTGATGATCCCAAACCCTTTATTTTATGTGAATATGCACACGCAATGGGTAACGCTGTTGGAAACCTTCAGGAATACTGGGATGTAATTGAAAAGCATAAAAGGCTAATCGGTGCCTGTGTATGGGACTGGGTTGACCAGGGACTGGCAAAACCGGTTCCGGGGAAAAAAGATGAGTACTTTTTTGCATATGGTGGTGATTATGGCGACCAGCCAAACGACGGCAACTTCTGTATAAATGGTTTAACAACACCCGACAGACAGATAACTCCTAAAATGGAAGAGGTCAAAAAAGTATATCAGTACGTTTCAATTACACCTGTTGATCTGTTGAATGCGAAAGTAAACATAACAAACAAAAACCTTTTCACTAACCTTAATCAATATGAAGCCTCATGGGTTATGGAATGCAACGGTAAGATTATACAATCCGGCATTCTTGGATCACTTGATATAGCTCCCGGTTCATCACAGGAAGTCACAATTCCAGTTGAAGAAATAACTCCCTCTGCCGGTTCTGAATACTTCCTGAATATCTTTCTAAAGCTAAAAACAGATGTACTCTGGGCAAAAAGAGGCCATATAGTAGCTTCTGAACAAATTAAAGTTCCGGTGGATGTTCCTGAAGTTACAGCTTTGAATATTGATGAAATTCCATCGCTGGTTATGGAAGAAAGTGGTGATCTTGTAATCATTACGGGAAAGGATTTTAAAATTAACTTTAGCAAAACAGCAGGAACTATCACTTATCTGGAATACTTCGGAACCAGAATTTTTGAATCTGAAGCAATAATTATCCGCCCAAGGTTTAGAATGAGGTCCGAAACTCCACAGGAACCACAGGCCCCACAAGTACAATATACCAGTATCGGCGGACCGGTAGTCAATATTTACAGGGCACCATTGGATAATGATTCAAGGTTGAGAGGCAGAGCATCAAACCAGATGCAGCTATGGAATCTTACAGCAGAAGTAACAGGGTTTAATTTTCAACAATTAAATAACAAAACAGTTGAAATAAAAGTGGAAATGAAATCAACAGAACCTTCAGGTTACTCTGTTGCAACCAGTTCAACTTATACTGTATACGGTAATGGTGTAATTGATGTGAATACACTCTTTCTACCGGACGAAGCATCGTGGTCTTTACCAAAATTAGGTTTTATTCTTAGCCTGAATAAGGGATTTGAAAATGTAGAATATTTTGGTGCCGGACCATTTGAAAATTATGTCGACCGGAAGAGAGCTGCACATATCGGACGTTATACCTCAACAGTAGATGATATGTTTGTACCATACATCAGACCCCAGGATTGTGGCAACCGGACAGATGTTCGCTGGTTTACTGTTACCAGTCATTCCGGATATGGTATTCTTGTATCAGCACCTAACCTTATGAATTTCAGCACCCTGCATTATACTCCGGTTGATCTTAATGAGGCTGATCACCCCTTTGAACTGACAAGGAGAGATGAGACAATTCTAACTATCGATATGGCCACTACCGGATTAGGTAATGGGAGCTGTGGCCCCGGCCCGTTGGAGCAGTACCTTCTGGGAACAACCAAAGCTACCTTTAATTATATTATCAAACCCTATACAACAATACTGGGAGATAAAGCCGAGTTAGCCAGGTAAATATCATTTAATCCCCTGATCCCCCTACGGGACTTGCTCTAAACTAATTAATCAAGCCCCCCCGGGGGGTTTGGGGGTAATCTTATTCTGACAACTTATTAATTGGCGTCAGAACCAGTTTTCTGAACTCTACTTCTGATCCTTCAGCCTGTAATGCAATCTGTCCCCTGTCGGCTGTGCAATCGTAACCATAATTGACCAGATCACCGTTGACCCATACTTTCACTTCTCTTCCCACACATTCAATAACCATACTGTTCCATTCACCGACTGGTTTTTCCGAACCATCTGTCAGATTTTTTATCTGGCGCCTTTTACCTTCAGTACCACCCCATTCCTCTTTAGGTCCGCGACGTGCTTCCATATCCGGAGTTGTTATATCCTCGCCAATGCACCAGAAATCCCCGGCACTTTCGTGCTGCATCTGTACCTCGATGGATTTAGGGAACATCTTATAAAGCGCCCGAGGCGTTGACGCGTGAACCAGCACACCACAGTTGCCTGGTTTGGCAGCAAAACGGTATTCAACCTCAAGCCGGTAATTCATGTAAACCTCATCTGTTATCAGATGACCACCGGGCCGACCCAGACTGACAAGTAATCCATCACGAACAATGAAAGGAGATGATGCATTCTCATCATTATCCATTGCAGGTACATCTGCATGCCACCCGGTAAGATCCTTGCCGTTGAAGAGACTCCTGCCCTCCTGACTTTCTGCCTGGGTATAGCACAGCAGGGCTATAAATACAAAAATTATTTTCTTCATAATATTTGTCCTCTGGTTTTTAATTATTCAATTATTTAAAGATAATAAAAATAGTGGATTTAGCCTATCTGATTTGAGTCGATAGAGTCCTTTATTATTCTTCTGATTTCTTTAAATATTTTCTTCTCCATTCTGGCCCCCACAACTTCTATTACCTTACCGGCGAGAAGAGAACCTATCTGTCCGCATTTCTGAAGGTTCATGCCATTAGCATATCCGTAAAGAAATCCCGAAGCATACAGATCACCGGCACCTGTTGTATCATTGCACCTCACAGGCAGTGCCGGCATCCTTATCACTTTATTATTTTTCTTCAGTAATGAACCACCTGATCCGATTTTTACAACAGCGATTTCGCATAGTTCCGAAAAATAACTTAAAGCTTCATCAGGTGATAGACCTGTAAATGCTCTGGCTTCCTCTTCATTAGCAAACACAATATCCACATAGTCCTTCACTATTTTCCTGAATTCCTCAATATAAGCTTCAACCACGTTGTAACTTGCCATATCAAGTGCCACTGCCATATTTTTGTCTTTTGCTATTCTGCATGCAGTATCCACAAGCCGGAGGTTATTAATAAGATAACCTTCCAGGTACAGAATATCATATTCGTCAAAATATTCAGGTTTCAGGTCATCTGCCTCAAGTTCAATGGCAGCTCCGAGGTGAGTTGCAAATGTCCTTTCAGTATCCCGCGAGATGAGGGCGACAGCTGTTCCTGTGTCTGATTTACGCCTGAATAACAGAGCATTAACACCGGCATCCTTCATTTCCTGTTCAAAAAAATCTCCTGTATCATCACTACCAACTGAACCAATAAATCTTGTTTCTACACCCAGCATGGCAAGTCCGTGTATGGTATTGGCAGCAGATCCTCCTGATGCAAAGGTTCTTTTGAAATTCTTCGTTTCTGATCTGATCTGTTGTGATTTCTGCCCGTCTACAAGAATCATGCTTCCTTTGGGAAGAGAGAACTTCTCAAGCATCTGATCATCATTGATCAGTGTCATCACATCAACCAGTGCATTGCCGATACCAAGAATCCGTTTCATTCAAAAAATTTTCAGCAAAGATATTGCTTAATTCACTAAAAGCCCTTATTTTTGGCACGCTAAAATAAGACGCGATCATTTAAAAAATTCCTCAGTAGCTCAGCTGGTTAGAGCATCTGACTGTTAATCAGAGGGTCGCTGGTTCGAATCCAGCCTGGGGAGCACATTATTCAAGGCTTTCGGCACTCCATTGCTGACGGCCTTTTTTATTTGATACACGATTTGATACGTTATGCCTTTTTATTTCAATAAAAATACCCGATTTTATTATAACCGATCTAAGGAATTTTTCAGAACTTTGATAATTGCCAGCATCCTTTATATTTTTTTTATT
>CAZQVL010000042.1:0-1177 GCA_964596715.1 uncultured Rikenellaceae bacterium
TATTGCTTATCCGGATTTGGAATAATGCAAATAAATTCAAAATCTTCGCTGAAAGGATTCCTGAACTGATGTTTCTCATTTGGTTTCACGAAAATACTCTGGCCCGCTTTTATCTCGTATTCGTTTCCATTTTCATCCACGGCAATTCCCTTGTTTCTTTCGATTTTGACGATATGTTCATAATTATGCTGATGAAAAGGCGTATTACCACCCGGGGCAATGAAAAAATACCGCATAATAATATTTCCTGATCCATCATCAGGGCCGATAAGTATTTTCATTTTGACGTCTTTCGCTCCATCCATTACTACTTCATTAGCGAAGATCTCTTCATTGTTATTTATTTTCATAGCAACACTTAATTAAATTTAATTATCAAATTTAAAATATTTTAACCTGATAATAACCGGTAGCAATAAACATTTGCTTCAGTTTCAATCATTCAATCTTACATCTTCATGCCTGATCCTAATCAATCCGTTTTTCGTTCCTAACTTCCCCCGCCGAATATTAAATATATTGCCGCTGCCAGCGCTGCACCAGTCATAGGCCCCAGTATCGGCACCCATGAGTATTTCCAGTCGCTGTCGCGTTTACCGGGAATAGGCAGAAAGAAATGCATTATCCGTGGTCCAAGATCACGGGCAGGATTGATAGCATAACCTGTGGGTCCACCTAATGACAATCCTATTCCCAGCACAACAAGGGCAACAGGCAAAGCATTTAATGCACCAAGTCCTACATCAGGTTCTGCCATATAAAGCACCGCCAGGGCAAGGGCATAGGTTCCGATTACTTCGGTAAGAACATTATACCAGTAGCTCCTGATATTAGGAGCTGTACAAAAAACCGCCAGTTTTGAATCACTGTCTTCCGTAATATCAAAATGCTTCTTATAAGCCAGCCAGACCAGTGAGGCTCCGAACATTGCACCCAGCATCTGAGCACAGATGTATAGAGGCATTTTAGCCCAGGAAAATTTGTTTGCAAGAGCCAGAGCCAGAGTAACAGCCGGATTAATGTGAGCTCCGCTGAATGGGGCAGCTATCAGTACACCTGTAAATACTCCAATTGCCCACCCGAAAGTAATAACGATCCAGCCACTGTTGTTTCCCTTGGTTTTACTAAGAAGAACATTGGCCACAACTCCACAGCCAAAAGCCATCAGTATGGCTGT
>CAZQVL010000042.1:1277-3613 GCA_964596715.1 uncultured Rikenellaceae bacterium
AGGTTCTGTCGAGTTGCCACTGTTTTTTTACATCCTCAATACTGTTCCAGTAGTTAACAGCCAGGCCAGCCAGGTATGCAGCACCAAGAGCGGTTGTTTCAGTTATTTTTGGCCTGACCACTTTTGCCTGAAGCAGATCGGCCTGGAACTGCATCAGAAGATTATTTACTGTTGCACCTCCATCTACCCGCAATTCACGGATCTCAATGCCTGAATCCTTCTGCATAGCCTGAAGCACATCAAGTGTCTGAAAAGCAATACTATCGAGCGCAGCCCGGGCAATATGCGCTGCTGTAGAGCCTCTGGTAATCCCGACCAGTGTACCTCTTGCATGCTGGTTCCAGTGCGGAGCACCAAGACCTGCAAAAGCCGGAACAAAACAGACGCCACCGCTATCCCTGACTTCTGATGCCAGCTTTTCAATATCACCCGATTGGTTTATGATCCCCAATCCATCACGCAACCACTGTACTACGGCTCCGGCAATAAATATACTGCCTTCAAGTGCATAATGAGTTTCTTTTCCTATCTGCCATGCAATGGTTGTAAGGAGCCTGTTCTTTGATCTTATTGGTTTGCTGCCTATATTCATCACCATAAAACAACCTGTCCCATATGTATTTTTTACCATTCCCGGTTCAGTACACATCTGTCCGAATAACGCAGCCTGCTGATCGCCTGCAATACCAGCCACAGGAATGGCCGAAGAGAAAAGCCCTTCAGTTGTACAATAAACCTCACTCGAGGCCTTTACTTCCGGAAGCATACTTGCCGGTATATCGAAAATCCCAAGGAGTTCCTCATCCCATTTGAGAGTATGAATATTGAACAACATAGTGCGGGAAGCATTGGTTACATCAGTAACATGCACTCTTCCGTTTGTCAGGTTCCAGATAAGCCATGAATCGACAGTTCCGAATGCAAGCTCACCTTTCTGAGCCAGTTCACGGGCACCTTTAACATTATCAAGTATCCACCGTACCTTGGTTGCCGAAAAATAAGCATCAATGATCAATCCCGTTTTCATGCTTATCGTTTGATTGTAACCTTCATTCTTAAGCTGGTCGCAAAAACCTGCCGTTCGTCTGTCCTGCCAGACAATTGCGTTATAAACCGGTTTGCCGGTCTTCCTGTTCCAGACCACCGCTGTCTCGCGCTGGTTTGTTATGCCGATTGCAGCAATATCTGTGCTTTCAAGCCCGGCCCTGCTTATTGCTTCCAGAGCTACTTCTGTTTGTGTTGACCATATCTCTTCAGGATTATGTTCGACCCATCCGGGCTTCGGATAAATCTGATTGAACTCTTTCTGCACCGTGGTAACCGGCAGTCCGTTATTGTCAAAAATAATTGCCCGGGAACTGGTCGTGCCCTGATCAAGAGCCAGAATAAAATCATTCATATTTTCCTATTTTAGTAATGGATTATCTTTTAATAATTAGATGTAACGTGTAATTAACTGATTATATGCGTCTAATTGTTCTTCCTGCCATTTCTTATCATATCCAAGTTCATCAGCCATCAGGCTTACAACTTCCGGAGCCATAGCCAGACTTGCCCTTACATCGAGCAAAAGTGCCCTCGTTCTTCTTGACAGAATATCTTCAAGTGTCCGTGGCATTTCGTTCCTGCAGATCCAGATAATCTCAGCCTTTGTGTATGGGAATGCCGGATTTAGTATTTCTCCAAATTCAGGTTTTTCGTGAATTATCTTCCTGATCTCATAAGCGCGATCCCCATAGATCTTTAATCGTTCAGGTGTGTCAGCAGATAAGCCTTGATAAAATCTAAAGTTTCTGGTTATACATTTTCTTTTTTCAAGTACCCCTGCTTTTATACCCCTGTTAATTGTATCTTCAGCCATTCTGCGGTACGAAGTCCACTTCCCTCCAATTATCGAAAGCAGACCCGATGGTGAAAGAGTTATTTTATGCCTACGCGAAACTTCCTTTGTTGACTGTGGATTATCAGGATCAGCTGCCAGTGGTCTTAATCCTGCAAATATACAGAGTGCATCCTCCCTAAGGGGAGGTTTGGTGAGATATTTACCGGCTGTCCCGAGTATAAATGTAATCTCTTCCTCCAGGGCTTCAGGCTCCAGACTGATAGTATCAAGAGGAGTATCGGTAGTTCCCACTACCACTTTCCCATACCAGGGGATAGCAAAAAGAACCCTTCCATCGTCGGTCTTTGGGATCATTATGGCCGAATCGCTCTGAAGAAAAGCATTACTCAGAACAATATGCACTCCCTGGCTCGGACGGATAGTAGGTCTGGAACCGGAATCATCCATCCGGAGTATTTCATCTGCAAATACTCCTGTGGCATTTATTACAAGC
>CAZQVL010000042.1:3713-5871 GCA_964596715.1 uncultured Rikenellaceae bacterium
CCCTGTGCAAGGTAACGTACACCGCCATGGACCAGTTTTGTACTGCGCGAAGAAGTACCCTTCGAAAAATCCGACTGCTCAAGTAATAAAGTCTTATATCCCCTGGTGACCGCATCAAGTGCAATACCCAGTCCGGTTGCACCTCCGCCTATTACAATAATATCCCATCCTGCAGCCTGCTGACGCTGCAAATCATTTACCAGGGCTTCACGATTCATATGATTTTGTTTAACATTTTTCCGGGAATTAATAATACAAAGAATATCTCAGAATACAATTAAATTACTTCAGAAATAATAATCAGTTACCGGAACAATACAAATTTGTGAAAGGCCGGTGCTCCTATTTCATAGTTTTTGCTATTGCCGGCAGGGAAGCCGGTCTTACGGTCAATCCTGAAGACTGAGATATAATTCGATTTCTGATTTCCTATGATGATAAATTTTCCTGAGGGATCAATTGTAAAATTTCTTGGCCAGTCACCACCACAGGAAACGCGTCCTGCAAGACGCAAAGTACCATCCTCATTTATTCTGAAGATTACAATAGTGTTTTCTCCCCTGTTAGAACCATACAGAAACCTGCCATCTCTACTTATGTGAATATCCGCACAATAATTATTTTCAATAAAATCTTCGCTGATAGCAGGCAGGGTTTGTATCAGTATCAGACCTTCCTTTTCATCAACCTTAAAAACCATTACTGTTGAACCGAGTTCATTTATCAAGTACAACATTGAACCATCGTCATTAAATGTAAAATGGCGGGGGCCCGACTTTTTCGGAAGTGAAATGATACCATTTTCTAACTGTATCAGCTTTCCTGCCTCCCTGTCAAAGTCATAAATCACTATTCGGTCAAGTCCCAGGTCAGTTACGTACACTCTTTCACCTGCGGGATCTTGCAGAATCATATGAGCATTAGAAATATCAGGTGTTTTCTTTACGTATAATATTGTATCGGTTATCTGTTCCGGCACTCCGTTATCGTCAAGACGAACAACTGCCACCGATCCGTTGGGATAATTGGCCACAAACAAATATCCCTTATCATCCGATAAGGAAATATAACAGGGTCCACCATGAGGTATATGAATCTCATTAACCTTTTCAAATGATCCCGTTGTAACGTCATACTTCAAAGTAGTAATCCCGCCGCCAAACAGACCCTGGAATTGCATTACCTCATTTGCTGCATATACCAGTCCCTTCTCCTCTGAAAAACACATAAATGAAGGTGACGGGCCTGCGTCCACCTCAGAAGACAGTTCAAGATTCCCGTTTCTACTGTTAAACTCATAAACATATAATCCTTTTTCGCCGGGTTTAGTAAATCTTCCTACAAAGAGTTGCGGATTTTCTTTACATCCAATGGAGGAAAAGCCAAACAACATCAATAATGCACAAATGATTTTAAATGAGGTATTCATGATATTATCTTTTATTTTTAAATTTTTCATCAAACTATCTCATTTTAAACCTGATACTCAATGTATAAGGTTCCTTATCCTTTCCCCAGTGGCCATAAGTAGTAACAACAAAGGAATCCTCGGGTAAAATTGTAACTCCGTAGTTAACCAAATAGAAATAAATAAAAAGAGGCTGTTCTGGCAGCCTCTCTTTTGCAGCTTTTATACTTCAAAGTTATCGCACTCGCGATATGCTTCAATAACACGTAATTCGCCCTCCGTGGTTCCCCTGTTACTGACGCCGTGTTCCATACAAAGAACACCATCATATTTCTTATCATAAATATGTTTAAAGATGTTCTTATAGTTGATCTCACCAGTGGTTGGTTCATTGCGTCCCGGAGTATCGCCGAGATGAAAGGCAGCAATCTCGCTCCACGCTGCATCAATATTGGGAATAAGATTACCTTCGGTTATTTGCTGGTGATAAAGATCATCGACTATCTTACAGGAGGGTCTGTTCACTGCTCTGCAGATGGCATAGGCTTGTGGTATTCCTTTCAGGAACAGCCCGGGGTGGTTTATGTACGGGTTCAGGGGCTCAAGTACTAATATAATCCCGGCTGGTTCCGCAACATCACAGCAGTACCTCAGATTATCAATTGCATTTGCAGTCTGATAATCCATGTGCAATTTCATATCGTATCTTCCCAGAACTACCAGTCCCCATTTTGCACCTGTTCTCTTAGC
>CAZQVL010000042.1:5971-20619 GCA_964596715.1 uncultured Rikenellaceae bacterium
TCATATCGTATCTTCCCAGAACTACCAGTCCCCATTTTGCACCTGTTCTCTTAGCAACTTCAACTCCTTCCTTAACGTTATTGATCAGTACATCACGGATTTCCTGATCATTAAGGACAAAATCCTGTATTCTTGAATCTGCTCTGATTACAAAAGGTCCCAGCTCCATTCCAAGACGGTTCATCTCATTGGCAAGTTTCTCCTGGTCCTCGGGAGACCTTCTCATCAGACTGTTGTCAAACATTGCCCTGAAGCCCATGTCGTAACAGAACTTGATGTTGTCGACGATCTCTCTTCCTGCATGCTGGCGAAACATACCGAAGCTCGGAGCATATTTCAGTTTGAAGGGAGCTGTGGCATCAGTTGCTTTCATCTGGTTTGGGCTCTTTGAAGCCCCGATCAGCGAAGGTGCAGCAATAATTGCTGCACCTGTTGCTGTTGCTTTCTTTATGAAATTCCTTCTTGAATTATCCATGCCATAAATAATGATTAATATTTATTTATTTCTTAATTGGTGGATGCCGCTTCTTTTTCCCTGGCGGCTCTTGCGGCTTCTCTTTCAGCAGCTCTCCGCTCCTCTGCTTCTCTGTCATAAGCAAGCCCGGCTATAGGAACCTCTTTCGGAACATCTACTGGGCCCCATTCAAATACGGCGGGACCAAGTTTCAGGTCGGAGTTCATCATCTCTTCATATGTTACCTCTTTCCCTGTATAGGCTGATACCCGACCCATTACTGCAATAAGAGTTGAGATTGCTGTATTTTCAGCTTCATTTATTGGTTGTCCTGTACGGATAGCAGTCACCAGATCAATATGTTCCTGAACATAAGGACGAATAGCGCCTCTTATTTGTTTACCTTCCTCGTCGACAGG
The DNA here is from genome assembly GCA_964596715.1 of uncultured Rikenellaceae bacterium. Taxonomy (GTDB): domain Bacteria; phylum Bacteroidota; class Bacteroidia; order Bacteroidales; family VadinHA17; genus LD21. The sequence continues at coordinate 6,845 of CAZQVL010000042.1, forward strand.
ATATGGATATTTCCATACTTCGTTGCCTGCAAGGTCAAGAATAGTGCTCTGACAGTCTGTGGAACCTTCTGTTCCCTGTAACCTTTCAGCAACACTATTCCAGCAACCATTTATCTGGCGACACTGACTATGAAAATGTCTTCCATCTTCAAATACATATTCAATACTGAAATTATCAAATTGATCACCGGTAACACGTCTCTGCCTTGAACCCATTCCTCTGGCAGCGACGGGATGTGAACCTGTAAACCAGTTCAGAACGTCGAGGTTATGAACATGTTGCTCAACAATGTGATCGCCGGAAAGCCAGCACCAGTTAACCCAGTCGCGGATCATATATTCCATTTCTGTCCAGGTAGGATTCGGATCGCGGTGCCATAATTTACCACCATTCCACCATACATTTCCACCTACTATATCACCGATAAGGCCTTGCTGAACCTGTTGCCAGTTAGCAACATAATCGCGCTGGTGACGCCTTTGTGTTCCGGTAACAACACAAAGCTCCATACCCTTTGCTTTCTCAGCTGTTGCCATTATTGATCTTGCACCAACCGGGTCTACACAGACAGGCTTCTCCATGAACACATGTTTACGTGCGGCTACTGCGGCAGCAAAAACTTCCGGGCGGAAGTAGGGCGGTGTTGCAGTAATAATCATATCAACACCTGCATCAATAACTTTCTGATAGTTATCAAAACCTACAAAGCACATCTCTTCCGGTACAACCTGCCCTTTTTCTTTTTCAATTCTTGCTTTGCATGAATCAACCCTGTCCTTAAGGACATCGCCTAAAGCAACAATCTGAAGGTTTGGTCCTGCATTGAGGAAGTCAATTGCAGCACCTGTTCCGCGGCCTCCGCAGCCAATAACTCCTGCTTTCAAAACCGGTCCGTCGGGAGCCTGATCGAGCATAACCGGAACTTCAACTGTCTTCTTTGCTTCACGGGCACAACTGGTAATAATAGTAGGTGCCACTACACCTGCCACCCCAACTGTTGCTGCTTTACCGAGAAAATTACGTCTTGAGATACTTGATTTTTTCATCTTAGATTAATTTATGAGAACTTAAAATAACTGGTCTTAAAGATAAAAGAAATAGAATAGAATCAAATGTATAAATAGTGTTTGTAAAAATCAAGTATTCATTACATTTTAATCATTTTTAACGTAAAAAATTATTATTTTCGGCCCTGCTGACAGACCTTGTTCACGGAGGTCTTGCTCTTATTTAGCATATACGCTTAAGACAGTTAAGGATTGCTTCGTTTTTCCGCTGTGCGGAAATCTCGCAATGACATTAGCCAGTTAGATTATTCAATGCCTGCCGTTATGCGAAACCAACTTCATTGCAAGGTCATTGCGAGCCCGACGAAGGAGGGCGTGGCAATCTTTATCTCATTCCCAGAGTGTCAGCTTTCAGTATCTTCAACCGTGCTCTGGAATATGCAAGCTTACGGAACAATTCCCATTAACCGGTTGAAGATATTTCCAAAATAATGGTTATTTTTGTGAATCCTTCAATGATGCTGTTAAACCTGATTAAAGAAAGGATCAACTATGACTAATTTTAAAAACAAACTATATTACCTGCTTATTTTTCTGATGATGTATAGCTGTAGTAAGAGTCCTGATGACAATGTTCTTATTACAGAAAGAAATGCTGCTATTGAACCTGATTATACCGGGATAACAATCCCACCGAATATTGCACCTCTCAACTTTATGGTCAACGAAGAAGGTTCTGCTTATCTGGTAAAATTTTCCGGCCCTGAAGGCGAACAATTTGAAGTTTATTCAAAGGATGGCAATATCCTGATTCCTGAAAGGAAATGGAAGCTGATGCTTCAGGAAAATAGAGGAAAAGAAATCAAAGTTGACATTTTTGCAAGGAACTCAAACAAACAATGGCAGAAGTTCAGTCCGGTTACATGGAATATAGTTGTTGAGGAGATTGATCCCTATCTTTCGTACCGTTTGCTTTACCCTGGTTACGAAAGCTGGAGAGAGCTCAGTATTAAACAGAGAAGCCTTGTTGATTTCCGTGAACATTCAGTAATCGAAAACACTGTCGCTGATGAGAATTGTATTAACTGCCATGCATACAACAATGGAAGATCTGATGATTTCCTTTTTCATATGAGGGGCACTCTGGGTGGTACATATTTCTATTCCGGAGGAAACCTTATCAAGACCAATCTGAAAACAGAGGAAATGGCAAACGGAGCTGTCTATCCCCGCTGGCATCCTTCAGGTAAGTTTGTTGCTTTTTCTTCAAACAAGATTGTCCAGCGCTTCCACTCTGCCAACAATAAAAAAGTTGAGGTGAGTGACCTTGAATCGTCACTGGTTATGTATGATATCGTTAAAAACGAAATGATGAATGTTGAACTGGCTGATAATGAAAAATACATGGACACTTATCCGGAATGGTCGCCCGATGGTAAATACCTCTATTTCTGCAGAGCTGAACAGATCGGTGAAGTTTACGACTACAGGGAGATAAGGTATAATCTTTACAGAGTCTTTTTCGACCAGGATAAGAAAATATTCGGAAATACTGAAATAGTTTTTGATGCTGCACAGATTAACAAAAGTGTTTCGTTTCCGAGGATTTCACCTGATGGAAAATATCTCGTATTAACACTTGCTGATTATGGCTGCTTCCCTATCTGGCATAAAGAAGCAGATCTCTGGTCGATAGATCTGGAAACTTTTGAACCGGCACGCCTTGAACTTAACAGTGAATGTACCGACAGTTATCATTCCTGGTCATCAAACGGAAAGTGGCTGGTATTCAGCAGCAAACGGACAGATGGTTTGACAGCCAGACCATATATGGCATATATTGGTGAAAATGGCAATTCATCTAAACCATTTGTTCTCCCACAGAAAGATCCCGAATTTTACAGCAGGTTTCTTAAAAGTTATAACATACCGGAATTCTCTTCAATAAAGATTGATCTTAATCCGGGCAGTATCAGGAGAGTGGCCAGTGCTCCCGCTACCCAGGCAGGATGGTCTGAAATGTAATTTATACCGGTTATTTGTATCAACAGGATGAATCAGGTAAAAAACGTAAACAGGTTTCTTTTTTCGTATCTGCCTTATTTGTTGTTTTTTCTGATCTCATTTGTTTATTTTGGTTTTTTTGCTGACTATATCGGTTTCTATCAGGAAAAATCTTCCCTGTTCCTCTTTTCAAATGATTATCTGGTCCAAAACCTTCACCAGCCTGGAGGATTTTTAGTATATCTCGGAAAATTATTTACTGCTTTTTTCTATTATCCCGTTTTGGGCTCTCTTTTTATTTCTTCTGTGCTCTGCCTTATTGTCTTCCTTATTTCATGGATTATTAGTAATCCGGGTAAAATCAATTCACTATTCATTCCACTGATGGCAGGCGTAGCTGTCTTCCTGCTCCAGACAAATTACCAGTACTTGTTTCATAATAGTTTCGCTTTAATGCTTCAGCTTGCATTGTTCTGTCTTACGATCAGATATATGAAAGGCTGGCTGCCGGTAATCATTGCTCCTGCATGGTATTTCATTACCGGAGGTTTTGCCTGGATTTTTTTTCTGATGTATATACTTTACCAGATATTTTTTATTGGCGGAAAAGGCTGGTATAAGATTATTGCCCTGACAGGTCTGGTCGTATTGTTTTTGTATATCTCAAAAGAGTTCTTATTCTTTCAACCACTCAGAATACTTCTGGTTTTCCCTTACTCAAACACCGATATTGGTGGCCAGTTTAAATTATTTATACCTGTTGCCGGATTTATTTCAATCCTGCCTCTGATCTCCAGGATCAAATTACGATTCCGCTTCGCTGACAGGATTCCGGTAATCATTTTAAAACTGATAGCAATATCGATTCCTGTATGTTTGCTGATCATAACTTCAATCCTGAGATTCGATGTAAAAACCCGGCAATATTTTCATGTTGAAAAGATGTTTTACGATAACAGGTTCGATGATATAATTACATTTAATACTGACAATCCGTCAAGCAATATTCTGACAATTTACCTGAATAACATTTCACTTTGCGAAACAGGAAAGCTTGACGACATGCTCTTCCATTTCCGGCAAAGTCCTGAAGGTCAGACACTTTTTCTGAAATGGGAAATGTACTGGGAAATCCTCAGGCGCGGAGGATATTTTTACTATACAGTCGGGATGATCAATGAAGCTCACAGGTGGGCGTTTGAGAACATGGTAATGAGAGGTCATTCACCGGAAGGCCTGAAGATGCTGATAAAAACTGAACTGATCAATGGTAATTACAGTATGGCTGCCAAATATATATCACTACTGGATAAAAGCCTGTTTTACGGGAAAGATGCCAGGACATTCAGGAAATACCTTTTTGATGACAGTGTTGTTGTTTCCGACCCTGAACTGGGAGAGAAAAGATTGATAAAAATCGAGAATGATTTTTTTTCTATCACTGATGATCCTTACTCAAATATTGAATTATTACTTGGTGGTGATTCATTGAACAAAAAAGCATTTGAATATAAACTGGCTTTTCTCATGCTTCGTAAGGATTACGATGGTATTGCCAATGAGATCCCCAGGCTTGAAAGGTGTGGTTTTGAAAAGCTGCCTGTCCACGTCGAAGAAGTTGCACTGGCTTACCAGGCAATGAATGAGGGCATATTACCCGATGCCGGGAACCTGACAATAAATGAACGGATAATTATAAGGTTCAACCAGTTCCTGCAGACTCTTCATTTTTACAATGATAACTTAAATGCAGCAGAACCTGTTCTGAGACAAAGGTTTGGAAATACATTCTGGTATTATACGCTTTACCTTTAATAATACAAAGGCCGGTCTTTCGGCCGGCCTTTTTTCACTGGTTGTGTTAATACACACATTTAATTCCTAATACCCTGGATTGTTAATTAACTGAGGCGCTTTATTCATCTCATCACGTGAAATAGGTGCCCAGTAGTGTTTATCACTGGTCCAGCTTCTCTGATCAGCAACAGCTTCAAGATCATAAAACCACTCCATATTTCCGTTATCAAATTCCTTGATCTTGATTTCACACACATCCTCGACAACCTGATCAAAGATCACCCAGCGGCGGAGATCATACCAGTGCTGACCTTCTCCGAATAATTCAATGAATCTTTCATGGCGCAGGAAGTCTCTTGCTTCATCCTGATCGGCAGTTACCCTGTCGGGCAGACCGCTACGGTTCCTGACCAGATTAATAGCATCCAGTCCATTCTGCAGGTCGGCTCCACCCAGCTCAATACATGCTTCGGCATAGTTTAGCAGTATCTCGGCATAGCGGAACTCCAGCCAGTGGTTTTCATTGTAATAGTACTGGCCGGCAACTTCAGGATCCATGAACTTCTTGATATAGTACCCGTTTTTAGTACCGTTCCATCCTTCAATAATTCCCTGTCGTGTATCAAGGCCTTCAGCTGTTATTTCACCGGTAGTGGAGGAATAAAAATGACCTGTCTGAACTGTGCTTGTAGGATCTATTCCCAGAGCATCGGAAGGCCGTGTTGACCATGGAGCTCCGTGATAGAGAACAGTTGCATAGAAACGTGGTTCACGACCATAATACGGATTTTCGTACGGATTGGCAGCCAGTTCGGCAGCAGTTGCTGTACGAAGGTATTCGCCTTCACCATTATCCCAGACAAACGGAGTACCATCAGCCATTTCGAACTTTCTAACAGCCGGTTCTGCGGGATTATTGTTACCCCAGTTGTGATAGCCGTTAGGTCCATGCCAGATATTGCATCTGTTATAGTTTCCGCCTGTACCAGCTGCTACATACTGGGTTGCCCAGATAGTCTCTTCATTCCAGGCTCCTTTCTGGATGAACAGCTTGTGGAAATTATCAGCATATGCCTGAACATCAGCGTCAGTGAGTGGTGAAGGAGGATCAGTCGTAGTCCCGACAAGTGCGAAGTCGCCATATGTTCCGTCCATAATATCTTTTGCTGCATCCCTTGCTGCCTGGTATCGTGCAGATTGTGAACCGCCCTGAAATGCAACAAGTTCATTGCTCGCTGATGAGGACAGACCACCATTCACCAGGTCGCTTGCAGCGAAAAGAAGGATCCTTGATTTCAATGCTGCACAGGCAGCTTTGTTGGCACGTCCCTGTTGCATGTCATCCTCTAACAGATTCATAGCATCAGAAATATCAGCAAGAATAAAATTCAGCGTCTCCTCAAAAGAGGACCTTGTGATAGTCAGAAAATCCTGTCCGAGCTCAAAAGGTTCATCTGTTAATACAAGTCCCCCAAAAGCCATCCATAGGTTCGAATACATCATCGCCCGTATAAAATGAGCTTCCCCTTTCATCCTGGTAATAAGGGCTGGGTCAGTTGGAGCAGAAGGAGGAACATTATCAACATTGGCAAGAAAGAGATTAGTGTTCTGAATGTCACTATATACAGCATTCCAGTTCTGGAATCCGTTGTAACTGGTATTCTCGAAAAAACCGAGCTGATCGGGGCTCATAGTACCTTTCAACCAGCCGTAATTAGCCGGGCGGTGGATACAAAGACACATGTCAGTTCCGGCATCCAGCAGGTCTTCGCGGCATCTCGATGTATAATTATCGTGCCCGAACATCCTGTCGTAACACCGGCCCAGGAAAGCCTGAGCCAGACCCATGTCTGAAAAGACATCATCCTGGACGAAAGAATCAACCGGCTTCTGGTCGAGAACATCGGTACATGACGTTGCTCCGAACAATAGCAGCGCGATTGCAATTAAATAACTATATACTTTTTTCATATTGTACTATTTAAATATTTCTCAATTAATTAAAACGTAATATTCGCACCAAAAGCAAATGTCTTCATTGCAGGATATTGCATCGGGTTGGCAACTTCAGGATCGAAGTTCCTCTGGGCAGACCATATCAATGCCAGGTTGTTGCCCGAGAAATAAACGCTTGCCCGTGATATTCCAAGGCTCTTATAAAGCTGAGATGGAATAGTGTAGTTAATAACAAGGTTCTTCAGACGGCAGTATGCCATATTGTCTAACCAGTAAGAACTCATCTCTACTGCATGAGACCAGTAATAGTCTCTTCTGTTATATGCTCTTGCTACATCAGTCACATCACCTTCCTTCTGCCATCTGCCATCATAATGCCAGTAAAAATAATTACCTGCTTCACCACGACGCTCATCCTGAATATTCTGGACCATATATTTGCCCTGTCCCTGGAGAAGAATTGAAAGTGAGAAATCTTTCCATGTAGCATCAAGTGTAACTCCGTAGAATATTTCCGGAGCATCTGTATGCTCTATCAGGATCCTGTCATCACCGTTAATCTCTCCGTTATTGTCAACATCTTCAAATATTACATCACCCGGTTCGGCGCCTGGCCAGGAAGGATATCCGCCAACATCAACGTCAAGCGCTGCCTCGTCCTTAAAAACACCAATAGCATTATACATTAACCAGGTTCCATAAGGGTGTCCGGTACGTACCTGCCATGGCTTTGATCTTTCAGGTTCGTCCATAAACACGACCTCGTTGCGGTTCCAGCTGAAGTTACCTGTTAAATCTATACGCAGATCAGAAGTAATGGATTTATGGATTCCGGCATCAATTTCAAATCCTTTGTTATCAACCTGTGCAATATTCTCGTCAGGAAGTTCGAGCCCTGTAAAGTCGGGAACAGATGCATCCCTCGGTGAAAGAATATCTTCCCTCTTATTAAAGAATACTTCGAGATTAAGGTGTAGAAGGTCATTCAACAATTTTGAGTCAAAGCCAAAGTTCTGGGTTGTTTGTGTTTCCCATGTGATGTTCGGATTGGCAACTGACGGGGGGTAAGCAGTAACTTCGATTGCTGATCCGGTACCAAATGTCATTCCATTGATCAGAGAGAATTTGTTAAGATACTGGAATGGATCTCCGGGGTCCATACCCATCTTACCATAAGATGCTCTCAGCTTGAAGTAGTTGATGAAAGGAAGGCTGTTCTTCCAGAAATCTTCTTCAGAAGCACGCCATCCAACCAGGAATCCGGGGAAGTAACCCCAACGGCTTTCAGGCGGGAATTTCAACGAACCATCTGCACGGAAGACAAACTCAGCAAGGTATTTTCCCCTGAAGTTGTATGAACCACGGGCTATATACGATTTACGTGCATAAATCGACATACCGCCTGTGGGATTTTTTTCCGCATCGCCACCGGCATCCAGTGTCTGAATCAGTGTTGAAATATAGTACTTCCTGAATCCCTGGAAATCATTTCTATCCCAGGTGAATTGCTCGAAGCCACCAAACAAAAAGATGCTATGATCACCGAATGTTCTTGTAAACTGGACATCAAGGTTGGTAGTCTTTCTGATTTGCCTGCTATAGTTCTCATAATTCTCAGGAGATGAAAGCCCACGCGGAGTTGGTGTCAGCTCCATACTTGTAATGTATCCCTGAGCATTCCTTACAGCAGTATCCCATTGTGGAAAATAGAGTATCCACGGCTTGAAGAACCTGTGACGGTAGTAGTTATTTACGTCATAGTTAAACTGCCCGTTCAGAGAAAGACCTTTTACAAACGGAGGAGTGATATTTATCCTGAAGGTATTCTGCAACTGGTAAGTTTTCTGCTCGTCCTTACCTGTCTCGAATGTCGAAGTTACAACAGGGTTATCACCGTACTCGATATCGGGGCCCGGTAATCCATTAGGCCAGAATGACCATTGTGTCGGCATAAGACGTGTGGCCTGACCGACTATGCTACTGGCACTGTTCCGCGGATAGGTACGATCGTTCTGAATGCCTGCAAAGTCAAATCCTGTTTTCAACCAGTCAGTTACAGGTAATTCAAGTTTTGCACGAACATTATACTGTTTGTAATTAGTTGATGACTGGGCATAGAAAGATTCATCGCCCCTTAAGCCAACTGAGAAATAGTATAATACCCCTCTGAAACCACCATCAAGAGTAAGAGTGTGCCTAAAGTTGGTTGTCCAGTCTTTAATAAGGTCGCCATACCAGTCGCTGTCGGGGTGTTCCCATGGATCTGCACCGCTTTTATAAAGGGCAATATCTTCATCGGTGTACTGACGCGTTTTACCCTCTGCATCCTGGTACTCTGAAACCATTGTTGCAAATTCCCAGGCGTTTGTGGTACGAGGGATAATTGTAGGAGTCATAAAGCCCTGGTAAAACTGATAATTCAGTTTGGGTGTTCCTTCCTTACCTCTTTTAGTGGTAATAAGAATAACGCCGTTAGCAGCCTCGGCACCGTAAATAGCAGCCGAAGCATCTTTTAGTACAGATAGACTCTCAATATCTATCGGGTCAATATCGTCCATACTCCGGCCCATAATTCCGTCAATTACAACAAGAGGATACGTACTTTCTATGTTTCGAGTATTATTAGTACTACCCAATGTGCTACGGCCACGAACAAGAATTCTTGTTGACAGGTTCCCCGGCTCACCACTCTGCTGTATTACGACAGAGCCGGGCAGACGACCTGAAATGGCGTTGGATACTGAAGCAGCAGGTATTGACTGGATGCTGTTCCCTGGTATTGAGGTTACAGCACCAACAACGTTTGCTCTTTTCTGGGTGGTATAACCAACCACAACAACTTCATCAAGGTCAAGTACTTCGCTTGTAAGTGCGACATCAATAACTGTTCTTCCGCCCAAAGGTGCTTGCTGAGTAAAATATCCAATGAAGGAGAAGATAAGCACTGCATCTCTGTTTGGTACTGACAGGGTGTATTTCCCGTCAACATCCGTAATGGCACCCAGACTGGTACCCTGAACCAGGATGTTTACACCGGGCATAGCTTCGCCTGTCCCGGCATCAGTAACTGTACCTGTTACCGTGATCTGTTGAGGATCATCAGCTGCAGGAACATCTGAGGTCACTGAATAGGCAGGAAGTGCCAGACCACAGAACAGAATAAGAACCATAATTCTCACAGGTAATAGTAACCTGTGAAAATTCACATCTGGCCTTAAAGACCAAAAGTAATAGGGAGTTTTTTTCATACTGTTACACTGTTAGTTAGTTAATAAATAGTTTGATATTAGGATTATTGTTAATTGTTATTGGTTATTGGTTATTGGTTATTGCTTTGCCCACCGAAGCCTTGGCGAAGGTGGGGTTATTGCTTTGCCCACCGAAGCCTTGGCGAAGGTGGGGTTATTGGTTGTTCAACGGAGCCTTGTCGCTTACGCTCCATAGCTTCAGCGACGGAGCGGCGAAGGTGGAGTTATTGGATTTGGTTTAGAGTCATTAGTAATTTTTGGCTTTGATATCTCAAAATAATAGTTAAGAGTAAAACTTACACTCAATTTAATCCTAATTTTCTTGCTTATTCTTTCAAATGATATGGATTTAGGTCATGTCAGTTATTAATTCAGTTAGTAATATTAGGGTAATTAGTAATGCAATATATATAAATAGTTCCTATAAACCAAATTTATTCATCACTTTTATGATTTTGCGCATAACAAAAAACGGCTCCTGGCTTAGTTTTCGGCCTCAGAATTACCTGTTTTGCTGTCGAATTCGCATACAACCCTGAACCCGACATTAAAGCAATCGGAGTACCACCAGATACTTTTTGGCATTTGAGGATCGGTCCTCAGCCATGCCTCAGTCCTGGTATAATCACGGGCTGCACTTCTTAAAGCCCCTGCCGAATTCATAAAAGATCCGCCTCTCACCACATGTTCTTCACCGCTTTCGAGTCCTTTTGGATCCTTAATAATACCATCTGGATACTGATCGTATGCATCAGGCTGGTACCAGTCGGAACAAAACTCAGCTACATTACCCAGCATATTTTTTAAGCCAAAAGGATTGGGGTGAACAAAATCGGGGGGCTGGGTTTTTGAAGGACTATTATCTTTATATACTACATAGGTATTGATTACAGCAGTGTCGTTTTTTGACAGTTTGGCCCTGAGACCGGTTTTTTCGAACTTTTTAGGATCTCCCGGGAAGAAATAAGGCCCCTCAGTCCCGGCCCGGCATGCGTATTCCCACTCGGCTTCGGTAGGAAGGCGGTAGGACTTGCCGGTTACCTGGGATAACCATCTGCAATAAGTTTCGGCAGCATGATGTGTAAAAGATATTGCAGGTCTCTGTTCCATTCCCCATCCCTGATCAGGCTGACCATAGGGCGGGGTAGCTCCCGATATTGCATCAACATCATCAGTTGATTCCTCACTCCTCAGACCTTCAGTATCAGTAGTACGTCCCTCTGCTGCAGTCTGAATATAGAATGCAAGGTATTCATCCCAGGTTACCTCCACTTCAGCCATAAAAAACGGGCTTATCTCAACCTCCCTTACAGGCCCTTCATTTTCCTTTCTGAAGGGCTCATCGGGTGGACTGCCCATACTAAAAGTACCGCCGGGGATTGCAATCATATTGAAAGATACTGAGGAATAAGGAATCTTTTCGGTGAAATCTCTGAATTCGTTAACTGATGTGGGTTCAGTAAAGATCTCCTTTGGAGCAGACGAAACACTTCCGAAGGTCTCATTGGTTCCATGAGTATAACCTTCAATATAATGACCTGCATTAAGATGACAGTTGATACAATGAAGCTCAGGCGTTTTTTCTGTCTGATTATAATAAAGATGTGCATCCTCACCCTCCTTGGTCAGTGCAGGCGGGAAAAGATTTTCATGACATTTAATACAACTTGACTCGTAAGTATGATGGCGGGCAACCTCAAGTCTTGAACGGTCAGCCCAGTCAAAGGAAGCTGAATCCTTGGTATAGAAACTCCACAGATCGCGTAATCCGGTGGTTCCTTTTGCCCACAGATAACCATCTCCTTTAAGCGGAAGATGACATTCAACACAGGCAACATGATACCCCGACTCCGTGTCATAATGAACAGATCTTTTCCACCCGGCATCAGCCAGAGGATGAATATGACACGATACACAGTAATCATTGGTAGATGTACTCTCCAAAACCTTTCCACCAGCAAGGATAAACAGCATCCCAACAACCAGTCCTGGTAAAAACCAGATCAGAAATTTCTTCATATGTCAAAAAAAAACCGGGCTCAATATATAAAAATATATTTATTAAAGGACAGACATGTATCAATTTAGCTGCAAAATCACTCATAACAAACTCAATAATTCATCATTATTCTGAAATGACTAGAAAAAACAATGTAATTTTTAATTTTACTGCCTCGTTCAATTATTGAAATATGATTAAAATGAAAAAAATACTATTCATTTGCATTGCACTCCTGATCAACCTTAGTCTCTATTCACACCCATGGAAACCATCTCACTATGTTATTATTGATACCGACGGTGGCATTGATGATATAAAAGCAATCAGCATGCTTCTTGCATCTCATGATGTAAGAGTCCTGGCAATAACAGTCTCACCCGGAGTACTGACCGCTGATAATGCATTTATTAAGGTCAGAAGCCTGCTGAACTCATACTGGCACGAAGGAATCCCTGTTGGAATAAACCGTTCAAGTACATACAAGCCAAAGGAGTTCCCTGTTCCTTTACAAACCATATGGGGCAATGAAAATGGTATTAATGCAAATCTGGCACCTGACTGCTTTAATCTTATAAATGATATCCTTTCAGTAGAAAAAACCAGGATCAGCTTTATCAGTCTCGGCAGTGCATCAACAGTACATCTTGCATTAAAAAACCTGCCTGTTTTCAGGCAACAGGTGAAAGATATAATATGGAGCGCTGACGGAGCTTCTGAAACCGAAGGATTCAACTACAATATCGATAAAGAAGCATCAGTACGTTTGCTAAGGCAGGAAATCCCCGTTAAAGTTGTCAGGAAATTCAGCCTCAGTAACAATGATTTTTACAATGAAGAACTTATCAGAGATATTGGCGCGATCAATACTATTTATGCCAGGAAGATTTCTAAATTCTTAAATTCTGAACTGGCAAAAAACCACATGTTCGCTTTTACAGGAACCGATGAAATGGTTGCGGTTTTTCTGCATTATCCCGAACTCTTTATAAATAAAACTGCTGGTTACATAACTGACAGCTACCCTTCTGACCTGCCCGGATTAAGAGAAAGTACAATAAGGATCCTGAAAGGGGAAACCGTTGAAGAAAACCAGGTTATTAGAGAAATCCCATCCGATCCTTCATTTTATTTTGAAGATATTCAGCCATTTGTAACAGAGATTATTGAAAAGTACGGGCATGATGAATGGAATTCAGGTGTAATTACAAATGAATTGCACAGACATCTGGGAGTGTTTTCAATAATCGGGGTTAAGATGGGTATCCGCGCCAGGGAGTACTTCAATACGGGTGTCGATGAGTTTACTGCAACATCCTATGCCGGGTCAACTCCTCCTCTGAGTTGCATGAATGACGGGATTCAGGTTAGTACAGGAGCAACTCCGGGTCATGGTCTGCTTACAGTCAGGAATGATACTGTATTGAGACCTGCTGTTGATTTCACATATCTGAATCGCAAAATAAGACTAACACTCAAATCCAGCCTGACAGAGAAGATAAGCTCAGAACTTAAAGAAATAAATTTCATTTATGGCCTCGACAGCAATATTTACTGGGAGCTGGTACGAAAAAACTCGATAAAGTACTGGAACAGCCTCGACAGGCATGACATATTTGATATTGAGGTGATCAGGTGATATAACCAACCCACACCCCCCAAGGGGGGGTGTGTTTTCACCCCCCAACCCCCCCAAAGGGGGGGCGTTTTTTCACCCCCCAACCCCCCCAAGGGGGGGCTTAAAGAAAATAAATAATTAAGAT
>CAZQVL010000042.1:20719-28617 GCA_964596715.1 uncultured Rikenellaceae bacterium
TTTTCACCCCCCAACCCCCCCAAGGGGGGGCTTAAAGAAAATAAATAATTAAGATAATGAAAGAATTAGATAAAACAATGTATTTCAGAACAAAACCAGACACCTTGGAAGCAGCCAGAATACTTCGGGAAAATATGACTAATTATGAAAAGTTAATCTGGGAGAGACTGAAAGGTAAGCAGATTTGTGGACTACGATTTCGAAGGCAACACCCTATTGATATTTTTATTGTTGATTTTTTTTGTCATGAAGTCAGATTGGTTGTAGAGATTGATGGGGAGATTCATGATCAACAGGAAGAATATGATGATGGCAGATCCGCTGAGATGGAAAAATTTGGAATCAGGGTGATCAGGTTTACTAATAGTGAAGTTGAAAAAAATATTGAAGTAGTGATTAATAAAATAAAGAAGGTTGTTGATGAACGAATCAAAAGTCCCCCTTGGGGGATTTAGGGGTAAAATTCAAAATGTACTGAATATGCCTCTTTAAATCAGAGCCAAGGGAAGGAAACAAATCAAAAGTCCCCCTTGGGGGATTTAGGGGTAAACCTTATTTATTATACTCATCAAAAAAATCATTCCCTTTGTCGTCGGTGATAATAAATGCAGCCATATTCTCAACCCGTATCTTCCTTATTGCTTCCATTCCAAGATCTTCAAAATCAACCAGCTCCACCGATTTGATATTTTCTGCAGCCAGTATAGCTGCCGGGCCACCTATTGATCCGAGATAAAAACCTCCGTACTTCTTGCATGACTCAATAACCTGCCTGTTACGGTTACCCTTTGCAACCATGATAAGAGAACCACCAAGACTCTGGAACAATTCAACGTATGTATCCATGCGACCGGCTGTTGTTGGACCAAAACTTCCGGATGGCATTCCGGGGGGTGTTTTGGCCGGACCTGCATAATAAACCGGATGGTTTTTGAAGTATTCCGGCATCGGTTTCCCATCATTGATCATCTTTTTAATACGTGCATGGGCAATATCTCTGGCCACTATTAAAGTGCCCCTCAGATTCAGCCTTGTCTTAACTGGATATTTCGACAGCTCGGCAAGTACCTCCTTCATCGGCCGGTCAAGGTCGATATCAACAGGTTTTTCCAGTTCGGGAGCTCTGGTGGGAAGGAACCGCTCCGGATTCCTTTCAAGCTCTTCCAGGAAAATACCTTTCTCATTGATCCTCGCCTTTATATTCCTGTGAGCACTGCAGCTTACTCCCAGTCCGACCGGACAGGAGGCTGCGTGACGTGGCAGACGAATAACTCTTACATCGTGAACAAAATATTTGCCTCCGAACTGTGCACCAACACCATATTCATGACAGATCGTCTCAATTTTCTTCTCCCATTCAATATCACGAAATGCTCGTCCGCCGATATTTCCTGTAACCGGGAGATGATCGAGATAACCTGCCGAAGCCTCCTTTACTGTCTTTAAGGTAGCTTCAGCTGATGTACCACCAATAACCAATGCCAGATGGTAAGGCGGACATGCCGAAGTACCTAGCTCTTTTATCTTTTCCTTTACGAATTTCACAAGTGATTCTTCATTAAGCAGCGATTTTGATTGCTGATAGAGAAAAGTCTTGTTGGCTGATCCCCCTCCTTTTGTTATGAAAAGAAACTCATAGGAACAGCCCTCCTGTGAGTAAATATCTATCTGTGCCGGAAGATTTGTGCCGGTATTTTTCTCCTCGAACATTGATAAAGGAACTATCTGCGAATAGCGGAGGTTCTTATCTCTGAAGGTTTCGTATATACCTTTCGAAAGATACTCCGCATCATTAACTCCTGTCAAAACATCTTCCCCCTTCTTTCCGATCACTATTGCAGTTCCTGTATCCTGACACCCGGGAAGGTCTCCTTTTGCTGAAATAACGGAATTGCGAAGCATGACATAAGCTACAAAACGGTCATTATCTGTGGCTTCTGGATCATCAAGGATCGCAGCCAGCTTTTCAAGATGAGAGGTACGCAGATAAAAAGAGAGATCTGAAACAGCTTCCCGGGCAAGCAGTTCCAGGCCCCGGGGATCTATCTTTAGAATCTTCCTTCCATCCGATTCAACGACTTTTACATAGTCTGACGATAGAAGCCTGTATTTTGTTGTATCCTTTTCAACCTGAAAGGGTTTTTCATATTTAAAATCTGCCATATTATTTGTTTTAATTTATTAATAATAAATTGGTTATGTGATCTAATCCCCGATTTGTCATAGTCTTTATCAAATATAAGAACAATCCCTTTAATAATGAAATAAAATATTATTTCAGGTTTATGCCTCCGCCGGCGCGGATTTACCTTCGGTGAGCTCTTCCGCTCCGCGGAATCGGTTAGCGAAGCGTAATCCGTGCCTGGAAGGAAAGTTTTTAAATTCTCATATCATTGGACAACCTCCGAAAAGCCGAATTTATCTTTTGCCCGGATGCCTTTGGGAGTCATTTCAAGAGTGCAGCATTCCACATTCTCATCATGCTGGAAGACGAGGATATACCCATTTTCAAGTGCTTCTCTCAGAAGTTGTTTCTTTTCTTCAATAGTTCTGAGTGATTCGATATCATAGCTCATATTCCAGATAAGAGGCAGATGTGCAACTGTCGGAATAAGATCGCCGGTATAAACCAGGGTTTTATCTTTATATTGTATTACAGGGATCATCAATCCGGGAGTATGCCCGTAACAAATTCTCAGAGAGAATCCCGGAAATAATTCCCCTTCTTCATCAACCAGGTTAAGGTGACCACTGTCCGATATCGGAATGAAATTCTCTTCAAGAAATGCATCAGCTTCCCTGAGGTTATTCTTCATGGCCCATTCCCATTGAGTACGACTGACATGATATATTGCTTCCGGAAATGTCAGTTCATAACCCGCTCCATCCGGTTTATTCCTGACAGCGCCTCCGCAGTGATCAGCATGAAGATGAGTAAGCACAACATCAGTAATATCTTCCGGTTTGTATCCTCTTTTTCTTAAACCCTCAGTAAGGCCTTCACCATTATGAAGATAAACATAACGGAAAAACTTCTCATCCTGCTTGTCACCCCAGCCTGTATCAACAAGAATTAAACGACCAGCCGTCTCTATAACCAGCGACCTGAGAGTTAAAACAATAAGGTTATCCTCATCAGATGAACAGACTCTTGACCATAAGGCTTTCGGAACAACTCCGAACATTGCCCCTCCGTCAACCTTAAAGTTTGCAATATTGAAAAGATGAAGTTTCATCCTGTATAATATACTACAATTATAAGAAATTCCTGATTCTCATTACTTCAATAATAAACAAAACATTGTAAAGATGGTTTACTCTGTGGTTCTTTGTGCCTGCTCCGTGGCCCTCTGTGTAACAAAACAAGAACTTACACAGAGCTCACAGAGGAGACACTGAGATTCACAGAGAAAATAAAGAAAGGTATTTCAAAATTTTACAATATCTTTCTGCTCATTATTAAAATATTATTTATTACAATCCAATAAATTTTAACCATGAAAAAAATCTCATTTACAGTTTTATTTCTGATGGGTGCAGTGTATCTGACGGCCCAGACCGGAAAGGTTATGGATAATCTTTCGATGCAAAGCAAATTATTGAAAATGGACAGGAAGTATGCCATTTACCTGCCACCCGATTACGAAACCTCCAGTCGCAGTTATCCTGTTCTTTACCTTCTGCACGGGGCCGGTGATGATCAGACAGGATGGGTCCAATTCGGTGAGGTTCTGCATATTGCAGACAAAGCTATTAATTCTGGTTCTGCAACACCAATGGTCATCGTGATGCCGGATGCCAATACCGGACGCCGTGGTTATGTCAACGACATGCAGGGAGAATGGCTTTATGAGGATTTCTTCTTTCAGGAGTTCATGCCTTTTATTGAAAAAACCTACCGTATTAAGGGAGAAAAAAGATATCGTGCTGTGGCTGGTTTATCCATGGGCGGGGAAGGTACATTCATTTATGCATTGCATCATCCCGAACTGTTTTCCTCGGCGTGCCCGCTCAGTGCTGCTACAGGACCCCGGAGCCTGGAAGAAATGGACAAATACAGATTATGGGCGAGTGCTGAAGGAGCTAAATCCGCTGACCGTGAAGAATATTTCAGGAAATACAGTGTACTCAGTCTGATTGAAAATATAGCCGATGATCAGAAAAGGGCTGTAAGATGGTATATCGATTGTGGTGATGACGATTTTCTTTATGAAGGTAATTCACTGGTTCATATAGCAATGCGAAAGAAGGAGATCCCTCATGAATTCAGGATGCGCGATGGTGGACATTCCTGGACTTACTGGAGAACAGCATTGCCAACAGTACTGGAATTCATTTCCATGAGTTTCCATCAGTTCTAAATATCAGGTTAACCGCCGTTTCCCGTTTTTTGATGTAAGAAGGAACATCAACCTGGTTAGCAGTCTGATCATCTGATAGGAGAACCAGTTGGTAATCCTTGAAAACCATGTACGCCTGTGCATAAAATCCTCAAAGGTTACCTGCCTGCAGTCTTTTTTAATGATCCCCAGGAGAAGTTTCTCAAACTGTCCTGTAAACCGGGTATCCAGAACATCAACATTCATCTCAATACTGCCATAATCGCTTATATGGTTGAGATTGTAACTTCCTATTGTGCACCAGGTTCCATCGACGGTTGCTACCTTGGCATGCAGATTGGCTGGCAAATATTCGTAAAGGCGTATATTATTTCTCAAAATGAAATCATAAAGAAAACTGGTAGCCCGTTTAAACATCCGGGCATCCGACTCGGCTGATAATACTATCTTTATGATCACGCCACGCCGGCTGGCAGCCCTGAGTAGTCTTCGTTCATTGCGGCCCGGAAGAAAATAACTTGCGAAAATAATCATCCTTTTCCGGGCATGCTTGAATGCCGCGCGGTAACTCTTCAGGATCTCTATTTTATTACGATACCAATTATTTTCGAGAACCCTGAGATTTATGTTTTCATCGTAAAGCTTTATGTTGTGAATAATCTCCCTTGAACGCTCTTTTTTCGAGATAAAAGTTTTATTCCAGTGCCTTTTCAGGATACTATTGATATGTACACATTCCGGACCTTTGATCAACAGTGCAAAATCCAGCCATTCCCTCATCTGTTGTGTGCCATGATAGCGATCAGCATGGTTCATCCCTCCAACAATAGCAACTTCGCCGTCTACCAGCAGTACTTTATGATGGAGCCTTAAGCTCAGTTGAAAACCTTTGGTAATAAAAGCAGGGGAAAAGAATCTGAAAAGAATACCGGATTCTTCGATCCTCCTGATGAGCGAACCTGAAAGGTATTCTGTACCAAATGCATCCAGCAGCAGGTAGGTTCTTACTCCCCTGCTGGCTGCCCTGATAAGCGCATTGACCATACTTAATCCGGTGTTATCTTCATCAACAATATAAGACTGAAAATGAATGTATTGTTTTGCCTCCTCTATTAATTCTAAGTTTGCTGAAAAAAAGGATTCACCACTACGCAGCAGTTCAATTGAATGACCACTTTTATATTCATGTTTTAAAGGAGTATTCATTAAATCCTCCGGATATTTGTCATTGTTACAAATATAAAACTTTAACTTCAGGATGACTACCAAAGGGAATTTTGATTTACTTTAAAGATTAAATCCAACCTGTTAAGATGAAAACCAACCAGCTTATATCAAGTTTTGTGACACTCGTTTTGCTCATATCTGTAATTGCCTGTGCACAGAGTGATAACAACAGGAGCACCGGTAAACTCCCGGAACATCCCCGGATACTTCTACTTAAGGGAGAAGAGGCAGCTATAAGTCAAACCATTGCTTCGGATGTTAGCTGGAAAACTATACATCAGTTCATTCTTGATGAATGTGATAAGATCACGGAACAACCTCCTGTTGAAAGAGTACTTATCGGAAGACGACTGCTTGACAAATCAAGGGAAGCTCTTCGCAGAATATTTTACCTTTCATATGCCTGGAGGATGACGTCGGATGCAAAATATCTTGAGCGGGCGGAAAGGGAGCTTTTAGCCATTTCACAATTCAGCGACTGGAATCCATCTCACTTTCTTGATGTAGCTGAGATGACAATGGCAGCAGCGATAGGATATGACTGGCTATACAATGAACTGCCGGATGATTCCCGAAAAATCATAAAAGAATCAATCATCAACAAAGGGCTTAAATCCTCACTTGTCCCGGAAAACAGCGGCTGGGTCAAAGCATCCCATAACTGGAATCAGGTCTGTAATGCGGGCATGACGTACGGCGCTCTCGCTGTCATCGAAGATGAGAATGAGCTGGCAGTAAGTTTAATGGATCGGGCAAAGAATTCAATAATTTTACCAATGGAGGATTATCAGCCTGATGGAGCTTATCCGGAAGGATACAGTTACTGGGGTTACGGGACCAGCTTCAACACTATGTTTTTGAGCGCTATGGAGAAAGCTTACGGTAATGAATTCGACCTTGAAATAAACCCCGGATTCTTTAAAACTGCAGAATATCTTGAACATATGACCGGGCCGACCCGATATTGCTTCAACTACTCCGACTGTGGACAGGGAGGCAGTCTGCATCCTGCCATGTTCTGGTTTGCAAACCGGCTGAATGATCCTTCACTGCTCTGGTCAGAACGTTTTTACCTTGTCAACAGAAAACCGCCAAACGACAGGCTGTTACCTGCAATCATGATTTGGGGCGCAGGTGTGACAATGGACAGGATCAAAACACCATCAGCGAATATATGGGTGGGACAGGGGAAAAATCCTTTGGCATTGATGAGAACGTCATGGACAGATCCTGAGGCGATCTATATCGGATTTAAAGGAGGTTCGCCTTCAGTTAATCACGGACATATGGATATCGGCTCATTTGTGATGGATGCTGAAGGAGAACGGTGGGCTATGGATTTCGGTTCACAAAACTATAATTCTCTCGAAACAGCTGGCGTAAACCTGTGGAGTATGGCCCAGAACTCCCAACGATGGGAGGTCTTGCGTTATAATAATCGTGTTCATAATACACTTACTGTAAATAATCAGCTACAGTCTGTTGAAGGTTATGCCCCCATTACTGGCTATTCGGATAACGAAGGAATGTTAAATGCTGTCATTGACATGACCAGTGTGTATATGGGTCACCTTAATAAGGCTCTGCGAGGTATTGCAATTGTTGATAACCAGTATGTAATGATACGTGATGAAGTTGAATCACCTTCTGCCGAAACAACTGTAAGGTGGAACCTGCTGACGTCGGCAAGTGTTAATATCACAGGGATTAATACGGCAGAACTTATAAAAAACGGGAAGAAACTTATACTGAAGGTACAATCTCCTGCTTCCATTACAATGAAAACATGGAGTACGGACCCGGTGAACGATTACGATGCTCCTAATCCCGGCACAATTATGGTGGGTTTTGAAACAGTAATCCCGGCAAATTCAGAGGCTGTTTTATCGGTGCTGCTGCTTCCCGAAGGAGCGATCGAAAATCCTGATTTTACTGTTAAACCTCTTTTGGAGTGGCCAACTACAAAATGACCATATGCTATCTTTAATAATAATTATAGTGCTTGAACCGGAGCAAAGCGGAACTCGAAAAAGTTAAAATCAATTATTTACTCCCATATATTTATAATTCCAGATACTCAATTAAATTTATAAACTATGACCAGAAGAAATATGATAGGAAGTATGGCAGGAGCTGCAGTAGCAGCTGCAGGAACCCCCTTAAGCAAGGCCTTCGCGGGAACTGACGGAGCAATGCAACAATTAAAAGGTAATATCCGCCATTCAGTCAGCCAGTGGTGTTACGGAGATATTCCTCTTGAAGAGTTAGCAATAGCCTGTAAAGAAATGGGAATCGAGTCGATTGAATTACTTGGTGAAAAAGACTGGCCGG
>CAZQVL010000043.1:0-17325 GCA_964596715.1 uncultured Rikenellaceae bacterium
CCTTATCTATAGTATATTGTTATAATCAATCACATTATAAATACCCTTGCTTGTATGATCAGCGGGTGAAACCATGTTCGGGTTTTCAAAAGTGCCTGGAAATGCTTCATTAATGGCTATTGCTGCAAGCTCACTACAATAAATTGACTTTTCGTTAATTCTGCGAAAGAAATTAATGCGGACCAGTATTTTTGCTGCCCACATTGGAAGATTTTCGTATTGATACCTGGTGCCTGCCAGGCTTGCCATCTTTTTTGACATAGCCTCTATCTGATCTTTTGTAAAGCCCTGTTTATGTCTTAGTATGATACATTGCTTGTTGGTAAGGTATCCCGATTGTTCAATAGGCCATATCCTTACTCCCCATGCGAGAGCTTCGGCAATCCATAAATTTCCCCACATATTGATGATTACAGCATTATGGCTGAAACTTGGTGAACCCGGCTTATACAACTGCATGAACCACCTTATAGCTTTAGATAATAAGCCATTACTTCTTGTTGCGATTATATCGCCAAACTTAAAAATTTCTTTTGCTACCATTGATCTCTTTTACTTCAAACTTAAACTGATTATCTTACATATTCCCGGTGTATATTCAACTGTAATCAATTTTGTACCGGCCAGGATTTCAACAGGATCCCTGTTTTCCCCGAAATCCGTGCGGCGAATGAGAATACTATCTCCGAGGGCTAATCCGGAAATCACAGTTGCCGGTTCACCCGGAACATCAAATATAACAGGTAAACCATGCTCAAGAAAATCTCCGTATTGTTGTGCAGCAGCATAAACCTTATGAACCAGTTTTATTTCCTGAGGATACTCCTTTTTCCCGCTCCACATGAAGAAAGTATCAGTACCCCTGAGCAGCATATGCCACAGAAGCTCCTCATAGCTTTCCATGCTCATCTGCTTAATTGCAGTATCAGGTTTATCTGAAACAAATATTGTATGCCAATGTACAAAGCTGATGACAGGAATATTCCGGGGTGTGTTCTTGCCTGCATTGCTTGCCACAAGAAGCATGTTGTAAAACCATCTGTAATCCGGACTTTCAAAATCATACCAGCTGTAAATCGGTTCCCACGGGTAAACTACAGGCATGGCACATGTGTAACCAGTAGAAGGAAAATCATTATACCATTGTCTGTACTTTGCATTCTGATCTGCTTTATAAGGTTGCCCTTCAACATAATATTCGAAATAATCATACCAATAACGGTAACCATCGTTAGGATAAACCGCATAATTTCCTGTCAGAGCATCGGGGAAGGAAGAAAGGACAGGTTCAGCATAGCTGTAATTCTGCAGGTATGAGCGCATCTCGCGCATGGTCTTCTGAAATTCCCGATAGCTGAAATCATCTCCCATATACTCCCGGCATCTTATGCATTTTTTTGATGCTTCATAAGCCCTGTTAACTTCAAGGGGTCCATCGATCTCCCAATCAGTAAAAATGAAATCCACAGGTAGCGATTCCTGTTTATACTTCCTGACAAAAAATTCAATCCGCGCCCGTATTTCCTTCTTCCTGAAATCAACAGCAAAGGGACAACCCATCTTATGAGCGCCGAAACTGTCATCGAAAAATGGTTTGCCTTCATCATCAATATGTGCAGTACGTTCATCTCCATTAAAGAAAGAATTGAGAAGTGCCGTGGCTTCAATATTAACACGCTTCCCAAGCTTTTTCTGTGCATGTGCAACAGTAAGACAATTCTTCAATACTTTTTCTGTATCTTTTATGTCCCAGGAGCACACAAGACCAATACCACGCTTATCAAGTTCCCTCACAAGTATTTCTGCAGCTTTACTATCTAAATCGCCGGCATCTATTGCCGGCCAGAGGTACAGAGGAAGCCGGCCGTCACGATCATATTCCAGTGGAGTTGTATTATCCAGTACAACCCGGATATTATCAGCCCATTTTATATCTTCCACCCCGGGAGGGGAACATTGTACGAAGGTTACAACAATAAGAACTATTAAAATAATTGTTCTCATCGGCCTGTAGCAAATTAAACAGCATAACGGTAACTTCATAAACCTCATTCTCATATCCACTTCATGCACTTTAAGAATGATTTTTAATAATCAGTCAATATCATGCATACCATTTTCTTTCTCGTTTCAATTCCGAATTAAGAATATCATAAGCGATATTTACATCTTCAACAATCTGAAAGTCAAACATCCCCACGCATGCAAAATCAGCTCCGTTTCCAAATGCATAACGCAAACCGTCTTCCGGCTTGATTGCACCGGCAGCAAGTATTTTATAAGCGATCCACGGCGTGGGATTTTCTTTAAAGAAATCTGCAGTCGTTTTATCAGACATACACCAGATATTGTCGTGTGCCATGTTATGATCGTCTCCATCTTTCGGCAGGTAAGGATTATTCGGATCAACAGGTGTAGCTGACCAGTAATTGTTATGATGAAAAGTTTTCATGTAGAAATCGGGTTTAATTTCATTTTCAACACAAGCTTTTGGAACCATTATTGTATGAGAGGCTGTTCCGGCTATAAGTCCCTTTTTCTGGATAAACTCAATGGGTTTACGCAAATCATCAATCTTATTTTCATAAACAATCTGGTCTGCTATTCCTCCCATCACAAATGCACCCATGGCGCCATGATCAATGGCTAATTTGATATTTGTAAGGTCATCCCCCTCGGGGTATGTCTGAGCCAGCCATTGTACTTTCCCTCCTCTTTTCCAGTATTTTTCCAATATTCTGATAGTAATTTCATCACAACGAAAGATTGCTGTATTGATTCCACAGGCTTCGCAAAGCCATAAAGTTTCTATTACTTTTTCATCGGTAAAATATTTCTTAAGCCATGTAGATACATAAATCAGGTCACGGGCATGAGAAAATCCGCTGATCAGGTTACCACCTATCATAAGCCGGCTTAAGGTAACATCCTTTATTTTACCTGCAGGCACCTTGCCTTTTAACTCACTGACGGATAATACATTTCCAAGCATCAATGAAGCGCTGCTTATTGCGTCCGTCCGGGCAGCCAGGTTTTCTTCCTCAAAACTTATCCATCCTCTTTTTTTAGCCATACCGAAAAAAACTGCTCCGAAGAGCGGAAGTACTGCAAGGTTTTTTATCAACTCACGCCTTGACATGTCCGTTGTTTCGAGAATCCGGTGGTTATCACTGGCTGGAAATTTCTGATCTTTACGTTTTTGGTGATATTTAACAATAAACCGTTGGAAACTCCAAAGAAAATCCTTAGGTAATGAGGCTATAACTACCAGGACAAGTGCTTCAATAAGGTTATAATTGATTATGTAAAAGTGGGTTGTAACTGGTATAGATGAATAAACAAACGGCGGACTGGCAATATAATACAGAAGGAGCAGGAGGGCTCCCGATATACTTGCAGCACGGGTGAAATAACCGATAAACAAACAAGTACCAATAATTATCAATCCCCATATATTCAGAAAATCAACAATCTGCAATGTAGTGTTATTGCTGATCAGCCAGTGAAAAAACCCGGAAAACAGCCATTTCGACTCCAATAGATAAGCCATTGACGACCAGCCAGGATTGAACAATTTTACAATACCTTCATAAAGAAAATGCCATCCGACAACTATTCTCAGGATGGTAAGAAACCAGACGGTTACTTTTTTTGGGTTCTCTGTATTGAGAAATTTAGAAATAAATTTAATCTGGTTTTTCATCTGTATATTTTTTAATTTTTAATGGCCAGATGGAATAGCCATAAAGAGAAATATTCATTCCGGTTGGTGTTATTTGTATCATGGCTATTTCATGTTCAGAGTTATTATTTCATTTTAGAAAATGTTCAATAAAACAGGAGACCATGAGGATAAGTCCTCCGCTCAGGGAACAAATAACTGTGGTTGACAAAGCTTTCATAAAAGAAGAAATATTTGTATCTAATCAGTCGGAAGCCCGAAGTTGGAAGTCTGAAGATTGATTCCTGCACCTCAATCATTTGACTCACTTTATTTTTTAAGAGACTGCAGAAGCGCTGCTACTTCTTTATGGCCATTATTATTAGCGAAGGTTATTGCATCGTCACCATCAACATCTTTTAAAGCAGGATCAGCTCTGTATGAAAGCAAAATCTTCACTACATCCAGATGCCCTTCGGCAGCAGCATACATAAGGGCAGTAAAATGCTCATCCGTGTCTGTAATATTTGGATCTGCCTGATGATCCAAAAGCAATTTAACAGATGCCGGGAAAGGACCTGATGAAGCCATCATCAAAGCTGTACGTCCGTAACTGTCACGTTCATTCACAAGCGCCCCCTTTTCGATGAGCTTTTTCATTATTTCCGTATGCCCGTTAAATGAGGCATACATCAAAGCTGTACGTCCTTCCTGATCTTTTATATTTACATCCAATCCTTCTTCGAGCAGTCTCATTACCTGACTTAACTGACCATTTAATGCTGCCTCATGAATCGAAATATTTTGCTCCGGTTTAGTATTGTTAACCTCCCCGGAAACCGGGGAAACCAGGTCTTTGCTCTTTTCACTTTTAGTTTTACAATCCGTTAAAACAAAAAAAGAGATAAATAAAAAAACTATAATATATGCTTTCTGCTTCATTAATCTACTATTAGGGATGAATTCCAATTATCTGATTTGCTTTCATAAAATTAGATGGCATTCTGAAGTGCCAGAAAGAGTCCCTTATAACATTTCATATACTCGACAGGTTCACAGCTTACTCTGCCGATCTCGGCGTTACAATAACCTTTATATCCTGATTCTGCCAATAATTTGAAAAACAGACGGTAAGGATAGTCCGGGTCATGCAGATCATGCATATGCACTCCTCTGATGCGGTCCTTTACAGAATTGAAGTTATATACAAATCCTTCGCCTTCCGAGTCGGAAAGGTTGCAATTCCAGTTCACAAACACAAAGGGACTTTGTGAATAGTCAATAATTTTCTTAATAACAGGCACAAAGCTTGTTCCCTGTCCATGGACACATACCCTTATTTCGACACCGTAATCATTTGCATAATTACCAACCTCTGCCAGAGCTTTCCCTATCTGTTCCATTGTTTTCTCCCTTGATACCTCTTCAGGAAATGCATTGGGAAAAACCCTGATCCCTGTAGCGCCCACATCCCTTGCAAGGAGAACATATTCCTTCGTTCCTTCGATATTCTTCTTAAGCTCTGCGGGGTCGGGAGAATGATACTGAAACGCGCTGGCAAGGCTAATAGTGTCCAGAGGTGAATCTTTAAACCGTTTATTAACTTCAGCCCTCTGTGCTGAAGTAAGCGTGACCTCAACACCATGGCCATGTGTCGTCCTGAGCTCAACAGACTGGAAACCCGTTGCAGTACAATTTTTTATTATTGTCTCAATATCCCAGTCCCTGCCTAACAGGTAAGTCATTAACCCGATTTTAAAAGGATTCTTATTCAGAATTATTGCGGTTTCCTGTTTCTGTTCATTTACAGAAGGCATTGAAAAACCTGGCGCCATAACTACTGTGCCTGCAACAGCAGCAGTCTGCAGAAATTTCTTCCTTGAAATCTGATTTTTCATAATCTTGTGTATTTGAGACTACATTATTAATTATTATTCTGTTTGCTGGAATATCTTTTATTCATAACGGGCATTTGAGCATTTACATCTTTTCTCCACCTCCTTAATTCGTCTGCCAGTTTTATGGTTATTTCATTCAGGCTGTCTGTCAGATTTACTGATTCGCTGATATCACTTTCCAGGTCATATAGTTCGAAAGCTGATTTCCCATCACCTGTAAGACTCTTTTCATACCATTCAATAAGCTTCCATTTCCCATTTCTGACAGCTCCGGAAGGAGGCCCCTGGTGATAATGTGGATAGTGCCAGTAAATATTCCTCTCGGGCAAATCTGCTCCCGCTTTCAAATGAGAAAGTATGCTTATCCCATCGATATTGGGGTTTATGTCTGTATTGAATAAATCACAAAAGGTAGGCATAAAATCTATTGAAGAAACTAATTCATTACTTACAAGACCTTCTCTGATAACACCGGGCCACCTGATAATCAAGGGTACACGAATTCCTCCTTCATAGAGCCAGCCTTTACCTTTTCGCAAAGGTGTTTGCATCGCATCGCTCTCCAGTCCTCCGTTATCAGAGAAAAATATAACAATAGTATTTGAGGCAAGGTTCAGTTCATCAATTACATCCAGTATTTTCCCGATATTTCTATCCATCCTTGATAACATAGCAGCTATAACCGGATTATTCTCCGGTTTATCATTTCCTTTAACATCCTCCCACTTTTTAATTGAATCTGCCTTTTCCATCAGGGGATTATGGATAGCACTGAAACTCACAAAAAGAAAGAATGGATCTCCGGCATTTTCCCTGATGAATTGTATAGATGTGTTACCAATAGAATCTGATTTATGAGGATCATGTTCAGGATCAGTATTTCTGTCCGGTTTATCACTAACAAAATGTTGCTCGAAGCCTTGTTTGTCAGGATTGAAGGGAAGGCTTTCAGGTCCAAATTTTGTCACACTAAGGTGCCATTTACCAAAGATTGCTGTTTTATACCCCTGCTCTCTGAACAATTCAGCCAGCGTAATTTCTTCAAGGGGAAGAAATTTCTGCCAGTCAGGCTGTGAAAGAGGATAATCGTCTCTGATGTTGCCTGCTATAAAATCAGTTATATGCAACCGGGCAGGATATTTACCTGTCATTATACTGGCTCTCGTTGGTGAAGAAACTGAACAGGCTGCATAAGCATTTGTAAAACGGATACCCTCTCTGGCAAGTCTGTCGATACCGGGTGTCCGGTAATAATTGCTTCCGTAACAGCCAGATTGAGAATAGCCCAGATCATCAGCCAGAATAAAAACAATATTAGGCATCGGGGTCTCTTTCTTACAACATACTACAGCTATGGCTGAGACTCCCGCAGCTATTAACGGAACCTGAAATTTAATTTTCATTGTAGAATAAAATTATTATCTCTCGCACCTTAGGCTCCTGATCAACATTATTTTCTCTTCAAATACTGACCTAATAATCATCAACTGATTAAAAGAATCCTTCTCTTTTGGGTTTTCGACTTAAATTTGACTATTTGAAAATAATACATAAATAATTTATTCTTTACTTTATCATGATTAATTCATAAAATTAAATATAAAACTGACTCTAATGCCTGTCCTTTTTCACACGGGTTTAATGTTTCGGTTTTGCTGGAAGCAACTGATTTACTTACGATATTTACATTAATGGACGAAAGCTTAAATACTACATGAACTCCAGACACTAATGAAAAATTTGTACAATGAGAACCGATGAAGTCAGACAAGTAATCTTTTCAGGTGTAGCATTAAGCATTCTTACAACCGGATGCAGTATCAATAAGGATTCAAAAAATGTTTTGCAAAAACCCAACGTGGTCTTTGTATTTGCTGACCAGTGGCGGGCACAGGCAACAGGCTTTGCAGGTGATCCCAACGCATTTACTCCTGCCATTGATAAATTAGCTTCCGAATCAATTGTGTTCACAACAGCAGTATCTAATGCTCCTGTCAGTTCTCCATACCGGGGAAGCCTCCTCACAGGTCAGTATCCTTTATCACATGGAATATTTATGAACGATGCATCTCTGAACCCTGAAATCAACAGTATGGGGAAAATCTATAAAAATGCCGGATACAAAACAGCTTACATTGGCAAATGGCACCTTGACGGTCATGAACGGTCCAGCTATATTCCACCGGAAAGAAGACAGGGATTTGAATACTGGAAAGCGCTTGAGTGTACCCATAATTACAACAACTCTGTTTATTACGCAAATGAAGATACCATTCCATCCAAATGGCAGGGATATGATGCATATTATCAAACGCTTGATGCACAGGACTTTATTAAGAAACATGCGAATGGAGAAAATCCATTCTTATTAGTTTTATCCTGGGGACCCCCGCACAATCCATATAATACAGCTCCGGAAAAATATCAAAAGAAGTATGAAACTATTAATATACAATTGCGTCCCAATGTTCCCGATCAGGACAGGGGTAAAGCAAAAAATGACCTTAAAGGGTACTATGCACACATCAATGCCCTGGATGATTGCCTCGCTATGTTATTGAAGACGATCGAAGATACAGGGATTGCAAATAATACAATTTTTATTTTTACCTCAGATCATGGGGACATGCTTTATTCTCACGGGATGGAAAGGAAACAAAAGCCATTTGATGAGTCAATTCTTGTACCTTTTCTTTTACATTATCCCGCGATTCATGGGGATAACGCAAAAACGATTGACGCACCGATAGGTACTCCTGATATTTTACCAACCCTGCTGGGTCTTTGTAATATAGATATTCCTGAATCCATCGAAGGTGATGATTTTTCCAGGTACGTAAAAGGTAATAAGAAACCGAAGGACATCAACAAGCTGATTCTTTCGGTCACTCCATTTGGAGAATGGAACAGAGGCAGGGGTGGAGTTGAATACAGAGGTATCCGGACAAGTCAATATACTTATGTAAGAAAATTAGATGGACCATGGTTGCTTTTTGATAATATAGCTGATCCCTACCAACAAACTAATCTGGCGGGGAATCCTGAGTTCTCGAGATTGGAGGCGAAGTTGGAGAAAGCCCTGATACAAAAACTGGAAGATCTCAACGATGAATTTTTACCAGGACAGTCGTACATAGATAAATGGGGGTATGTAGTGGATGAAACCGGAACTATACCTTACGTATGGTAAAAATTATTTTTCCGATTAATGTAAAGCATAGTCAGGTAGAAACCTAATGTTGCGGGTGCAATACTTTTTTAATGTGATTATTGCTCCTTCCTGAAATACTTGTTAAGCGTGTATTCCGGCTGGTGAGCATCAGGTTTCCTGACCAGTTGGGTATGGTCATAATTGAGCGGCAATGTTTTGTTTACTTTTAACGGGACCGTATCATTCGCTATTACCTGCCAGTCTTTCATCAGATTGGACAGCTCGTTCATTATTGGTTTATAAACATCCTTATAAGCGAGGTTATTAAGCTCCATCGGATCATCCTTAAGATTAAACAACTGATTATAATCTCTTTCCGGATACCTTATTAACTTCCATTCATTGGTTCTTACAGCTCTGACAGTATGCCTGTAAGCTGTAAAAAGTGAAGTCCGTACTCCTTCTGAATTACCGGAAATAACCGGTACAAGACTCTTACCGTCTATATCAGCTGGTGCCGGCAGTTTACATAATTCTGCAAACGTGGGATACAGATCAAAAAGGTATACCAGTGCGTCGGAGGTACTACCTTCAGGAATTCCCGGGCCTGTGATAATCAAAGGAACCTTTGTACTGTGCTCATAGAGGTTTTGCTTACCAAGCAATCCGTGACTGCCAATTGCCAGACCATTGTCAGCTGCATATACAATAATTGTATTATCATACAAACCATGCTTCTTCAGGGTCCCGATGATATCACCAACTTTATCGTCGAGGTGAGTAATCAGACCATAGTAATCGGACAGGGCTGATCTGATAATCTCAGGCGTCCGAGGCCATGGTGAGAGATTTTCATCTCTTATTGTCAGGTCATCGAATTGAAAAGGATGCAACGGCATGAAATTACCAGGTAAAGGGAGTGACTGATCGGGATAGGTATCTATATAATCAGGTTTTGGGGAATACGGATCATGCGGAGCAGTAAAAGCAACGTAGCAAAAGAATGGATTTTTACGGTCACCGCTGGCATAATCATTTATAAATTCTATGGCAACACCGGAAAAGAGATCAGTTGAGAAGCCTTTTTTTTCAGGGTCCGACAATTTACCATCAGATCTCAGATCACGGCACGGAACTTGAAAATGATCACTCATTCCACCCAGAAAAACATTCTTTCCTTTCTTAAATGATTTTTCAAAGGCGCTCTTTTCGTTATGCCATTTACCGGTTCCGAATGTTTCGTACCCTTGTTCAGCGAAATGCACAGGCATGGTATTTACCCCATCCAGCTTGTCATAGACATTGAATAAATACTTCCCGCTAAGAAGCATTGCTCTGCTTGGTGCACTGATTGCACCATGATGCCCGCCCATAATATAGGCATTTGTAAAACGTATACCTGTTTGTGCCAGGCTATCAATGTTCGGGGTTTTAATATACGGATTACCTGAACATCCCATTGCATCGGCTCTCTGGTCATCTGCGAAAATAAATAAAACGTTGGGTTTACCGGACTCTTCTTTATCGGCTTCAGCCGGGCTGCCTCCGGGATTACAACCGGCAAGTGTTCCCAAAAATACCAGCGATGAAATTGAGAAAACCGGATAATCCATTTTCTGATTTATTAAATTGATTCAGGTGGTTGTTTTAACGGCTAATTAACTCAAGTTGCTGGTTCCCGGTTGCTGGATAAACTATATTATGTATATTTTTCTTATTTCCAAATAACCAGCAACAAGGAACTTAGATTAATTAACACATTTTATACTGAAGGCAGCTTCCATGGTGACCTGTAACTCGGTACCAGATATTTGTTGGCATCGTTGTCATTCGTAAACTTCGTGCCGTCCCATACCAGCTTTTTGCCAGTCCGGTATGCAATATTTCCAAGATGTGAGAATTTAGCAATATGGGCAGCGATCTCAACATTGGCATTTGTATTCTTATTCCGGCTGTTAATACAATCGATATGGTTCTTGACATGGTTTCTTAAACCCTGTCCGGTTCCTTTTGAAAGGGGAACAGCTTCCATGCGGGCTTTCCTGTTAACAACCTCAGGTATTACTTCCCATCCGCTGCGATCCACTACCAGGGTTCCGTTTTCACCAACAAAACCCAGACCGTGATTACGTCCATAAGCGCCGTCATCAATACCTATGGCATGATCCCAGAAGATATTGAATCCGTCGAACTCGTATATTGCCTGTAAAGTGTCGGGCGTTTCACATGCATCATCGGGATAGCCATATTTACCTCCCATAGCCATTACGGATTTAGGTGCCGTGACATTCATTCCGAACAGGGCAAAATCCAGTAAATGAACTCCCCAGTCGGTCATCAATCCACCTGCATAATCCCAGAACCAGCGGAAGGTAAAGTGAAAACGGTTCCGGTTGAAGGGGCGTTTGGTTGCCGGACCAAGCCACATATCATAATCAACACCGGCCGGAACGGGCTCGTCGGGGAGTACCGGAATAGTCGGGCACCAGCCCTGATAAGAAAACACTCTGACAAGCCTTATTTTTCCCAGCTTGCCGGATTGTATATAATCGACCGCGTCAAGCCAGTGAGGATCGCTTCTTTGCCATTGTCCCACCTGTACAATGCTGTTGTACCTCCGGGCAGCTTCCACCATCAGGTTACATTCCTCAATAGTATTACCCATTGGTTTCTCACAAAAGACATCTTTACCTGCCTCGCATGCCGAAATCATCTGCAAACAATGCCAGTGATCAGGTGTTCCTACGATAACGAGGTTAATATCCTTGTTGTCTATTATCCTGCGCCAGTCCTTATAAAGATTTGCAGGCTTTTTCCCACGTATCTTTTCAACACCGGTTGCTCTGCTGTTAAGGACATTCTCATCTATATCACATAATGCAATGCACTCTACCTGAGGATGTTCAAGAAAAGCTCTAAGGTCACTGTAGCCCTGCCCGTTGCAACCTATAACACCAATATTAATCCTGTCGGCGGGTGAGGAGCCGAGTATTTTGCCCGATACAGTGGGAGCCAGACCTATCCCTGCAGCTGCAATAGCAGTATTCTTCAAAAAAACTCGTCGTGTTGCCATAATTATACTTATAAATTTTGTTTTATCTATTCAACTCAAGGTGCTGGGTGCTGCTACTGCCCAACCAAACACCCTGCAACTATAACAAGCATCTCAGTTTATTTAACTGAAAATCTATAAACAGTACGTGATTTGAATGTTTCACCCGGATTGAGAACTGTTGAAGGGAACTCAGGATGATTAGGGCTATCGGGGTAGTGATCTGACTCAAGGCAGAAGCCGCATCTGAAATTATATGGTTTTCCCCCGTGACCTATATGTGAGCCATCAAGGAAATTGCCTGTATAAAACTGCATTCCCGGCTGGTCTGTAAGAACTTCAAGTACACGGCCACTGGCTGGTTCATAGACTGTTGCATCAACCTCTTCTTTATTGTCAAGTACGAAGTTATGATCGTATCCGCGGCCAAGTATCAGTTGTTCATAATCATCGTTAATCCTTTCTCCAATCAGGTGGGGTGTGGTAAAATCAAAAGGAGTTCCGACTACCGGACGGATCTCACCTGTTGGGATCATCACTGAATCAACAGGTGTGAAGGCTGAAGCCCTGAGTGTAAGTTCATGGTCAAGAATATCCCCGTTGCCAGCACCATGAAGATTAAAATATGCATGATTTGTAACATTCAGAACCGTTTTTTTATCAGTGGTGCATGTGTAGTCCATTATTATTTCATTATTGTCGGTCCATGTGTATATAACCTCAACATTCATCGTTCCGGGGAAGCCCTCCTCCATATCCGGACTTACATATGTAAACTTAACGGCAGGGAATTCACTGTCCTCCAATACTTCAGTATCCCAGACAACACTATGCCATCCGCCAGGGCCACCATGAAGAGTGTTTGGTCCATTGTTCTGAGGGAGAGTATATTCTACTCCGTCAAGAGTGAATTTTCCGTTTGCGATCCGGTTGGCATATCTTCCCACAACTGATCCAAAAGACATATCACCTTTTATGGTACCTTCAAAAGTATCATAACTGAAAGTAATGTTATCCTTTTTCCCGTCTCTGTCGGGAACCTCTATCCATGTGATCCTGGCTCCCCAGTTTGTGAGCCTGATGACATTACCTGCCTTGTTTGTAAGAGTCAGAAGATGAACTTCTTTTCCCTGATGTGTTCCGTAAATCTCTTGTTTAACCATTTCCTTTTTTTTTGCTGATTGATTGCAGGCAGAAAATAAAATACCAACTGCAACCAGGGTTAGTGATAATAGAAGAACTCTTTTCATTTTTATTTCTGATTAGTTTTTGCTAAATTAACAATTTACCCATGTTGTTGGTTAATTTTTAAAATAATTATTGAACCAGTGGAATAATTTATAATAACTATTCTGTTTCAAAAACCCGGTAGCTATGTGGTTTCAGTACAATATCAAAGTATATCTTTTCTTCTCTTTCCCAGCCCCAGATCATGCTTGATGTTTTGCCGTCGCTACTGATCTGTTCACCGGTTATAAGGTCGGTGAGTTTACCTGATCCGGCCCCTGTAACACTCCGGCCGGCAGACCAAGCATCACTATTATCAGAAATTCTACAAAACAAAATTTTTTTCCCATAACAACCATAATTAGCCGATTAAAGTATTACTTACTCCCTTTTACAACAATCTCGTTACCAGTATATTGTACTGTAATTTGTTGTTTATTACCCGTTTCAAATCCCACAGGTTTTTCTTTGCTTACCCAGATAACATGAAAAGTCCTCTCTTTCAGCATCCCGTCAAAACTGCCATTCCTTTCACCTACTGTAAGTTCCCCGGTCTCGTTGTTAAAACTGAATTTGATAGTACTGCATTCTCCATTCTCGTAATCATAGTTTGTTCCTTCATCCTCATACAGAGTGAAAGCACAGTTCCTGCCGGTGTAAACATAGAGAGTCACCGGATCGGCAGGTTTCTCACCAGTAAACCGGATCTCAGGCCCGAACGGAATGATTGATCCTTCTTTAACAAACAATGGCATCCTTTCGTACGGTGCTTCGACCCGGAGCATCTGACCTCCTGCAATGAATTTTCCGTTATAAAAATCATACCATCCGCATAATTCAGGAAAATAGACCTCGCGTTCCCGTGCCTGGTATTTATACACCGGTGCAACCAGCAGCGATGGCCCGAACATATACTGGTCTCCAATACTCCTGACATTTTTATCGCTACTGAAATCCATTATCATTGCCCGCATAATTGTATAGTCGTTGAAATATGTCAGACCGGCAATGGAGTATATGTAAGGCATCAGATAGTATCTCAGACGGTCATAATATACCATGCTTTCATAAGCCGGATGTCCTTCGGGTGAGATGTTATATACTTCCCTGTAAGGGAATTGTCCATGGCTGCGGAAAAGCGGACAGAATGATCCGAACTGGTACCAGCGGGTATTCAGCTCTCTCCATTCATTAAGATCTTCTGATCCCTCTTCTGCCCTCATATATCTGTTTTCAACACAGAAACCACCAATATCAGATGTCCAGTAAGGTATCCCGGAAAGCGAATAGTTAAGTCCTGCCGCTATCTGGGCCTTCATATCCTCCCAGCGTGTTCCAATATCTCCGCTCCATGTTGCTGTTGAATAGCGCTGCAAACCGGCAAATCCTGACCGTGTAAGTAGAAAGACACGTTTATCCGGATCGACGCTGCGTTGTCCGTTATAGATAGCCATGGCATTAACCAGTGCGTAGGTATTAAAGAATTTGGTTGACGGACCCAGTGCAGTAGGTGTTGAAAGAAGTTTCCTGTATTGTATACTGGCGTTGGAGAGTATATCAGGTTCGGAAGCGTCCATCCACCATGCATCAAATCCTTTTGTATAAAGATGTTCTCTTATCTGTTCCCAGAAGAGTTCTCTGGCTCCGGGACTGTATGCATCATAAAATGAACCAATATAACCCTTTCCAATCCAGTCTCTTATACTGTCGTTGACTGCCTGCCGGTACATCCAGCCCTTACTGTCGAATTCCTTGAAATGTTCGGTTGTGTAGTAGAATTTTGGCCATACGGAAATCATAATTCTGGCATTAAGTCTGTGAACCTCATCAACCATTCCGTCGGAATCGGGGAAAAATTCCGGATCAAATTCATGCGATCCCCATGAATCAACCGGCCAGTATGACCAGTCGAGAACAATATTATCCAGAGGTATACTCCTTTTACGATACTCTTTTACGACATCTAAAAGTTCATCCTGTGATCTGTAACGCTCCCTGCTTTGCCAGTATCCCATAGCCCATTTTGGCATGATCGGAGCTTTGCCGGTGATCTGTCTGTATCCGCTAATAACTTTGTCAATGTTATCACCATGAATAAAATAGTAATCGATCTGATTACCCATCTCCGATGTCAGGGATAAAGCACCCTGTTCTTCTGGGCTCCGGGGGCTCAATGCTTTCAGGCCGACATATGAAACACCACCGTCGGGTCTCCATACCAGCCGTACAGAGTATTGTCTTCCCTTTTCCATACTCCTGGTGAACTTATAAGTGTTAGGGTTCCAGGCTGTACGCCAGCGCTCGGGCACTACCAGATCGTTGTCGATATAGAGGCTGGCATAACCGGCATAATAAAGCCTGAAATGATAGAGTCCGGTCTCCTGAGGTTCAATTTTACCCGACCATATAACATTTGACCTGCCCAGACGAACATCTTCAGGAAAATTCTTAACCGTCTCAAGGTTTTCGTAATCAATAGCTGATTCTTTACGCTCCAGGAAAATATTGTCTGTATCTGATGAATTGAAATATTTAGCTGTAAGCGCTCCTTCTTCACCATTTTTATCAAACAATCTGAAAAGATCTATTTGTGAATAATCGCGGGGATCACCGAATTTTGTAAGCGAATAGTTATCCCAGAGAATACCGTAATTCTTATCAGAAACAACAAAGGGAACTGATACTTTTGTATTGTACTGGTACAGGCTTTCATTCAATCCTTTATAATTAAATTCATCAGACTGATGCTGACCAAGACCGTAAAACGCCTCATCGTCCGGTGATTGGAAAACCTGGCGGATTGAATAACCATCAGTACCTTCAATGGAGAACGGTTTGAACGATTTTCCGCTTCCAACAGGTTCTCTGAGGAGGGTGTTATACCCGTCATCATAAAATACAATCTGACCTGTTATCAGCGATACTCTGGCTTTTATTTTTGAAGTTGAAATAACAAGAGTATCCCCGGCAGTTTCAACCTCAAACGAGGGAGATTCAATCCGGCTGCCATCAACAATCAGACTCTTATCTCCGGAGAATCCTGCAACCGGAGAGGCGACAATATGAATTATCTGATCGTTTATGACCTCCAGTTTTAGTTTCCTGGTATCCTGACCCGTTTTCCCTTTAAGATTGATGACAACTCCGGAAGGTATCTCTTCCCATCCCTGTGATGAACATCCGGTAACTAAGAAACCCAGGACCGATAATATAAGTAATTTATTCATATTCAGAGATTTAATATTACTGGCACTTAGCTTGCCTGGCAGCTAACCTTTAAAATCAGGAATAAACAATATCAGCTTCTCAAAAAATACTCTGCTTCAATCTCTGTTAATAAATCATCGCGACAGATATCAGCTTCGACATAAACAATCGGAACTCCCGGAAAATGTTCATCACAAATTGTTTTTACAATTCCAAAATCTTCCTGGCGTTTGATATAGACTCTCAGCAGATCATACCTCCCGGAATACTGAACAGGGGTATCGGTTATCTGACTGATCCTTTCCGGATCTGTTAATTTCTTTATATTCTCTATCGTTACCAGTGTTTGTTCCTCAATATCTTC
Source organism: uncultured Rikenellaceae bacterium (assembly GCA_964596715.1). GTDB lineage: Bacteria > Bacteroidota > Bacteroidia > Bacteroidales > VadinHA17 > LD21. The sequence goes on from CAZQVL010000043.1 coordinate 16,561, forward strand.
CCTGCCGATGATTTCCTGCCCGATAATGGAAGCAGTACCGGAGACATGAAGCACGGAAACCTGTTTATTTGTAAGCAAAAGCGCACGCTCAAACTGAGGAGGGTGTTTCCCGGATTTACCTTTATTGGCCAGTCCTTTTAAAACCTGCTGCCCATATTCATATGCATTGACCTGATTTGGATTGCTGATGGGGTGTATTTTAACCGACTCATCAGCTTTTACAGCACAGAAATCGAGCATTACGCCACCCAAACCCATTCCCACGCCTGTAGCTGCCGGGAAACCTGAAACAGTCCTGTATTTGTGATAATATTCACTTCTTACTTCATTAAAAGCCTGATAATTCTGGAATCCATCTTTAACAGACAGAATGTTTCCTATATAGTTCCATTGCCTGACGATGTTGTTTAACGACATCTCTTCATTCCTGAGAATAACAACCATCTGATCGAAAGCTGCCATTGCGGCTTTTCTTGTGTCGTCAGGATACAAACCGCAACCGAGACCTGCCCCCCATATCTCTTTACCAGATTGTGAGTTAATTATTACATAAGGTATTGAATTACAAAATTTTGTAACTGCCTCAGAGGGATCAGAAATAATAAAAAACGCCTCGACAATCACATTCCATGGCTTTTCAGGAGGATGGATGGAGACGTTAATTGCAGGACAATGATCACCAAACGAATCAATAACTGATTTAACTATTATATCTTTGATTTTGAGGTAACCTGAATAATTTTTCAGGTTGGTAAAGACATTGAG
>CAZQVL010000043.1:17425-28303 GCA_964596715.1 uncultured Rikenellaceae bacterium
ACATTAAATGATCTGAGAGACATATCATAATAATCCGGATCTTTTTGTGGCAACAGAAAAGGTTTACTGAACTGTCCGGATTCATCCACATAAGCAAGGTAAGGACGAGTATAAAGCCCGTCAATCCTGCGGCTGCTGAATACTAACCAGTGCGAATCCGAGGACCATGAATGATAGCTCTCTGTATCGTCGCTGTTGATCAGATCTACAGGACTGAAGTCACCGGTACTCAAATCAAGCTGATACAGATCAGCCTCCTTGTGCCAGATCGAAAAATTACCATAGTCCGATAATGTGAAGATCAGGTATTTACCGTCAGGAGAGATTCTCGGGAATGAGACGCTCCTGCCTGTTTGATGAGAGCTGACAAGAGTGTCGATCTGATTGCCAAAATTACCTGTTGAGGGATCAAAGGAAATTTTGCAAAGGCTGTATTTAATTCTGTTATAATCATCGGGCATGCTTCCTTTTTCAGCACTGCAGAATACCAGCCATTTACCGTCAGGAGTAAAGGTTGGAAAGGTTTCAAAACTGTCCTCCTGAGTAATAAGTATACTGGTTATCAGTTTGTTGCTTGCAATATTGTAAACCACAAGGTCCGATCTTGAATCAATCACCTCTATCCTTTTGTCTTTTTGAGAATGAAAAACCTGTGATATATTGTTAACGGAAAAAGCAATATAGTCACCCGAGGGATGCCAGTACGGATAGACACAATTTGAAATCGTCTCATCAGTTTTTGTGTTCAGTTTAAACACTTCTCCATCTTTAACAAGCATCGTAGCTCCGATATTACCCCTCAGATGAAAAACCATTTCCTCAGGATTATTTGCTCTGAATGAATGGCAGTTCATACAGTTACCGGTCAGAAGACGGTTATCAATTATCGGTTCTTCGTCAAAAGTGGAAATATTACGCTGATAGATTCCCATCTCACTCCACGATTCATAACCCGGAGCGATCAGCCGGTAAGCCAGCCATGGATCAACAGGATCATTTTTAATATGGATGCTGAAGGGTAGATATCTGTTCCACTGATTATCCTTGCGGGCAAAAACAGTAACCGTGAGGCTGCCTCCGGAATTATTCTTCAGAAGTTCATGCCATGCTTTCAGGGGGATATTGATCTTATCCTTTCCCCTGATATCAATTTTCCCGCTTTTCCCTTCGATAGTGACATGCAATCGTTCAGCCTGCTCATTTAGTCTGAAATTCAAAGGCGCTATATTAACAGGAATAACCGCTTCTTTATAATCGGGAAAAAGGGAAGGTAAGGTGTTCTTCTCAGTGAATCTTGTAACAGATCCTGTACAAGAGGAGAGTAACAAGATTGTTATCAATAATATCAGATTATGTCCTTTATTCATGTCCGGTTGTTTTTTTAATGTTTTCAGTTTTATTCCATTTTCTTTTCAATCTCTGCAAAATGAAGATAATACCAGTATGTATCTGAAAAATTTTTACTAAGTCTTTCCTTTGCATCAGGATCTCTGGTATAAATATCTGCATAAGCTTTCATCCTGTTTTTCGTATTCTCGCTGATATAATCAGGAGCATTTTCGAGCGGATTAGTAGAAGTCAGTCCGATAACATACATCATTGCTTCCTGAATTGAAACCGGGACTTCCCTGTAATCCATATTTTCCATCATGGGAATACAATTGACAAAGTTACTCAGATCTTTGTTAATCATGTAAAAAGCCATAAGATATTCAAATGCCATCTTATTCCCGGGATTTTCCTTAAGCATCATGTTCAGAGCACCTTCCATATTCTGGACTCTGAAAAAGAAATCTTCTTTAATCATCAACTCTCTCTTTTCTCCATAATCAGGATGTTTCTCAATCAAATCATCATTATAAAGATATTTCTTTGTCTCTTTAGCCCATCTCCTGTAAAATAAAGTATTTGTCAGCAGCTTAAGGTATTTCTCCGAAACCCTGTAATTACCATTTATCAGGTTCGTCTCTGCCAGTCTTTTTATTACCCTGACTGATTTATTCAGGCTTGGAATTGTTTCCATGCTTTCAAATGCATATTCCTGTGAGGCATTAACCAGGCCTAAATGATAGAATATCTCATTACCCATCAGTGGTGCCACATGTTCCCTGGCAAAAGGAAGGAAAAGACCACCTTCTCCATGCTGTCTGAAGTGGAACATCTTGTTTCCCAACTGCCCTGTCTTTGCAAGCGAAAGGTTCAGCATTGCAAGTGAAAGATCGTTATGAGGGGGTTTCTTTTCGGCAATTTTTATAACCTCTTCCCATTGTTCATTCCTGACAAGATAATCGTAGGTCATAATCTCCTCTGCACTAAAGTTTGTCCATATTCTGAAACCTGCAAAAGCTGCCAAAAATAAAAAAGCTATCTGTAAAAGAAAAGCTGTTTTATAAGACTTTTGTTCTGCCGGCAAAAGAAATACAGATAACATTAATAATACCGGCAGGAGGAATAAAACAGTTATAGTTAAAGGTATTGTAGTGCGAAGATCATAATAGTATTCGCTCATAAAGGTCAGCATAAAAGGCTGAAGTATAAAATACTTTTTTACCAGGAGTGGGGAAAAAACCACGAGAACGATATATGCAATAAAATGCCAGATTTTAAGACTGTATTGCGGTTTAATATCTACATTACTTGCCGTGATATGGGGTTTTATCTTATACCTGGATTTAATGAAAGTGATTAACTCGAACATGAGAATCATCAAAAACAGCGAAAGATACGAACCTCCTGCAAGCCAATAAGTTAACAATAACAGGGCAAGACCTGAAATTAAACGATATTTATCAGTCTTTATATTTATATAAATCAGTCCGGATACCAAAGCAACCATGAATCCTATAAGTGCGGACAATGGATAAAACTCGTCACAAATAATCATTGCAACGAACAATGCCGGCACAAAACTAAGCGGGACAAATGATCTGTTCTGGTTTATCCTGAAAAGTATGAGCTTTGTTAACTGCTGAATACCAAATATCAATAGTGTAATAATCAGTGAACCAGCCAATGATAAATAATAGAACTGTGTCAGGAAACCGCCAAGATAGCCGGAAAATCCTCCCGGAAAACTTATTTTTGAAATAAAGTAATCATCGGTAAGAAGAAATAACTGCAGCTGTTCCTTAAAATGTAAATGATGGTTGTAAAAAAAAGCAAAAAAGATAAATATGCCGGTGCAGAATGTTCCGGTAAAAATATATTCAGCGTATCTAATAAAACTTCTGTCTTTCATATTTATCAGAATTTCAGTCCTCTGACACATCAATACTTATTATCGCTATCATGTATGGCAAATTTTCAGTACCCTGATTTAGTCCCGACAAATTTAACTTTTTCAGCTGTTAATCTCTTAAAAGAGTGTTCAATATCATATGGATTGAATTGAACGGGACCTTTAGCTAATTCCGGTATGTTAAAGGATTTAAGAAAACAATCATAGAAATCGGCATTTTTCTGTGGAAGCAAAAAAGGTTTGGTACAATTACCATTTTCATCAATATGTGCAAAATAGGGTTTGCCGTACATTCCATCATCGCGTTTGCTTGCAAATACAAACCATTTGCTCTCAGACGACCAGCTGTGATAAGAATCTGAGTTATCTGAATTTACCAGTAGCATGGTATCCACAGATCCGGTTGATAAGTTGATCATGTGGAGATCAGCCTCTTTATGCCAGACCGGAAAGTTGCCGTAATCAAAGGAAGTATAAAGAATGTATTTACCATCGGGGGAAGTTCTTGGCTGACTGACTGTCTTTCCTGACAATAAACCAGAAATCAGTGTATCGACCTGCGTATCAAAAGATCTCGTTCCAGGATTGAAATTAATGCTGCAGAGGCTGTACCTTACTGACTGATAATTTTCCGGCATTTCCATGGCCCTGGCTGAACAGAAATATAGCTTAAGTCCGTCTGCTGAAAAAACCGGGAATGTTTCAAATGAAAATTGAGCTGATAACAGGGGTGTTGTAAATATTTCATTTTTTTCAATATCAAGCAGAACCACGTTTGAAATAGTGTCATATACTTCGAGACGTTTGTTATATACAGAATGAAACTCGGGGATAATAATATTAGTTGAAAATGCAATAAACCTGCCTCCCGGATGCCAGTTTCCGTATACACCGGCTGAAATTGTGCTGTCAGTAACCAGATTAAGTTTCCTGATCTGTCCGTTTTTCTGAATAATAGTTCCGCCATTTTTATGACGGAGATGAAAAAAAGATACCAGAGGGTCCTGCATCGAAAAGATATGACAATTAATGCAACCTCTATCGATAAGATTGTTGTCGACTATTACTTTTTCTTCAAATGATGTGATGTTTCGCTGACGGATTGAGACCTCATTCCAGACCTCGTAACCAGGCTCAATCAACCTGTAAGATAAATAGGGATCAATCTTATCTTCAGACACATACATAAAAAATGGCTTATAACTGTACCATTTCCCTCCTTTTAGAGCTGCAATCCTGACTTCAACAGAGTCCTTCTTTTGCTCCTTAAGTAATCTTCTCCATTTTTTTTGCGGGATGGAAATCTTGTAACTACCCCTCACCTTTATATTCCTCTTATCCCCGGAAAATGAAACCACAATCTTCTGACAGTTCTGCCTGATTTTAAAGTTTAATGGTGAAATATTATAAGGAATTGAAACATTGATATAATCAGGATATATGTCAGGAAATTCCTCTAGCAGGACCGGATCTACGGGTTGTACCCGGCATCCCGGCAGTAAAAGAAATAACAATCCTGATAATGTTATCGTCTTTTTCATCAGAATATAATTTAATTTATAATGGCCTGTTAGCCTGTTTTTGTTAATTAAATGATTTATAATTCATCACATAAAACTCGTTTCACTGTTTGCTAATCATGTGTCATCCTGGCAAAATGGAAATAGAACCAGTATGTAGAACCGTAATCATGCTGCAGGAAGGTACCATCTCCATGACGTGCATCATAGATACTGGTGTAATCAGCAATTCGACGGATGCTTTCAGAACTAAAAACAAATTGGCTGAAATCTTCGGGTTTATTTCGGCCTGAAGCAATAGCAATAAGTAATGCCTCTTCGTAGACCCTGGGTAATAATTTATGTTCTGATTTATAATAAGTCTGAAAATTTTTTACAAACGAAGGAATGTTCTTATCAAGCAGATCGTAACAGAGCAGATAATCAATTGCCATACTGTTATCAGGGTGTTGTATTGCCATCATTTCGAGACTCCTTTTATAATCGTCACCTTTCTTTAACAGGTCCCTAACAGGTATTATAGCTCTTTTTCCGGCAATCCACTCTGATTTTTCACACTCCTCCTCATTATAAAGAAATCTCCTTCTCTGCTCAGCCCATTTCCGGTGAAACAGTGTTTTTTCCAGAATATTGATATACTTTTCCGCAACAGCATACTCCCTGTTTACAATGTTAATCTCAACAAGATGTTTCATTAACCTTACATTGCAGGCACGCGGGGAGAAGATCATGCCAAGGAGAGCTGAGTGCTGGGAAGCATTCACATCCCCTAAATGCCAGTATACTTCATTGCTGAAGGTGATTGTCAGATAGTTTTCATTGACATTGACTGGTATAAAGAGACCTGTTGCAGCAGGCTGATAATGTTCCATTAACTTTTCAGGTAAAATACCAAGCTTAGACATTGCCATATTTGTATAATAAGCAGATAATCTGTTTCGCATCTGGTATTTCTCTGACAAATCATAAACCTTATCCCATCTGTTTAACGATGCTTCATAATCGAGCCTTAGTATCTTTTCCATGGTAAAATCAGTGTTTGCCATGAAGCCAGTAACAACAACAAAAATAATTACCAGGTAAATCGTATATGATAAATAAGATTTCACCTGAATTTTCCTGCCTGTGGATAAGATGGCATTTGACAAAAGAATGATAATTAAGGATATAATCGGCAGGTAATCAATCAAATGGAGCTTGATTGTCATTTCTGATAAATACGTATACGCCTCTGCGGGAGTTATTAAAAAATATCTTCTTAAAGTAACAGGAACCAGAAGAACAACAATTAAATATAATGAGATAAAAATCATTTTCCGGGAGTCATCAGTGTGAAATAACTCAAAAATTACAGCAAGAAAGGTGAATAAATAGAAATAACTGCCAGCGAAAAGATAGAGAAGAGGCATTGAAATTATGCCGGAAATATGCCTGACAATTTTATCGGGAATGGAAAAATAAATAAGTGTAAACATAACACTAATTATAAATGAGATCAGTACCGAGACCGGATAATGTATATTGCAAAGTGCAATCCAACCGAATAGAACAGGTATAAGGGCAAGCAGGTTTGCCGAATTCCTTAATTCTGCCTTGATCAGAAGCTGCCGGATTAATAGCCACAAGATTGTTGAAATAATCGTTATTGTTACTGCGCCTCCTCCTGGCAGATAATAAAACTGGGTAATAAAATCACCGATATATGAAGAAAGAGATGCAGGTTTTGAAAAATAAGAAAATAAATATTCAGGTGTTATACGGAATATCTGCAATTGTTCAGAAAAAAAGAGATGATGATCATAAAAGAGGAAAAAGAATATGAAACAGGCAACGAACATCATTACCGGGACAAGTACTCCTGTTAGTTTAATTCTTTTTTCAGTCATCAGCCTCACTTAGCAATTAGTGGCTGCTCCCTGTCTGCGCCTGGATGGTTTTTGTACTTTTAGCAACCTTTTCTATCTCATAGGGATCAATGCCCACCTTTTTTGTTACAAATTCGGGAATATTAAAAGAAAAGAGGAATTTATCATAAAAATCCGGATTTCTCTGCGGTAAAAGGAATGGTTTTCGAATAAGACCGTCTTCATCAACAAAAGCAAAATATATATTCATATACAGGCCATCAATTCTTCGGCTGCTGAAAACTACCCAGTGTCCGTTAGAAGACCATGAATGATAACTTTCAGTATAATTGCTGTTAACAGTATCCACATTGTAATATTCATTATTCTCAAGATTAAGAATCCATAGATCAGCTTCGGGATTAAATGAAGGAAAACAACCGAAGTCAGACATTGTAAACATAATAAACTTCCCATTTGGAGATATTCTTGGTATCGAAATGCTTTTGCCTGTTTCGGCAGATGAAATCAAAGTATCGGTTTTGGTACCGAATGATCTGTTAGTAAAATCAAATGATATTGAACAGAGGCTATACTTCATTTGATCATACTCTCCGGGAAGCTTCTTGTGATCTGCACTGCAGAAATAAAGGATATTCCCGTCAGGTGAGAAACAGGGAAAGGTTTCAAAATTATCTTCTGCTGATAACAAGGGAGAAGTTATCATCTCATTCTTTTCCATATCGTAAATAAAGATGTCTGATCTGAGATCGACTGCAGTGGCCCGGGTTGGCCCCTTTGCATGAAAGATCTGATTTATACGGTTAACAGAAAAAGCTATGAATTTTCCTGATGGATGCCAGTACGGAAATGCAGCATTGGCAAACATCTTGTCGGTTCTGGTATTAAGTTTTTCGAGCTGGTTGTTGTTGAAAATTATGGTTCCTCCATAATTTTCCCGAAGATGAAGAACGAGTGATTCCGGATCATTACGGTTAAATGAATGACAGTTCATACATGTCCCCGGCATTAAGCGGCTATCGAGGAGAGTAGTAACTCTGTAATCACTCAGGGAGCGCTGGTAGATCCCCATTTGATTCCAGTTCTGGAAACCAGGCATCAGATTCCTGTAAACAAGATATTCATCAATCGGTTCGGCCGCTACAATTATATTGAAAGGTTTATATCTTAACCATCCACTTTTGTTTTTAACAAAAACCTCAATCTTCAGAGTGTCACCTGCACTATCCTCCAGCAGTCTGTGCCACTTTTCCGCCGGTAATATTACCTTACAGCCTGAATACCTCTTTTCAATCCTGTACCTTTTACCGGATACAACAATATATAGAGCGTTACAATTATCTGATACCCGAAAATTCAATGGAGCTATATCAGCAGGAACAGTAACATCCACGTAATCGGGGAATATATCAGGATAATACAGGCTTGTTCCAGGCAAATCCTTATCGGGATGACCACAAAAAGTCAATAACAAAGCAGATAATAATATTGCGAATCGGCTCAGGACCATCTACTTATTTATAATGAAGATAAAACCAGTAAGTTTTCCCGAATTCTTTTTTCAATTTCAAAGTGTCGTTCCTGTCGGTAGAAAATAAATTTGCATAGGACTTAATGTTATTTATAACTGCCTGATCTAATGTAAAATTCTGCAATTGTGGCGGTGTCTCAGGCAGGCGAGTCAGGATATATGCTATTGCTTCCTGGTAAACAAGCGGCATTTTATCGTATTTCAATTCATTGACAAGTCGGATATTCTGTAGAAACCCGTCGAAATCTTTCTTCAGGAGATAATATGCCATCAGATACTCAAATGCCAGCCTGTTTTCAGGATTAGTAATGAGTAGATACCTCAATGCAATGTCCATTTGTTGATGGTTATAAAAAAAATCATATCCGGGAGATAATTCTTTTTTTTGCCTGAGAACTTTATCCTTATCTAATGTTTCACCAGCATCCAGATAATCCAGTTGCGTTCTAGACCATTTACGGTAAAACAATGTCCGGCTTAAATAAGACAAATACTTAGTGGCATTAGCCTTCTGCTCATTAATTAAGAAAGTCTCAGCAATGCGTCTAAAAGATCTGGATGGAAATATTGGATCAGGTGTTGATTCAACACTTTCCATCGCAAACATCTGTGCAAAGTTTATAAGTCCCAGATGATAAAAAGGTTCACTTGCAGCAAATGGTGTCATCCCTTTTCTTTCGTAGGCAAGAAATAAACTGTTTTCGTGCTGATCGAAATGAAACATTTTTGATGATAACTGACCCGTCTTAGCAAGCGCGAGATTGATAATCACCAGAGAAGACTGACTTGAAGGCTGTTCTTTCTCAGCCTTGCTTATAATTTGTTCCCATTTTTCATTATAAGCCAGATTTTCGTAAACTATTTCCTTTTCTCTTCTAAAATCAGGAAAAAATGATAATCCAGATACAAAAAGAATGGTAGCTGCGGCAAACGAAAGAGAATTAACAGTCCATGCCTGTTTTACAGACAATTTATCAGGTACAATTGCCTGCAGCAAAACTAAAGCAGGAACCGATGCAAAAACAAGAATCAGGGGGAGTGGGAAAAAGATCCTGATTGCATAATAAGCTTGCGAGAGATATGACTGCAGAATTGTGTCAACCATGAGGAACTTCCTGACAAAAAGTGGTATAAGAACGGCAACTGCCAGATAAACAGCAAGAATACCTGCATGAATACGTGAGCTTTTTTCATTATTTTTCTTGAAGAATAAAAGTAGCTCAGCAATAATTACAATTGAGGTAAAGACAAGAAATGCCCCGCCTGTCAGCCAGTAAATGCCAGGGATCATCAGTAATCCTGCCACAGATCTTAATTTTGCATTTTTGATTTTAACATAATAAACTGTACCAATTAAAGAGATCAGTAATCCGATCAATCCCGAGAAATAATAAAATTGCTGGGTCAGCAAGGTCCAGTATCCCAGAGAAGGAATAAAGGAGATAATTGCAGATATTTCCTTCCCTGAGATACTGATCAGTAGTTTTTTTGTTGCCTGTTGAAGAAAGATCAAAAATGATGTTATTATAATTGCCCCGACAAATTGTATCCTGAAAAACTGCGTAAAGAATTCACCCAGGTAAACTGCCAAACCACCCTGAGAGGTCAAGTGCTCCGAGAGATATGGCAGGGTAAGTTGGAACAACTGCAGTTGTTCCCTATGATAAAGATGATGATAATAACACATCCCGAAAAACACGATTGATACGATGCAGAACAGTGTTCGAAAGAGAATTTCAACAGATATGCTTTTTAATGGTCTCAACATAGTAAATACAACATTATCGGATCCTTTTCATTAACTCAGCGTCTCTTTCAAAATATTCTTTGCCTGTTTGTTCCATCACATAGTTCTTTTCTGAGGCTGGCAATTTGTCGTAATATATTTTAAAAAGTAATAAACCTATGCCATTATTTAGATTTTCATTTAATAAGCTGATAATCTCTAAAAGAAAAATGGTATTCAATTCTTCAGATACTTTCAGCAGACTGTCGCTTTTTAACTGATCTGATCCATTAACATTTTGTTGGGTGAACAAACTCCATTGGATGGAATCATGAAAATGTTTCCTCTCTTTCCATCGCTGAAGAATATTGTTTAACCTCGTTCCCTCCCCATAACTGACAGAATCGAGCACAACCCTTATTTTACCTGTTTCGGGTATTACTACCAGGTCTTCAATAATATCAGGAAATCTGACTGGTATTCTTAATATTTTAACACTTAATGAGTCGGCATCAACTTCGAACCGGAACCTTCCTTTAGCTACATTTGTTGAATCAACATTTCTGGTAACCGGAGCATCAAGAGCTACGAGGTATACTTTAGAACCCTCGGATACGGCATTGGGAACCCTGCCTTCGACAATGAATTTTTGATGATTTTTGCAAGAAGCTGCAACAATTATCAGAATCAAAAGAAAGGGGAAATTCTTTTGCATGGGATTATTTTCCTGTAAATCTATCTTAACTGGTTCTAACTGCAAAGCGAATCAAATACTTTTAAGTAAAAAAAGCCATCCGGAGATGGCTTCTTTTTTACTCTAAAACTAACTAATTTTTAGGTTTAAACATCCAGAACCATGCTGTACCCCAATCCCAGGTAACTCCGGGTTCAGGAGCTGAGAGTACCAGTTCATCACTGGTCAGTTTTAATACATCGTAACTATCAACCAGAATATTGTCAAAATTAACAAAGATTCCGTTAATAACTGTGGTGTTTGT
>CAZQVL010000044.1:0-2337 GCA_964596715.1 uncultured Rikenellaceae bacterium
ATCCAGATTTGTGAGCCAATTCCGATAGTGTTATAGACATATCCTTCAATATCAGACACTTGTCCTGTTTGACCTGTATAATCTGGGTTTGGACCAAGTTCGGAAACCTCACAGCTATTTTAATCAAATCTAATCACTTTCTTTCCATTAAAGGTAGGATGCGCATACAACAAACATTGATCTTCTTACTTTTAGTAGTTCTTAATCTCCAGTGTGAGAAAGACGAAATTGCTGATGACGAAGATAAGGTTATTATTATGAATAAAACAGTGAATAACCTGTTACCTAATACAACATACTATTGGAAAATCAAATCTAATCCTAGTAATCAGAATGATTTTCAAAGCGAAACGATTACAAAATATTTTATCACAGGTAATCCTAATTATAACTGATAATTACATGAAAGGAAGAAGACAAACTATTTATCACATTTATAGCATACGCCGCGCTAAACCAAATTGCTTTAGTAACTTTATAAAACAAATCAGCTTTAACTGGGCATCGAGCCAAAACGTGCATGAACAAGGTCGCTAAACGCAATTTGGTACCGCCCTTGCGGGCTTTACTTCCGCTGAGAGCAAGCTCTCGCGGAATCGCCCTCATTGCGGAACTTCGTTTAGGGCGGCGTTGTGTGCCATATGAGTAAACAATGAGTTTCATTAATATCCCAAAAATAGAGAATCACATTCACCTTGAGGGAGCTATTCCGCATAAAACATTGTGGATGCTTATTCAGAAATATGGAGGTGATGATTATGTTACAAACCTTGAACAACTGGAAGAAAGATTTAAATTCCGTGATTTTAATCATTTCATTAATATGTGGGTATGGAAAAATCAGTTTCTTAGAGAATATGAGGATTTTAAACTTATATCAGAAGCTGTGTTCAATGATTTAGCGAATCAAAATGTTAAATATGCCGAAGTATTTATCTCTCCTTCGCTGTTTCGACGGAAATTAGAGACTCAAAAAATAGTTGAAGCAATTTCAAGCAGTGTGCAATCGAATAAAAGAATAAAAATTAATCTAATAGTTGATCTTGTAAGGGATTATGGACCAGATGAAATGAGAACATTGCATGAAATTAATGAAGTCAAACATTTAGGAATTATTGGAATTGGAATAGGAGGAACTGAGCATAAATATCCAGCTGATTTATTCAAAGACATATATAACCAGGCACGAGAGTACGGCTTTAAAACAACTGCACATGCAGGAGAAGCAGCTGGACCTGAAAGCATTTGGAAGGCAATTAAAGATTTAAAAGTAGATAGAATAGGCCACGGGACAAGAGCAATTGAAGATCCAAGATTATTGGATTATCTATCTGAAAATAAGATTCCAATTGAGTTATGTCCTCTTTCGAATCTTAAAACAAGAATTATTGAATCGTTTGAAAAACATCCAATTATAAAATATCTTGAAAAGGGAATCTTAATCTCGATAAATACGGATGATCCAAAAATGTTCGGTAATACTTTAGCTGAAGAATATGAACAGCTTATGATCACATTTAATTTAACAGTTAATGAAGTTGTTAATATAATCCGGAATTCTATTCAAACTACATGGTTAGATGAACAGGAAAAAACTAAATTATTGGAAGATTTTAACTTATACGGCACACAACAGCCGGTCATACGCAATAGCCGCCAGGTATAAGCTGCAAGAACATGTCAGATAATAAACATTTGTGTAACTTAACCAATGATTGTAACAAGCTCGACTACTGCGCATACCGGCAAAACGTTAGCTGTATACTGAGAAACACTCCGTTGAAAAATATTACACTACTGACATAGGGTTGTCATTTAATCGGCCTATTTTTAACTTAGTTTAAATACAAATGACTATGAAAAACTTTATAATATCTTGATTATGGAGGGACATGTTTTAAATGATAAAACCATTAAGCCAAATAATGATATTGTTTTTTCAATTATAAGCGATAAAAGTATACTTTGGCAACAGATTATAAGTTACTTGTACGATAGACACAAGGACATTTCTGAAGAATGGAAATATTATAATGACGGAAAAAGTTGGCTTTTTCGGACTTTAAAAAAGAAAAAACAATATTCTGGATTCGGGTTTTAAAAGGTACTTTTAAGGTTGCTTTTTGGTTCGGAGATAAAGCAGAATTAATTATTAACCAAAGTGACTTATCAGATGATATAAAAAGGGATTTTGAAGTTGCAAAGAAAATTGGAACTATGGGTCGTTGTATATCAATAGATATGAAAGATTCTAAAGATTTCGATAATGTGATTAAGTTGATTGAGATAAAATTAAAAATAAAATAAGTACGACTACACAACACACGATATAGCAAG
>CAZQVL010000044.1:2437-23543 GCA_964596715.1 uncultured Rikenellaceae bacterium
AGCAAGCCATGCACACAAATAAACGGGAAAAGTGTTGTCAATTCAATTGAAATTGAATAAATTTAGTAAATCATTAACCATCATTTAAAATATCATGTCAAGCATCAACCCGGATTACAACTACGACATATTCATCAGCTACCGTCAGAAAGACAATAAGCACGGTGGATGGGTCAGTGAATTTGTTGAAAACCTGAAGGGGGAACTCGAATCGACTTTCAAAGAAGAGATCAGTGTTTATTTCGATATCAATCCCCGTGACGGGCTTCTGGAAACACATGATGTGGATGATTCTTTAAAAGAAAAACTCAAATGCCTGGTGTTTATTCCCATTATCTCGCGCACGTACTGCGATCCCAAATCCTTTGCGTGGGAACATGAGTTCAAGGCATTTGTTAAACAGGCCTCTGATGATCAATACGGACTGAAAATCAAACTACCCAGCGGTAATATTGCCAGCCGGGTGCTGCCGGTCCGCATCCATGACCTTGATGCTGATGATACTGGCCTCTGTGAGTCAGTCCTTGGTGGAGTGCTCAGGGGCATTGAATTTATATACAAGGAGCCGGGAGTGAACCGACCACTTACTCCCGATGATGATATAAAAACCAATCTGAATAAAACCAGGTACCGGAACCAGATCAACAAGGTTGCCAATGCCATAAAAGAGATAATCAAAGGGATTAAGGATCATGGTAAACCTTCCGGAGAAAAACCTGAGAAAAGTGCCAAAGCAGCCACCGTTTCAGAATCCATAGAAAAATCTGAAAAATCTATTGCTATATTGCCTTTTATCAATGACAGTCCCGATGAAGAGAACACCTATTTCATTAACGGGATTATGGAAGAGGTCCTGAACAACCTTCAGAAGATTAAAGATCTCAGGGTGATATCCCGGACATCAGTTGAACAGTACAGGAATCAGCGCAAACCCATCTCTGAAATTGCCGAAGAGCTTGATGTAAACTATATTGTGGAAGGCAGCGGACAGAAATATGGCAATGCTTTTCGCCTAAGAACACAATTAATTATGGCAGACCGGGAGACCCACCTCTGGGGTGAATCTTACCAACAAAAAATAAACGATGCGGAAGATATTTTCAATATACAGATCCAGATCGCAGAATCAATAGCTGCTGAATTAAAAGCTATCGTCACCCCTGAGGAGAAACAACTCATTGAGAAAATACCCACTGCAAATCTGACAGCCTATGATGCTTAT
This sequence comes from uncultured Rikenellaceae bacterium, assembly GCA_964596715.1. Lineage (GTDB taxonomy): Bacteria > Bacteroidota > Bacteroidia > Bacteroidales > VadinHA17 > LD21. The sequence continues at coordinate 3,660 of CAZQVL010000044.1, forward strand.
CTTAAGGGCAAATTTTATACGTATCAAACCGCTCCGGATAGTATGGATACTGCAATGCAGTACTTTGAGCAGGCAAAAGAAAGAGATCCTGAATTTGCCCTTCCATATACCGGTATTAGCTTTGTATGGATGTTACGTCAGCAGTTGGGGGTGGTACCCCCTGATGAGGCAGGTCCCAAAATAATGGAGGCTGTCGGAAGAGCCCTTGAACTGGACAGCACACTGGCGGAAGTACATTTTATGATGGCAAATATGAATGTCTTGGGGGTGTGGGACTGGGAAGCTGGTGAGTCAGCGTATAAAAAAGCCATTGAAATCAATCCCAACCATGCAGAAGCACACGCATTATATTCGCAACTACTGATCATACTAGGACGACCGGAAGAAGCAATGGAACATATTGAACTGGCACTTAAGCTTGATCCGCATAATCCAATGATAAATGTGTGGTATAGCGCGGATCTGTTATTAATAAACCGATATAACGATGCTATCTCAGCCAGTCGTGAAGTCTTTGAAAAAAATCCCACTCTGTTCCTGGTCTTAGAAATACTCTTTGATGCACTCCACATAACGGGACGATACGAAGAGGCATTTGAAGTAGTAAAATTACTTTATAGCAGTCTTCTTAAAGATTATGATCATGTTTTTGATCAATATGAAAAGCTGGGATATGCCGGCACACTGAACCTCGAAGCTGATACCCTCATGGCTCAGTCAAAATCAAAATATTTCAATCCAGCTGATATTGCACTTTTATATATCCATGCCGGGAACAAGGAGCGAGCTCTGGATTGTCTGGAGCAAGCTTATGAAATGCATGATCCAAATGTAATTTATATAGGCCAACGGACAGCATATGCCATTCTACGCGACGAGCCCCGCTATCAAGAGCTACTCAGGAAATTGAACCTGCCGTATAACAATTAAATTTAGTATTTATACAGAAGATAAGCGCGAATCCATCACTGGGATACTAAACATGGCCTGCTTATAACACGCGGTCATATGCAATCCGGGGAGGAGTTGTAAATTGAAACGAATGAACAATAAACAAACATACAGCGGTCTGATAGGTAAGTGCTTCGAAAGCCCGCACTGCGCATACCGTCAATCGTTATGCCCCATAAAAAACCAAACAGATAACAACGCTGATTGATAGAAAGAATAAAGAATAATTAAGAGATAAACAATATAAAAAAACTAATGCTCACCAATTTCTTTATGCTAATTGCAGCAATGAATATTAGTTCTCATCACATTTATTCTGATGAAACTTCTGGTAACAGGACCATCCCCTCCGGCTGTACGGTAATTACTATATCAAAAGGAGATAGTGTTTTTTTCGGGGGTAATGATGACTATATCAATCCGGATTCCTACTATTGGGTAGAGCCAGGCGATTCATCCAAATTCGGAGTTATCTGGATTGGTACACCAGATAATCCTCAGCAAGGTGTAAACGAAAAAGGTCTGGCCTACGATGCAAACGGACTGCCAAGATTTGATGTGAATCCACACACTGAAAGAATTCCGGTTGCCGGAGAATACCATAATTACTGTATGCAGATAATGCATGAGTGCTCAACGGTTGAGGAAGTCATTACGTGGGTCAATAACCATCAGCGATATCCGTATATGCATGAACAGTTACATTTTGCAGATGCAACAGGCGATGCTGTTATTATCAGTGCCGGAATAGATGGTGAAATGGTGTTCACACGAAAAGCCCCCGGTGACGAATTTTTAGTTTCCACTAATTTCAATGTAGCTAATCCTTCAAATGGTTATGGCTATCCATGCCCGCGTTATGAAAAGGCTCAGGAGATGCTGGGGCAATTGATTGAAAGAAACGGATTACCAAGTGCAAAGGATTTGACAAACGTTATGGATGCAGTCCATGTAGAAGGTGCCAGCTGGACGATTGAAACTCTGGTAGCCGATTTGGTGAATATGAAAGTGTACATTTATTATTTCTACCAATACGACCGCCCCTTAATCTTAAATGTTAAAAACGAGTTATCCAATCCGCGCGAACCCGGGTCACTCAGCAGGCTTTTCCCCGAGGACGTCCAGCAGGAGGCTACCTTGCGATATAATTCGGCTAGTGCCAATCTGAGAATTAACAAGGTTGTTGGTGTATCATGGCCAGCAATAGTATTTGTAAGTTTGATTTTGCTGTTCACAATCACTGCTGAATATAAAAAGGGATTGAGGTTCTGGTTACCCGCTGTAATAGTTCTTGGCCCAATTGCCTTTATTGCAAGATTCCTTGCTGTTAAGGGAAGCAAAACCTCCTTCTGTCATAATGCTCTAACTGAAACAATAGGCAACCTCATACCTGTAGTGATCTCATACACTGTAGCACTCGGAATCCTGATTTTAAAGATGTTATCCGAGAGTGTCACCTCGCAGTTTCAGATATTAATAATGTTATGTCTGCCAATAATCGTGGGATTGGTATTCCATGTGGCACTCCTGGCTCCTATCAGCAACAGGAATTTCGGATGGTTTTTAATGCAACGCCTTCCCCAGGTATTTGTTACCACATTCCTGGGTTTGGGAGGTATAATTCCCATAGCTATGACTCTGGTGAATGAAAGTCTGAACATGTCTCTTTTACTGCCGCTATCTCCCTTTGCAGTGATAACCTGGTGGGCAATAGTTGTTCTGGGTGCTCTGCTGGGAGGACTTTTAATTTTCCTTTTTGAGCTCTGGGCTGTAAAAAGAGGTTTTCAGTCATGGACAATTCTTACAGGCAGTAAGGGAGAGGTTATTACCCCTAAATGGAGTAAACTCTGGTGGTGGTTCCTGATAAGTATTGTAATACTTTTTGCGGGACTGATTACTGGAGTTGTATTGGCAAAATAATTAATTATGTTTTATGGAGGAAGGTGTGTAAAATTGCAAAAGCCGATCGTATTGACCACATTTGGCCGGTCAGATTGCAAATTACATAAATTGCTATACAACAAATATTTAACCCCGGCATCTGGTGGTCAATTTACTCTGGCGTGAGGTGGTCAAGGGTACTGGCTTTTCCATATTGGGCGGGTGGGTACAATTAAACCGTTTTCCTTTTGGCAGGATCACCCCTGTTATGACAGTATTGACTCCTGTTAAGTATGTTTGTTTGTTATCTACAAATTATTACTGCTCATTTTCGTTGTTGACTTCTTTTTTTGGCATTTTAAAACTACATTTAGATGAAATCATTCCGATAATTACACCCATTATTATACTCAGCAGAATTAATAATGCACTAGGTGTTCTAAGTGACCAAAACCAAAGTCTAATCTCTACTATTTCAGTATTTTGCAAAGCGAAAATAACTAAAATTAGTGAAAGCAAAATAATTATGGTAATTTTAAATTTCATTGTTGATTTTTTCTAAAGTACACATTTTTACTCTTCTAAAGATAGAAATATTTATTATTCTAAAGTTATAAAATATTAATCAATTGATCTATATTTGATATACTGTATTGAGCGTGTAAAATAAAACCAGGCGAAACTTTCGCTTATCCGACTTTCACAATTGGGTAAATTGTGTTGCAGACATTGACCTTCACAATTCAAATAAGTGTAGCCTTTTCAAGTATTAATTGATCAGGCGATCATTATAAAGGTACTCAACATATTGTTTTACTGGAAATAAAGTATAATGCCAAAATCAATACTATTTACTAAAAAGCACCGATAATCATTGATAACTAATAGGGCTGGCATACTCGCTGTAAAATCCAAGTGCTGGTTTTGTCTGATATCAACAATGCAATTATAAAATGTCCCGGGGCCAGAACAAAATTATTTCTTCATTTTTTTTAATGTATATGCAAAAAGTCACTATCCCTATTTTAGTTTCGAGTGAAGGGAAATGTATAACTGAAATGGAAAGTGCAGGTATCTGGTCATCATAATCTGATAATGTTAAAGGAGAAATTAGCTGAACGGATTCCTCAATATAGAGGACAATGAAAATCTTCATTAAAGGATCAGATAAAAGACCTTCCCGCCTTTGAGAAAGTTGAAAGAGAAGTACAAAGACATTTGCATCCAGGGTTTGAGAGATCGTACTTGCAATTGAAGGTGTGAGTGAAGCATAATTAGTAAGACCCCTGATTTGAAGCAACCTGTTGACAGATTCCATTTGTTTTACTTTTAATTCTTCAGAGTTTGAAAGGGATGTGATGAGATTGACCGGAATTCCATCCTGCCAGTCATTCCAGATGGTATCATTTGTCATGTTCTGGAAGGGCATTACAGCAACAGAAATTGTTTCGTCAGAGAATATCAGATTCTCAGGCTTATCATGCTTGAAGATTTTCGGCCAGGCAAGCACTGCAACTATTACTATTAATACAGCTATTACAATATCATTTGTTCTGAGACCTTTTTTAACGTGTTTAGTTATAATCTTTTCCTGCCGGGCTATTGTTATCGATTCCGTTTTTTTTATTCCTTCGGGAGTAAAATCAAATACCCAGGGCCAGGATAACAACAACCGGTAATCCTAATGCGAGAAGAAAAATAACAAGAGTTGCGGTCCATTCTGGCAGATGCAATGGTCCGACCACATTATTTGTTACCTCAATAATGATATAGGCAGTTGCAGCATATGTGGTAACAACCCTGAAGACCCTACGTCTTTTCAGTTCCTGCCAGAATCTTGTTAAATTATTTGGATTACCTCCCATAAGGATTGGCTATATTGAATCCTGAATGTAACATTACAACATTCCTATACCAAACTTAAAGGAAACTTTTCAATTACTTGATTTTTTTATTACAATAAATAGTATCTTTGCATCGCTATCCATCCTTTTCGCAAGAAAAGTTTTGGTTTATAGAGAAGAGGGGAGAGATTAGGCTCTGAGATCCTCTAGCAACCGCAGGATAAGATATCCTGAATGGTGCTAAAACCTACCCGGAGAAGGGAATTATAAATTGGAGTTTTTGCGAACAGCCAAAAGCCTTAGCAAAGATTAACCACAGAGACAGACACTTATAAATAGTACTGTATATGAACACTTTAATTATTTTATTATGTCAGAAAAAAGAAGCATAGAAGAGATCAACGAAAAGATCCGTAACGGGAAAGCCGTTGTCCTGACAGCCGAACAGGTTTCGGCCATGGGAAAGGAGCTGACACCTGCAGAGATCACGCGAAAAGTTGATGTTGTGACCACTGCTACTTTTGGACCGATGTGTTCATCGGGCGCTTTTATCAACTTCGGTCATACCACTCCGCCTATGCGTATGGAAATGATTACCCTGAACAATGTACCGGCATACGGCGGAATCGCTGCCGTCGACGCCTATATTGGTGCCACCGAGACAGCAACACCTAACGACACATACGGTGGGGCACATATAATTGAAGATCTAATAGCCGGTAAGGATATACTCCTGCAGGCTTCAGCCAAGGGAACGGATTGTTATCCACGAACTGAGATAAAGACTTTGATCAATAAAAACTCAATAAATGAGTTTATCATGTTCAACCCGCGAAATGCATACCAGAATTACAACGTGGCGGTGAACAGTACTTCTAAACTAAAATTTACATATATGGGAACCCTTTTGCCGGCCTTTGGCAATGCCAACTTTTCAACATCAGGTGAACTGAGTCCGTTGATTAACGATCCGGAGTTGCGTACAATAGGCATCGGAACCCGTATCTTCTTGGGTGGTGCAACAGGCTACGTTGCATGGAACGGTACGCAGTTCAATACAGGAAAACCACTGAATGAATATGGTGTGCCTGTTGGTAATGCTGCTACTCTATCTTTAATAGGTGATGCAAAACAGATGAACACTCAATTCATAAAAGCTGCATATTTTGAAAAATACGGAGTTACTATGTTCGTGGGTATCGGGATACCTGTTCCTGTCATTGATGAAGAAATAGCAATGACAGTATCAATTCGTAATAGCCAGATTGAAACTAATATAATTGATTATGGTTCAGGTAATTTTGAAATACTTGGGAGAACAGATTATGAGTCTCTCTTCTCGGGTGAAATACCTTTGAACGGTAAGAAAATAAGAACAGCACCTTTATCAAGTGTTAAAGTTGCAAGAGAGATTGCTGAGTTACTGAAGAACGAGATTGCTGAAGGACGATTTTTTCTAACCGAACCTGTAGCTCTCTTTACCAAAACAACGGGTCTTAATAATCTGGATATAAGACTTTGATTTTTAACAATCAAAAATTCAAAAAGATGATCAGCAAAAGATTTGTACTAACATTTCCGCCGGAAGCGACCGGGGAACCGATAACATATAACCTTATCAAGAAATATGATATCATGGTCAACATTGTAAGAGCCGATGTCTCACCAGGCAAGATAGGACACCTGGTGATGGAGATGACTGCACCTGCTAAAACCCTGAAGGAAGGGATGGTATATATCAGGCAGCAGAATGTGGAGTGTGAACCCATAGAAAAAAAGATACACTACAGGGAAGATCTCTGCATCCATTGCGGTGCCTGCTCAGCTGTTTGTTTTGCCGGTGCCCTGACCATGGGACGCATGACAGCAGAGCTTACATTTGATCCTGAAAAATGCGTGGTCTGTGAGCTCTGTCTGAAGTCGTGCCCTCTGAATCTCTTTTCGATTGATATTGACTAAAAACAAATCATACGAGCCACGGCTCTACCGTGAATTAATGGGTAATGAGCGGTGGAAGAGCTTCAGGATTGATCATATGGAGACTGATCTATGGGTAGCTGTCAGCTCCAAAGGTTACAATCCTGAAGTTGAGAGATATTCTATGGACCGGATTTTATACTACCGTGGTATTTTAAACAGCTATATCATAAAAGTACCTGAGTTTCTCTCTTCACTATCACCCCTTATTGTGCCGTACCATGTGCATCCCCTTGTTAATGAAATGTATGAAGCATCGTTATTGGCAGGTACCGGGCCAATGAGTGCTGTCGCAGGTGCAATTGCCGAACATATCTGTAATGATCTTATTGTCCGATACGGATTTCCTGAGGTGATAGTTGAGAACGGAGGTGATATCTTTATGAAATTTACCTCTCCTGCAACGATTTCTGTTTATGCAGGCAACTCTCCTCTGTCGGAAAAGATTGGGCTTTTAGTAAAACCCGAAGATACTCCATTATCAGTATGTTGTTCATCAGGCACAATTGGTCATTCACTTAGTACAGGTATGGCCGATGCCTGCATGATAGCCTGTCGTTCGGGAGCTGAAGCTGATGCCTTTGCCACAGCCTTCTGCAATGAAGTAAAAAGCAAAGAGATGGTCAGTACGGTGACGGAGAAGGCATTGCAAATACCTGACATATTATCGGTTGTAATAATTAAGGATGACCAGATGGGAATCGGCGGCAGGATTGAGGTAAAGGTTCTGCAATATTAATCTGTCAGAAACGATTCAAACCTGTATATCCCTGAACTTATTCTGCAAACGACATATTCTTTTTCCATGCGTACAAAAGTAACCTGCTTTACGCGTTTCAGTTTCTTCCCGCTTTCCGTTACATCTTTAGCCTTTAAAGCAGGAATATAGATAGTTGCAGTGGATCCGACAGGAACAGTAATATCCATCAGGAATCTGTTGTTTTTCCTCCTCCATGTAACACCAGCTGTTCCATGGGGAGTAAGATTGGAATATGATGTAAAAGTGATATCATCTGCAGGCTGAGGCCGGAAGATTATGTGCCTGTAACCGGGCTGGTCCGCATCGGCATTCATTCCTGCAAGCTTACGGTAGAACCATACAATACCACCACCGAACATGGGATGATTGCGTGAATTTCTGCCATTCCATTGTTCCCACGTTGTTGTGGCGCCCTGTTCTATCCACCAGCCATAGCTCGGTTGGGTGTGTTGATTCATTACCTTGTATGCAAGTTCATGCAGTCCGTTCTCAGACAATACCTCAAACAGGAGCTGTGTACCGAAAATACCGGTATCCAGATGGTCATCATTTTCATTAATATTTGTCTTAAGCGAGGCAACAACCCTTGCTTTATGTTCATCAGGGACACCCATCTTCAGTGCAAAAACATTACCTCCGTATGGTCCGTAGGTTCCTTTCTCATTATCGTAGTATTTATTTTGAAAAGCTCTCCTTGTCCTCACAGCGAGATTATTATATTCTATTGCTTCTTCACTTTTACCAAGCACCTTTGCAGCTTTGGCGGTAAAATCAGCACAGCGCCAAAGAAAGAAAGTATGTACCATATCATCGGGTGGTAATTTATCCGGAGCCACCCATTCCCCAAGGTTTATCCATCGGTTTGGTTTGTCCTTGTCCGGTGCCTGCGAGAACATTATACCATCTTCATCGGTCCATGTGAGCATATATTTTATGTATCCCTTCATTCCTTCATAATTATTCTTTAACATATCAATATCACCATAATGAACATAAAACTCCCACGGCATTATGTTCATAGCTGCTCCCCAGGCTACTCCGCCTCCACAACCTGGTTGCCAGGGAGCCCCGTTGGGTACATAGCCATTTTCGGGATTCTGCGCTCCCAGGATATCCTGAATCCATTTAGTGTAAAATGCTCTTGAATCAAAGTTATGCATTACCGTTACACATGCAACCTGACCATCACCTGTATAGGGTGAACGTTCGCGATGAGGACAATCGCTGGCTATACATCCATGCATATTATCGGTCTGACTGCGCCACCAGATCCTGTTGATAGTATTGAACAAAGGATTGGAGCATTCAAACTGTCCGGTGGTTTCAACATTGGTGTAAACAGCTTCAGCTCTCACATGTTCGGGCTTAAGCTCTCGGGGCCAGTTAAGAAGCTCTGCCTCTCTGAACACAAACCAGGTAAACCGGGCAGCATACGATTCAGGTCCTCCGCCTTTCAGGGTATAGGAATTTTCACCAATATGCGATTCACAAATATATTTGATATCGATCCGGTGTCCTGCCTCACCTTTTATCTCTATTAAACGAAGCCAGCCGGATATTTCCTCTCCGAAATCAACCTTATAATGTCCTTCACCGAGCTGTTCAATTTTAACAGGTGGTAGTGTCTCCATCACCCGGTCGGTTGGTGACATATGAGCTTTCATTTTACCCTCCGGGGCTCTTCTTACAGCAACCTGCTCCCATCCGGTATCATCAAAACCCGGTGTACACCAGCCTGGTTGTTCGAGACGTGCATCATAATGTTCACCATCATAAACAAGATCCATAATAACAGGACTTTTTGCTGCTTTCCAGGTCTGGTCACTGATGATAACCTGCTCAGTACCATCGGTGTAAGTGATATGTATCTGTCCGAGAAATCTGGGAGTGCCATAACCTTCACACCAGTAGCTGGCAGGATTATAAAAACCATTACCTAGAAGAGTACCTACGACATTTTCGCCATCCCTCAGATAAGTTTTAATGTCATATGAAAGATACATTACTCTGTATTCCCTGAAGTTGTTATTGATCATGGCTCCTATAGGTCCCAGATCTGCACGTTTGCCATAAAGTGTAAGGTTGGGTGTAAGTACATCATTACTCACTTTCTCCCCGTTCAGATACAGTTCAAAATATCCAAGTCCGGTTACATAGGCACGGGCTGATGTTACTTTTTTATTGATAAAGAAACTTTTTCTCATAATGGGTGCGGGAGGAGGTATTTTCACGGAATCCGGCGTAAAAGGGGATACAGATTGTCCTGGTCTTTTAGGTCCGGATGGCCTTGCCAGGGGTGTTTCACCCTGCCATGGGGCTCCGATCCATTGTGCTTTCCACTCATCAGGTTTAAGGAGCCCCATGCTCCAGAAAGCCGGTTTGCTCCAGACTGATACTCTGCCTTTACTGTCCCAAACTCTTACCTGCCACCAGCAATCCTGCCGTGAGATCAGAGGCTTTCCATTATAACGGATATTGACTGATTCAGTTGATACTACCTTACCGCTGTTCCACAAATCAACATTCCCTGATAATAGTTTTTCATTAGTACTCGCAACCCTGATTTCCCAGGCAGTCTGAATCTGACCACGTTCATCCCTGCCAGCTATGTTTATCCATGATAAGCGGGGATTGAGGACATCCACAACCTGTGGATCATGAAGATATTCACACGTTAATCTGACAGGTGTAAGTTCTGCATTAACCAGACAGGTTAACAGAACCAGAAATGACGAGAGTATTATTAGCTTTTTCATTTTCTAAAATTAATGAATAAAATATTTAACCAACCATTGGAACCAGGATCAATTTTTAAAGAAAAAAAGAAAGCTGTATGATTTATTTTAAGTATATTTATGTCTGTTTTACGCTCAGTGAAGTATCAAATTTTTAACATTTAATATATCAAACCCCCTATTAAAATTCTCACAAAAACACAAGAAAATGAAAAGATTAATCTTTAGAAAATCTGCTGCTCTCTTATGGTTAATTACCTTGACTGCTGTAACATCAACAGGATTTTCACAAAAAGCGTCTGAAAAAACAACTAAGGACGGAACAATAAGGCTGGTGTATAATTATCCTGCAGAAGTACCTGTTATGTATTTGAATATTAGTAAAATAACTCAGGCAATGGATATTGAGGGTCAACCGATTGATGTTTATGTTAATTCTGCATTTGGGTGCAGTGTAAGGCAAACAGGAAAAGATGGTAACAATCTAAAGCTTGAAATACGTATTGACACAATAGGACAGATTGTTGATTCCCCCCAGGGATATGCCGGAGGAGCAGTCAGCGGGGTAAGCGGAAAACTTTTCAACATTTTAATTGCACCTGATGGAAAGGAAATTGATGTTTCCGAGGCTGAAAAGATAGTGTATAATATTGAGGGAAGCGGTGAGACGAATGTTTTATCAAGCTTCATTGACTTTTTTCCGGATCTTCCTGCCGGGAATATCGAACCGGGGGATACCTGGGATTCATCTGATTCAGTTAATATAGACTCACCTTCCATGAGCATGAAGATGGTATATAGCTCAGTCAACAAACTGGAAGGGATAGAAAATCTTAATGGTGTGGAGTGTGCCAAGATTACCTCTGAACTGACCGGGACAAGATCTATGTCTACCATGTCACAAGGAATGGAGATTTATACATCAGGTTCATTTACAGGTACCGGTGTAATGTTTTTTGCAATCAACGAGGGTTATTTCATCAATCAGACCCAAAGCGCAAAAATGACAGGAAATATAGAGGTGTATGCTCCTCAGGCAATGACATTTCCACTTGTTATGGATATAAACTCTGTAATTGACGTAAGAAAATAGAAGAAGTACTTTACGGCGTTATTTTCGTTTTTGAACAAATCACCTGATGAATTGTTTTTTCATTTGAAACAAATCAACAGTATATGAAAATTCGTAAAATAGTGATTGCAGCATTGCTGATAATACTACCTGTGGCAGTTTTAGCACAGGAGTCACATTCCCGATGATGGAAAAGATATCTGTTAAAGGTGATGACATTCATCCTCTCTACAAATGGCTCACATCAAAAGATAAAAATGGAGTGATGGATTCAGAGGTTAAATGGAATTTTCAGAAATACCTGATTGATAAGGAAGGAAAACTTGTAGATGTCCTTTATTCAAAAGAAAAACCAGGTTCAGGAAAAGTAATAGCCTGGTTGTCTTCTAAATAGCTGCATCCTTGCTGACGAATAATTGCAGGGAAGTGCAAGGAGATCGATCTGTCTCAGATTAAAAAAGGAATAAACATTTTAGTCTCTTTGATATACTCTGAGTATTCTTCACCAAATTTCATGATCATTTCCTTCTCTTCAATTCTGGCAGTAAAATATACTGCTACAATATTCAAAGTCCCCAGACTCAATTGCATAATATCCGGATTTTTAAGCATTACTCCGGTTCCAAGGAGGAAAAGCGAAAAATAGAGTGGATGTCTTACGCAACCGTATATACCCGATTTTACTAATTTCGATGTGTTTTCTATATTTATATCAGGTTTACCGTTTTTTATCAGGAGTATGAAACCGGTCAGCGCGAAGTAAGCTGATGAGATAAGAAGTATCCACGAGATTATTTGAAAAAATGAGAAGGGATTTTGAAACCATATCTTCAGATTCATGAGTGCCAGGATGAAGATAGTTTCAAAAGCGAAGAATCTTGTTATTCCATGGTATCTTTTGTGTCTGACTGAATAAAACCATGAGAACAACAATAAAATGACTGTTCCTACTATAAATATGGTATAATTCATATATAATGATTATTTACAGGTTTATTTTTCATGGATCCTTTTTATGAAATCATAGACCTCAACCTGTGAATGAATCCTATTTTTTCCCTTTTTAACAAATTTGTTTGACAATCTGGAATCTATTTTACGGGCTTTAACGTTATCACTCCACTGGATCTCAAAGATCTGTTTTAGTTCATTTTTGATATTCTTATCAAAAACCGGACAGGTTACTTCAATCCTGTGGTCGATGTTTCTTGTCATCAGGTCGGCTGATGAGATAAAACACTCTTCATTGCCATCGTTACAAAATATCATGAATCTTGTATGTTCGAGAAAACGGTCAACAATGCCAATTGCTTTAATGTTCTCACTTACATCCTTTATCCCCGGAACCAGTGAAATCATACCTCTGACAATCATTCTGACAATAACTCCCGCATTACTTGCCTCATAGAGGTTACTGATTAATTCATTATCAGTTATGTTATTTAGTTTCAGATATATGTACGCTTTTTTACCCGATCTGGCATTCTTAATCTCGTTATCAATCAGCTGGGTAATTTTATTCCTCAGGAAAAAAGGCGATAAGACCAGATGATAGAAATTATCCTTACGGTAATTTACATTAAAGAAATTAAAAGCTTTATTAACTTCATTGGTAATCTTTTTTTCAGTCGTAAGAAGAAGGTGATCGGTATAAATCCTTGCCGTATCCTCATTGAAATTACCTGTTCCAATAGCAGCATATCGTTCAGTAATATCATTTTTTACCCGTGTTATCAGGCATAATTTAGAATGAACCTTAAGCCCTGGTACTCCGTAGATCACTTTTACACCCTCTTCCATTAGCCTGTTTCCCCACAATATATTTGCCTCTTCATCGAATCTTGCCTGGAGTTCTACTACTGTTGTAACCCTTTTTCCGTTTCTTACTGCATTCAGGAGAGCATTGATCACACTCGAGTTTCTTGCCAGCCGGTAAAGGGTTATCTGGACAGAAGTCACTAACGGATCGATTGAAGCTTCTCTTAACAGGTCGATAAAATGGTCGAAAGGGTGGTAAGGGAAGAACAACATAATATCCTTTTTCATCATTGCCGACAGAATGCTTTTACCCTGCGGAATATCCTTATGTTGAACAGGAACCAGAGGTTCAAAATAGAACTTTTTGCGCCCCAGATAGGGGAAGTACATGAAATCCTTAAAGTTGTGATACCTGTTGCCTGGTATTATAACATCATCGGGACCGAACTTAAGTTTCTTTGTAATTGTTTTCAACAGGTCACGCGGCATTTCCCTGTCGTAAATAAACCGGACCGGTGTACCCCATTTCCGTTGTTGCAGACTGCGGGAAAGCTTTTCGATATAACTTTCTGAAATATCGTCAACGATTTCAAGCTCAGCATCTTTTGTGAGCTTAACAGTGTAGGCGGAGATATAGTTAAAATCGAAAATAAAGAAAATTTCTTTTAGCCCGAACCTGATAATATCATCAAGGAAGATCAGATATTTGCTGTCATCTTTATCAGGAAGGATTATAAACCGAGGAAGCACATTTGCCGGTATTTCAAGAAGCGCATATCTTTTCTTCCGCACATCTTTCTTCTCAAGATAAATGGCAAAGTAGATTGCATCATCTGTAAGATTCGGAAGTTCAGCATCCTTTTCGATCATAAAGGGCATAAGCCTCGTCCTTACTTCGCTGTGAAAGTATTCCCTGACAAACGCAGCCTGGTCCTGGTTTAACTGTTTCTCATTAATGATGTGTATTTTATGTTTCGCAAGTTCCTGTATCAGGCCTGAATATATTTTCTCAAACTTCGTATTTTGACTGATTACTGTATTATGGATCTTTTTAAGGGTTGCACCGGGGCTGTAACCCAGAATACTTTTTGATTTGGGCCCTAATTGTGAAAGTCTTCTCAAAGTGGCAACTCTGACCCTGAAAAACTCATCGAGGTTATTGGAGTATATACCAAGAAACTTGAATCGTTCAGCGATTGGGATCTCCTTATTGTCGGCTTCCTGAAGAACACGCTCATTGAATGATAACCAGCTGATTTCTTTTGGCAGGTATGTGTTGTTCATATTGTTTTTTCCGGTTTCAGAGTATATTCATGTTTTCCTCTTTCATGTATAACTTCTGACCACGATTTTGCTTTGAAAGAGAGGCATACAACACCGCTTTTTGGCATAAAGTCTACTCCTCCTTTGCTTAACCTGTCGGGAATTTCAGTAAATGCCGGATTATGTCCAAACATAATCACGGTATCTTCTTCATCACTAACCGAGATAAGAATTTCAGCCAGCGATTTCAGATTAACTTTGAAATACAGGTTGCTTCTTAGGATTATTTCATCAGGATCGGAGCCGTATTCCCTGGCAAAAATCAGGGCTGTCTCGAGAGCCCGGAAGGCAGGGCTGCTGATGAATACTCCCGGATTTTTTTCTTTTTCCTTAAGTCTGGCTGCCACCATCCTTGATGTGTTCTTACCCTTAGGTGTTAGTGATCTATCGAAATCGGAAAGGAGAGGAGATGGTTCCTCTGCCTTTCCGTGCCTGACAAAAATTAATTTTTTCATTTTTGTTTCATGCTTTTTCTGAACTCTTACAACTACAGGCGGAACACTTAAAGATATTAGTTAATTTCCAAAGTTAGTACCCATATTTTTTGCTTTAACAACCAGGGCATTATTCGGATCTACAAGCTTTAATTTGCCGGCAACCTCTGCAAGAGGTACGGATACTATTTCATTATTTTTCAGGGCAACCATCTTACCAAAATCCTTTCTGGCGATCATGTCAGCTGCAGAAGTACCATAACGGGTTGCCAGCACACGGTCCATGGGTGATGGCGAACCTCCACGCTGGATATATCCAAGTACAGTCTCCCTTGCCTCAAGTCCTGTCAACTCACTTATCCGCTTACTCAGGTACTGTGCAGGCGATCTGTCTTTGCCAGGTGTTTTGATACCCTCAGCAACAACAACAATTGAATATGGTTTGTTTTCGTCTACTCGGTGAAGGAGATACTCTGCAATTTTGTCTTCATCATGGGGTATCTCAGGTATCAGGATTACATCACCACCTCCTGCCATTCCTGAGTACAATGCTAACCAACCGGCATTGTGTCCCATTAGTTCTATCAACATAATGCGCTTGTGAGAGTTGGCTGTCGAATGAAGCCGGTCAATAGCTTCTGTGGCAATATTAACAGCCGAATCAAAACCAAAAGTGATATCTGTACCCCATACATCATTGTCGATTGTTTTAGGTATACCGACTATATTAAGTCCTTCCTGGGACAGAAGGTAAGCAGTCTTTAAAGTACCGTTTCCTCCGATGCATACAAGGCAATCGAGCCCCATTTGTTCATAATGTTCTTTTATAAGGAGGGGCTTTTTTATTTCAGTTTTATTTTTTCCACTGCTTTTGAATGGTTTTTCTCTTGATGTCCCAAGAATGGTGCCTCCCAGGGTAAGAATTCCTGAAAGATCATGTTCAGAAAGTTCGGTGTATTCTTTAGTTATGAGACCAGTGAAGCCATCGCTGATACCGATGACCTTCATGCCGTACTTGACGATTGCTGTCTTACCAACACCGCGAATAGCAGCATTAATGCCCGGGCAATCCCCACCGGCTGTAAGGATCCCTATTCTCTGATTATTGTGCATCTTAACCATTATAAAAGTCTTGGATTATTTCAACAAATTTAAATTTTTAGTTAATATAAAGAAAATTTTGAATAACAAGATAATTCTATTCTGTTACCGGATTTTAATTTGAAAGTTAACAATGGACTTGAGACAAGTTTTAATTACACAGGTTTCACGGAACATGCAGGGGTCACAGAGTCACTTTCTGACAGCTAATTTTGGAAGTTTTTTGCTTATTTTGTAATTTTAAAGAATACACTTTCAAAAAGTGTGAAATTATGCTGCTCGATTATGTAAAACTGAAAGAAGTAAAACCAATCCTGTCAGGTTATATAAGGGATGCCCAGGTAATGCTCAAACAGGATAGTATACCTGGCGATAATGTTGTACACGATGTAAGGGTTCTGATGAAAAAATCAAGGGCAGTCATACGGCTTATCGGGTCACAACTGGATGAAGAATCATATAACAGGGAATATCAATCGATGAGGGACGTAGGACGAATTATGCGGACATGGCGCGAAACCTCCGTCCACAGGAAAATTTTAAAAAGTATAAGGAAGAAATATCCTAATATTTTTATTGAGCTTAAAGATTTTGAGAAGCTTAACTCTCTAATGAAAAGACAGGTACAAGGTCCGGAAACCAGGGAGGAGATTAAAAGTGGTCTGCAGGAGATTCTTAAAATCTTGAACAAATCGGATTACAGGATCCGGTTTCTTAGTATAAACAATTTAGATCCCAGGGCATTGCTAAAGGAACTGGATCGGACTTATAACATAGTTGCGGATTGTTATCTGACCAGCCGTTATAACCTTAAACCTGCAAGCCTGCATGAATTCAGGAAAAAAGCAAAAGATCTTCTCTATCAACTTTATTTCTTCAGACCGCTTAAAAATCAGTCAGTTAAAGCTCTGGAAAAACAGCTTGATACAATAGCTCAGAATCTTGGCAAATTTAATGACCTTGAAGTTCTTGTTAAAGCACTCGGGTATAAACGTCATAACCCTGATAATAGTCCGGCATTTCACGAATTGATTGTATTACTAAAAGAGGAGCAGGACAGGTATCTTTCAAAAGTATGGCCAATAGCATATAAGGTTTTCTGTCCAAGTCAGAATCTCATCAATGTGCTTGGCTTCAAGCTATTATTTGTTTAATCCTATGTAAATATTATCTGGGAACCTTCTCCTCCTGCAAGTTCATAGAATTCACCAACAGTAAGAATATCATTCACATGTTCGCTGAGATCCTCTTTTTTAAACTTGAACATATCCATACCAAGCTTGCAGGCATAGATCTTGCCACCTCCGGCAGTGATCAGATCAAGAAATTCACTCACAGGAGGAATGTCAAGTTTTTCCATTTCACCTTTCATCATCCATGATGTGAATGATTCCATTCCGGGAATGACTCCCAGCAGTGTGGGCATTCTTAATCCTCCGGGAAGTCGTAATGAAGGATTTCCCACAACTGCGGTATGTAGTTTGTCCATTCTCTTCTTAACGATAGCATCGAGTCCGAAAAAAGTAAAAAATATATTTGTTTCCATACCCTCCATCACTGCTCCGTTACCCATAACCAGAGTTGCGTAAACATCTTCTATTGTACCTTTGGCACAGATGATATTGACTTTTTTTATAGGATGTTTTTCTTCTGTTGTCATATTAATAATTCATTGGTTAAACACAACTAGCGGGTTTTGGAATTCCAGCTATTCTGGTGGCTTTTTTAAGTGGAGCCCCGGGAAAAAGCTGATAAAAGGTTTTGACATCGATAACTCCGGAGTGATTAATGCTCCTTATAGATAAGTTATCACCACTATTGAACCTGTTCCGTAGAAAATCCATAATAGCAAAGTGCTGATCTGTCAGTAAAATGCCTTCCTCCTTCGCAATCTCAACGGCAATCTCTCTGGTCCATTGAGACGGATCTGTAAAATAACCTTCTTCATTTACGTCAACTGTTTTACCTGCATATGTTTTCTGAGCCATAATATTTAAGATTTGATTGTTAATTAATTATCTGGTTTTTGTTTCAGCAATATTTCTTAAGAATAACATTATGAATCCAATACTTTTTCTAACTTCCGGTTTATTAAGCTGCCTCATCAGACGCCATACTGAGTATTCTTCAATTTCTTCAGGATTAACCTCTTTCAGGGCAGAAGTTGCTGCATTTATCTTATTCAACAATCCTGGATCGGCAATGTTCATTAAAGTATCGACTACAGGTACAAGATTATCAGATAATTTCTTAAGATCTTCCATACTGTACCTTGCAGCTATTGTTTCAATAGTCATGGTAACCTGATTAAGAATTTCAAAATATCCTTTTTGCTCGAGTTCATAAAACTTATGGACACCATCGAGACCAACCTGTTTTATGACAGGAGTTAGATCCTTTATGAGATCAGTTAAACTCTCAAGAGTCTCCAGTACCATCCCCATGCTGTTTATATTTCTTATCAGACGCAGAATGAGACATCTGAGTGCATCTCCGTCAAGCTCTATTCCTGCATCATCGAGCTGAATGACCATCTGGTTAAATACATCCTTGCCAATAACTGCAGCATCATCAAGCAGATCGTTGATTGATTCCCTGTTCTGTCTTTGAACTGAAGCTTCATCAAGGATTAAATCCAACTTCCTGTTTATTTCATCTATCTGTAATTGCAAGGTTTTTTCTGATATATCCATAATATGAATGTTAATCGGCTTTTTTACCTGCCATTGTCATGTGTGTATCAATAGGTATCTCTTTACCTTTCAGTAATATATGCCAATAGATCCAGCGGAATATTAGTTTACCGTAATGATTAAGTCTGCTCTCCTTAAGAAGATTGAAAGGGCCTATTCCGGGAAACGGGAAATATCCGGGAAGAGGTTCTGTATCATAATTAAAGTCGATCAATGCTCCTTTTCCATGACCGGTCTCTATATAGCAATTTGAATGACCATCAAAAGACCCTGTAAATGGTCTCTCTTCTATATAACATATAAGGTTTTCGGTAAGAATATCCGCCTGAAAATGAACTACTGATCCGGCTTTTGAAGTAGGAAAATTACCGGCATCACCCAGAACATAGATATTATCAAAAAGCACTGATTGCAGAGTATGTTTATCGGCTTTGACAAAACCGAACTCATCACCGAGTCCGCTTTTTATTATAGCTGGATCACCACTGTGAAGAGGTATGGTTATGAGACAATCAAAAGGAACTTCACGGCCTCCGAAATCTTTTATAACCTTGTTTTTGTTATCAACCTCTGAAAGAAAAAAATCCGTTATCATATTGATATTCTTGTTTTCAAGAAGACTGCCCAGTAATTTGGACGACCTTGGTTTGGTAAAAGCCCCGGAGAGAGGAGTTACATAACTGATTTTCACCTTGTCGCGCATACCCCTCTCGGTAAAAAAAGCGTCTGCATAAAAAGAAAACTCTAGCGGAGCTACAGGACATTTGATAGGATTGTCAGCAATATTGACAACTAAATGTCCGCCTTGCCATGTTTTAAAAAATCTGGCCAGAGCTTCAGCACCTTCAATGGTATAAAAATCGAAAATGTTTTTATACCATAATTCACTCTTCAGCCCTGGTGTCTCTTCAGGAATTATCCGTGTGCCTGTTGCGATAATCAGGATATCATATACTAATACTTCACCATTAGACAGAACGACTTTGTTGTTTTCAGCATCTATCTTTTCAATCTTGTGATATACAGAATCAACTCCTATGGGGAGAAAATTTTGCTTTGGTTTTATGACATCATTTTTTTTATAGTATCCGAAAGGAACAAAAAGAAATCCTGGCTGATAATAATGAGTCTTATCCTGGTCTACAACAGTTATTTTCCATTCATCCCTTGAAAGCTCTTTTATCATTTTGTTGGCCATTATGGTTCCTCCTGTGCCGGCTCCTAAAATCAATAGTTTTTTCATTTTATTCAGTAATCTGCGAATTTATTAACAGTATAATCGTGCGTTAAAAAGCAAAATCTGTACAAGTTTAACATAAAACAAACATTATAATAAAATGTTTAAACATATTTTT
>CAZQVL010000045.1:0-22978 GCA_964596715.1 uncultured Rikenellaceae bacterium
AATACCAGTTTATTATTTATCGAAGGAACTTATCAACGGTTGTTATTATTATTTATTTAATTATTACATTTATTATTGGACAGATAATGAGTCTTAAGATGGAAACGAAAGATATATTATTCACTTATAGTGAATTTTATAATACCATCTAACTCAGGTCCTATGACAAAGAACTTGTGATTGCAGCTATCACCGGAGGGAAGTTCACAGATGATCCTTTGCCGCCGTGTGGAAACTGCAGTCAGTTAATCGGAGAGGAATAGCTAAGAAAGAATAACCCTGTCAGAATAATTATTTCAGGAGAAGAAAGAATATGGATTATTGAGAGCAGCAGTTACTCCCTGCCTCTGCATTTTAATAAAAAAATCTTAAGCCGGATCTTCCCTTATAATAAGCTGGAATCCGGCACTGTGTATATTCTTGATATGAAGTCTTGGATCTTCCGACAGATACTTTCTAAGTTTGGTAATATAAACGTCCATACTGCGTGCTGTAAAATAATCGTCAGTTCCCCATATTTTTTTCAAAGCCATCTCCCTGCTTATCAATGCATTTGGATTAGCAGCAAGTAACTCAAGTAATTGTGCTTCCTTTGGTGATAATTTTTTCTCATTGTCCCCTGAAGTGAGGGTTCTCAGTCTTGCATTGAAAATAAACCTTCCTATTTCAAAAATATCCTTTGTACCTGCCTGATAATCATGCCGTGCAAGTATTGCCCTGATCTTTGCCAGGAGGATATCAGTATCAAATGGTTTTGTAATATAATCATCACCACCTGCACCATAACCTTTCAAAACATCATCCTTCAGTTTCTTTGCAGTCAGGAATACTATCGGAATAATCGTATTGATCTTTCTGATTTCACTGGCTATTGTAAAACCGTCAACATGAGGAAGCATTACATCGAGGATACAGATATCAAAAACACCTTTTCTGAAATGATCAACTGCAAACTTACCATCATCTACCCATTCAACATTGAAGTCATTCAGTTCAAGATATGATTTCAGAACCGATCCGAAACTCAGATCATCTTCAACCAGAAATATCTTAACGGCTTTCATAATACCCGGATCTAATTTTCCCAGTTAAAAGGCAAAAAAATCTCAAACCGGCTTCCTTTTCCCGGCTCACTGAAAACATTTATTGTGCCCTTGTGAGCATCAATAATTGCTCTTACGTAATTTAAACCAAGACCGAATCCTTTAACATCGTGAACATTACCTGATGCTTGCCTGTAAAATCTTTCAAATATTTTACTCTGAACACTTTTAGACATTCCTATTCCCTTATCCTCAATAGACATAATCACACCTCTGCCATTGTTTCTTGTTTCAAGTGATATATCGGGTGCATCAGACGAATATTTAATCGCATTATCCAGAAGATTGTTAACCAGGTTGGTAAGATGTTCTCCATCCCCATATATTACAGGTTCTTCAGCATTAAGATTTAGATTAATGTTCCCGTTTTTCTGCTGTACCTGTATCTCTATGGTATCAACAGCCTTTTCAATAATTGTATGAAGTGATATACTTTCAAACTTAAATTCTATTTCCTTTTTATCGAGCGATGCAATCTGCAGGATTGTCTCTACTTTTTTGTTCATCCTTCTGTTCTCCTTCTTGATCATGCTGATAAAATGTCTGATACTCGACTCATCCTTAATTACTTTCTGATTTGTAATAGTGTCCGCTGCAAGCGAAATAGTAGCAATTGGTGTTTTAAACTCATGAGTTATGTTGTTTATAAAGTCCGACTTCATTTCCGAAATCTTTTTCTGGCGGATAATAAAAAACAGACTCAGACCAAAAGTGGCAAGTATGATAAAAGAGAAAAGTAACGATCCCCCGAGTATCCATGCCATAGATCCAAGTACATAATTGGTACGGTTCGGGAATACTACCGATAACAGAAGATCCTGCCGGATAATATTATCAGGAAATAATCTTACAACGTAATTGCTCTTAAGGAAGTCATTCTTGCCGGATTTTGTAAAAGTCCCTTCCTGAACAATACCATCCCGTATAATGGCAAATTCAAAAGGAGTCTGTATTCCGGAATACAATAGCGATCTCTGAAGAGCGAAGCCTATCTCTCTGTTATCCAGCTCCATAGTCTTTTCCCACTGAAATACTTCTGAGATCATCTGATCGCTCATATTCTGAAACTCACTTGCCCGTTTTCTTACCCAGTCAAGAAATTCATTCTGCCGGATATATACGGCCTTTGAATCAGTATTTACAACCTCCCCCTGTCTTATTATCTTCATCTCCCCGGGTTTATCAGGTGAAGCCACTATAAAAGAAACCGAATCACCATAAAAAGTGGTGTCTATTTCTACTATCCTCAAAGAATCATGATTATTGCCTGTTGTTGTATCAATAATACCCCTGACAGACTGGTTAGTAATACTGAAACTGATATTTCCACCATCCATTGAAGAATAGCTACCTATACTTAAATAGCTTGTTACATCTCCGGGAGAGTTTTGGATTGCCATCCCGTCACTTAAAATAAAATCATTGAAGAAATCTATTCTCCTCGACGATTCAATCGCCTCTGCTGCATCATTAATGCTGGCAATAACGGTATTATTAAAATTCTCATTACGAATGCCAATGGCATTTTTTATCCAGATCGTCTGAACCCAGATAATTCCGGTTATGGAAACCAGCATCATAAAGATAAGACCAGCAAATTTTTTTCGGCTCATGATGCAAAATTAAGTTTTTAACCTGTTATTAGGTCAGGTTTTAACTTTTCCTTAACTCAAATTAACCAGATTTTAACTGTATAAGGTTTCTGATAAACTAATTTTGTTTGTAACAAATTAAATGAATATTCATTACCATGGAAAGAATCAAAATTGTTTTAGTCACGTTGCTGGTGAGTCTTCTTTCTCTGCCACCGGTTTCCGGCCAGGATCAAAAGAGCGAACAGAAGATCAAGATTGTCGTTGCTGACGAATCCGGAACCAAAGTAATAATTGATACAGTTTTTACGGATAATGCAGTACCTGATTCCATTCAGCTAAAGGATGGAAAAGTAATTTTTATCGGTCCGGGAGGCAACAGTAGCAATCTTATTGCCAGGTCCGGAAAGGGACATTTTGTAATAGTATCGCCTGACGATGAGGATATAAGAAAGGAGATTACAATTATTAGCTCGGATTCAGTAAAATGGACCGTAAAACCCGGGGAGGAAGAAGAAGGGATTATTATTTACAGTGACAGTGGAATCCGTAAGGGAAGGCCAGCAACACGGTATGAGATAATTTCAAGCATTGAAAAAGATTCTGACGGCGACAAAGAGCACTATATCTATATCAGTGACGATAAAGTAATCCGGAGATCCGGAGAAAAAACAATCGATGTTATTGTCACAAATGATGATAATGACGGCGACACAGAAAAATCAAGGTTTGTGATTGCAAAAGACGGAATAGTTGTTTCTGTTGAAGGAAATGACGAAGCAAAGGTAAAAGAAATTATTGACGTGATCGAGGAAAAGCTTGATATTAAAGAAGAAGATACAGAAGGCAAAACTATAGTAAAAGAAAAGCAAACAAGGACAGTAAAGAAGAAATAAACTCCGATCAGGCTTTCATGACAAACCCCGAAAATGAGTCCGGACTTTCCGGCTCATTTTCTTTATATCTCGCAATACTCAAAAACCTTCCATATATCATTTCCGGGAAAGGGAGCAGTAATTGATAACTTCTCATTTTTAACAGGGTGAATAAATTCGAGTCTTCGCGCAAAAAGGCTTATGTTACCATCTTCATTAGACCGGGGAAAACCATATTTAAGATCCCCTTTTACCGGGCATCCTATCTTCGCCAGCTGAGCCCTTATCTGATGATGTCTGCCAGAATGAAGTTCAATTTCAAGCAGATAGTAACGCTCAGATCTCCCTGCTATCCTGTATGATAAACTGGCTTCTTTAGTGCCCTTCACCTGGCTATCATATACATAGGTTTTATTTTGCTTTTCATTTTTTTTAAGGTAATGAAGAAGAGTATCTTCATCAGAGGGTGGTCTCTCTCTTACAATTGCCAGGTAAACCTTTCTTACCTGCCTGTGATAAAACATTTCATTTAAACGTTTAAGTGCTTTTGATGTACGGGCGAAAAGAACAACTCCGCCAACCGGACGGTCAAGCCTGTGAACAACTCCAAGAAAAACATCACCAGGCTTGCCATACTTTTCAGCAATGTATTTCTTTACTTCCCGGTCAAGGGAGCTATCCCCGGTCTTATCTCCCTGTGCCAGATCAGAAGGTTTCTTATTAACAGCTATCAAATGATTATCCTCGTAGAGAACCTCAATCATGACCGGAATAACTAGTACTGTTCCTTATCATTGGGAAAATCCTGTGACCTGACATCATGAATATAATTCTGGACTGCTCCTTTTATCTCAGCATAAAGATTATGGTATCTCCTGAGAAACCGCGGTGAAAATTCCTGTGTAATACCCAGCATATCATGGAGGACCAGAACCTGTCCATCAGTTTCACGTCCTGCTCCAATACCAATCACCGGAATTTTAAGACTGGCTGTAACCTCACCGGCCAGTTTTGCCGGTATTTTCTCCAGTACAATGGCAAAACACCCGGTCTTTTCGAGTAAGCAGGCATCCTCGACAAGGCGTCGAGCTTCTTCTTCTTCCTGTGCCCTGACAACATAAGTACCAAATTTATGGATAGACTGTGGAGTCAGACCGAGATGACCCATAACAGGTATTCCTGCTGATAAAATACGTTCAATCGATTCGATTATCTGGTGACCACCTTCAAGCTTAACCGCATGAGCACCTGTTTCCTTCATAATCCGTATTGAAGATACAAGAGCCTCCTTGGAGTTGCCCTGATAGGTCCCGAAAGGCAGATCAACAACAACAAGAGCTCTCCTGACTGCCCTTACAACAGAAGCAGCATGATATATCATATTGTCGAGTGTTATTGGCAGTGTAGTATCAAAACCTGCCATCACGTTTGAGGCTGAATCGCCAACAAGTATTACATCAATCTCTGCTTCATCAATAATCCTTGCAACAGAGTAATCATATGCTGTAAGCATCGCAATCTTCTCACCTTTGAGCTTCATCTCATTCAATACATGAGTTGTAATCCTCTTTACTGTTTTATGTATCGGCATAATTATCAGAAATGAGTTAATTCCAGATGACAAAGCTACAAATTTGTTACGGACGATATATACAGATGCTGAGATCTTTTTGCTTTGGCAGTCGCCTGTATAAATTCTGTCGTTTTGTCAGAAAAAATGAGTAGTGAAGAAAAAAAACTTCGGTTTAGTGAGTTATATCCCCCCCTGCCCCCCCCAAGGGGGGGGAATACTTTGTGAATAATAACTAACTGGTTTAATGGTAGTTATAACTACTCTTCAGTGTGGATAAAGAGGGTTGTCTGTAAAACACACAGGTATGTGATCTTACCTCTTCAACATTCCGGCAGGGCTTCGATGGTGCCATATTTACCTGAAACCAGCTAAAATGCCTAATGGCATAATCATTGCTGATAATTATAACAAAAATGAAACATCCTTGTTCTTTAAAAGCAGATTAGTAAAACATGGATGATACATATGACTTTTAAAAACGGAGTATTAACTAATGACATATCAAAAAATATTTTAATATGGGAAAAATAATAGGAATCGATCTGGGAACCACTAACTCATGCGTTGCTGTAATGGAAGCGAATGAGCCTGTTGTAATCCCTAACAGTGAGGGTAAAAGGACTACTCCATCCATAGTTGCATTTATAGAAAATGGCGAGCGCAAAGTTGGTGATCCCGCTAAACGTCAGGCTATTACCAACTCAAAAAAAACCATTTATTCCATTAAGAGATTTATGGGTGAAACATACGACAAAGTAAATCCTGAGATAAAGCGCGTAACTTATACTGTTGTAAAAGGAGATAATAATACTCCGAGAGTCAAGATTGACAGCAGGATTTATTCTCCGCAGGAGATATCAGCAATGGTTCTTCAAAAAATGAAGAAAACTGCTGAAGATTATCTCGGGCAGGAGGTTACTGATGCGGTAATTACCGTACCTGCATACTTCAGCGATTCGCAGCGCCAGGCTACAAAAGAAGCCGGGGAGATAGCCGGACTTAATGTAAAAAGAATAATTAACGAACCAACCGCTGCATCTCTGGCATATGGTCTGGATAAGAAGTCCCAGGATCTTAAAATTGCCGTATTTGACCTCGGTGGAGGTACTTTTGACATATCAATACTTGAGCTGGGTGATGGTGTTTTTGAGGTGAAATCAACTAACGGCGATACTCATCTTGGTGGCGATGATTTTGATCATAAGATAATCGACTGGCTCGCTGAGGAGTTTCTTAAAGATGAAGGTATTGACCTCAGGAAAGACCCGATGGCCCTGCAGCGTTTAAAGGAAGCAGCTGAAAAGGCTAAAATAGAACTCTCAAGCTCAACTTCGACAGAAATAAATCTGCCCTACATAATGCCGGTTGACGGAATTCCCAAACACCTTGTAAAAACACTTACCCGGTCTCACTTTGAGAAACTTTGTGATTCGCTCATTCAATCTTGCGTGGAACCATGTAAAAAAGCTTTGAGCGACTCAGGATTAAAAACATCAGATATTGATGAAATTCTTCTTGTAGGAGGGTCCACCCGTATTCCTGCAATACAGCAACTTGTTGAGAAATTCTTCGGAAAGGTTCCTTCAAAGGGTGTCAATCCCGATGAAGTAGTTGCTGTCGGAGCTGCTATCCAGGGAGGTGTCCTGACAGGCGAAGTGAAAGATGTGCTGCTTCTTGACATTACACCATTGTCGTTAGGTATCGAGACTATGGGCGGAGTTATGACAAGACTTATCGAAGCAAACACCACTATCCCTACAAAAAAGACTGAGGTGTTTACAACCGCTGCCGATAACCAGCCATCAGTGGAGATACATGTACTGCAGGGTGAACGCCCGATGGCTGTTGGAAACAAAACAATAGGACGATTCCATCTCGACGGTATTCCGCCGGCACCCAGAGGCGTTCCGCAAATCGAAGTTACATTCGATATCGATGCAAATGGAATATTACATGTTTCAGCAAAAGACAGAGGCACTGGTAAAGAACAAAGAATAAGGATAGAAGCTTCATCCGGATTGAGTGATGATGAAATTAAAAGAATGAGAGATGAAGCTAAAGCAAATGAAGAAGCCGATAAAAAAGCACGCGAAAGAGTAGAGAAAATAAATACTGCCGACAGTATGATATTTACTACTGAAAAACAACTCAGAGAGTTTGGTGATAAGCTGCCGGCCGATAAAAAACCTGCTATCGAAAGTGCACTCACGAAACTTAAAGAAGCTCATAAAGCACAGGACCTTGATGCAATCGACAGTGCTATGGCTGAACTTAATACCGTCTGGCAATCAGCTTCAGAAGAAATGTATAAGACTGCACAAACAACTGAACAGGCAAAATCACAACAGGAGCCTGAACAACCAGATGATAAGAAATCACAGTCGGGAGACGACGAAGTGACAGATGTTGACTTCGAAGAGGTGAAATAACACTGATATAACTATAGCTAAAATTGTAGGGGCGTTGCATGAAACATTCCTGCAATTTTGTGTTATATCGCCCTGTCGAATCAAACTTCTTTTTTAGTAATTTTATTGCAGATTTCTCGTTATAATGTTATGAATCTGAAAATTATAGTTACCTGCCTGCTTATCACATTTTCATATTTTTCAACCGGCCAAACAGTTGAGAGTATCAATAAGGTTGACGAAGAGGGCAAAAAACAAGGCCACTGGATAAAAAAATACCCTGACGGAAATATAATGTATGACGGATTCTTCAAAGATGATCATCCTATAGGAGAATTCAGGAGATACCTTGAGGATGGTTCACTGTGGTCAGTACTAATTTACAGCAACAACGGGAAAGAAGCACACGCAACTATGTATTATCCAACTGGTTTCATTGCTTCAAAAGGCAAATATGTTAACCAGAAGAAAGAGGGTAAATGGCTCTTCTACTCATATCAGATTGAAGGATACCTCTTTAATGAGGAAGAATACTCCGGGGGCCTGAGAAACGGCTTGTCGGTTAAATATTATCCTGACAGTACTATGGCGGAAAAAATTACCTATTCCAATGATATCAAGCACGGCGAATGGATCATTTACCATCAAAACGGGAAAATATGCCTGAAAGCAAATTATCTAAATGGTAAGCTGAATGGATGGTTTGAAGCATATTTTGATAACGGACAACCGGAATTCGAAGGAGAATATAAAAATGATACTAAAGAAGGATTATGGCGTATTTACAAAGATGACGGCTCTCTAAGATTCGAAACAGAGTATTTTGCAGGTACACCAAAGAGCCGGGAACTGGACATATATGAATCCAATTACATTGATTCAGTAGAAGTAAAATATAAAGGCAAAATTGCCGACCCTGAAAAAACCAGAGTCATATGGTAATTAAGCTCCACAATTTCATGCGAAGCAGTAAGCTACTAACTGCTTCTGTCATAACAGTCATATCTTCAATCATTTACCTCCCGGGGCAGGAAATAAGTTACAACTATTTTTTCAGGGTATACTTCAAAGATAAAGGAGATATCAATGTAGAAAAGTATTCCCCATACAGCATTTTGTCAGAAAAAGCTGTTGCAAGAAGGCAAAAGACAGGAATCCCTTTATTAGATATCAGCGATATTCCGGTAAATACAGATTATATCAGTCAAATAGCTTCTTGCGGATATAAATTGCATTGTACATCAAAATGGATGAACAGTGCACTTTTTAAGACTGATAGTTATGCAGATGTATATTCTCTTCTTGATCTGCCATTTGTAAAGAAAGTCCTGCCTGTAAAATATCCCTCCAGGAAAAGCTATTTTCAAGATAAACTGGAATTTCTGACAGAAGATGGCGATCTTCCGCTCTATGATAGTCCCATCACTATGGTTGAAGGTTATTCGCTCCATAACACAGGATATGAAGGTCAGGGTATACTAATAGCTTTGCTTGACGGTGGTTTCCTTAACACTTACCATATTAATTCACTTAACCAACTCCATTACCGAAAAGGAATAAAGGCAACCTACGATTTTGTGGATATGGATGAATATGTATACAGTTATCATAACCATGGAACAGCAGTCCTTTCAGTACTTGCCGGAAGAATTCCCGGAGTCATAACAGGTACAGCCCCCGGAGCTGATTATCTGCTCATCAGAACGGAAGATGTCTCCAGTGAATATCCTGTGGAAGAAGACTTCTGGGTTGCAGGTGCTGAGTTTGCCGATAGTGCAGGTGCTGATATAATCTCTTCATCACTAGGGTATTACTATTTTGATGATCCTTTACTCAATTATAAGTTTTCCCAATTTGACGGAAACACAATTTTTATCACCCAGGCTGCTGATGTAGCAGCTTCAAAGGGAATACTTGTTATTACCAGTGCTGGCAATGAAAGAAACAAAGTATGGAAGCATATTATTGCTCCCTCTGACGGGGACAGTGTAATTGCTGTAGGCGCTGTTGACGCAGATAATATTATTTCAGCCTTCTCATCACCAGGTCCCTCAGCAGATGGCAGGATTAAACCCGACAATGTAGCCATGGGTGTCCAGATTCCTGTTCAGGCAGCTGCGGACACGGTCAGGAGGGCTAATGGCACCTCCTTCTCCTGTCCGGTCATTAGCGGTATGTGTGCCTGCCTCATGCAGGCTGTTCCGGAAGCCACAAATACAGATATAATTAATTATCTCCGCCGGTCTTCCGATAGATTTCTGACAACTCCTGACTCATTGTACGGATACGGACTTCCTGATTTCCGCAATGCACTTATCAGTTTACAGGAATCCCTTCTATCAAAACCAGAAAATGAACTGATACTCAGTCCTAATCCTTTCACGGATGATATTAACATAACTTTCAAACAGGCACCCGGTAAGTTAAGGCTGGAAATTTATACAGCTACAGGCAGATTATTAAGTAAACGTAATTTTAACAGCTATACCGGACGTTCACTCAGGATAATTGACCTTCGCTATGCGGAACAGGGTATCTATATCATACGACTGGCTGTAGATGACAGGGTATTAACTCACAAAGTAATCAAGATCAATAGATGATATGGTTGAAAAACTATCATTAACAGAACTTCAGCTTATTATTAAAGATTCTTTGTATCTGGCTCTACCCGATATGTACTGGGTCACAGCAGAAATCTCAGAGATCAGGGAAAACTATGCCGGTCATTGTTATCTTGAACTTATTGAAAAACATCAGGATGAAAAAAATATTAGGGCAAGGGTAAAAGCTGTTATATGGAGCAAACGCTTCGGATTTCTTAAATCATATTTCGAGAATATAACAGGTGAATCACTCAAAGAGGGACTAAAGATACTTGTCAAAGTTAAGATTGAGTACCACGAGGTATATGGACTGAGTCTTGTGATCTCCGATATAGATCCGTCATTTACTCTTGGGGAAATGGCTTTGAAACGTCAGCTTATTATAAAAAAACTTGAGGATGAAGGTGTTCTGACTATGAACAGGGAGCTTGATTTTCCTTTGTTACCTCAGAGAGTAGCAGTGGTCTCTTCAAAAAATGCGGCAGGTTATGAAGATTTTATTAATCATCTTACCGGTAATATCCATGGATATACTTTCTATACTACTCTTTTCGAAACTGCTATGCAGGGTACCGATACTGAAACAAGCATCATTAATGCCCTTGACAAAATCGCTTCCAGAATATCTTTTTTTGATGTAGCCGTGATTATCAGAGGTGGAGGTTCACAAACTGACCTGAGCTGGTTTGACAACTATAACATTGCTTTTCATATTACTCAGTTTCCAATACCTGTAATAACCGGCATAGGGCATGAAAAAGACCTTTCCGTAACTGATATGGTTGCCTTTAAATCGTTGAAAACACCAACAGCTGTTGCAGACTTCCTTGTTGAATGTGTTAATGACACCGAGAACCACCTTATTGATCTGAGTACCGCAATAAGCGAAAATACCAGATTAATCATCGAACATAATAACCGTATTATCGAAACCTGTAAAATGAAACTGATCCCTGTTGCCAGAATAATGATCTCTGATATAAAAGAACAGTTGTCGGGACAAATAATTAAAATGATAAACACAGGGAAAGAGTTTATCGTCAGTGCTGGCAAGACTCCTGCTGATCAAAGATCAAGACTTCAATCAGTTGCTTTAGCACTTGTTTCTGGTAATAAAACACATTTGGAACAGATACATCAGAACCTTAAAATCTTTACAACCAGTATTCTTATCGGAAGTAATACCAGAATCTCAGGATTTGATAAGACACTCAAGATCTTAAACCCTGATAATGTATTAAGGAGAGGTTATACAATTACTTCACTGAATGGTAAAATATTGAAGAAGTGCGATATACTGAGAAAAGATGATCTGATTGACACAAAATTCAGTGATGGATCAGTAAGGAGCAGAGTTGAGGTAAAGAAGGGGCGATCAAAGTAATACTTAACGAACGAAGTTTGACGAATGCGAGGAGTGAAAGACCGGGTAAAAATCTTCAATCTACATAGTAAAAGCAACAAAAACGATAAAGCAAAAAAACAGTCTAAAAATCTCGAAAATGGCAAAAAAGGAATTTTCTTTCAATGATGCAGTGAACGAAATTGAGAAGATACTTCGTACTATTGAAAGCGGGGATCTCGATGTTGACAAACTGGCAGCTGAGGTTAAACGTGCTTCGGAGCTGATAAGACAGTGTCAGAAAAAACTGAGATCAACTGAAGAAGAGATAAACAGTGTTTTCAGGGATCTGGCATAAAAAATCCCGCAGCTTCTAAGATCTGCGGGATTCAACTTTACTACCCTAAACCTAAATCCATGAAAAAAACTCATGTAACTTTGAGTTACTACCTCTAATGCTTTTAAACGTATGTAATATACGAAATGTTACGGATTTTTCAATGTTTTTATTAACAATTTTACATTTTTTTGATAAAATTATTTCTCAACACCCAATACATCTTTAAAGGCCTTAACAAAAGTATCCTTTGGCAAGGCACCCATTGCCATCCGGGGCTGTCCTTCCGAAGGGATAAACAGAAATGACGGAATACTCCTGATACCAAATACCGCTGCAAGTTCCTGTTCCTCCTCGGTATTTACTTTATAAACATCAATCTTACCATTGTAATCCTTTGCCAGCTCTTCAAGCACAGGAGCTACAATCTTGCAAGGAGCACACCAGTCAGCGTAAAAATCAATAATACAGGGCTTCTCCCCTTCATATTTCCATTCCTTGTTTTTTTCGTAGTCAAATACTTTGCTAAGAAAAGTCTCTTTTGTCAAATGTTCTATCATACTTTTTTTTTCAATTAAACATACAATCACCATTTATGTTCATTATTTCGTCAAGCATCATGCCAATTAATCTGAATCTCCATAATTTACAAAAATAATCTATAAATTGTAACTTTGTCATTAATATTAATAATTTGTCATACCTGTATATGAACATATGTCTGAATGAAAAGATTTTTGACATTCTTTCCGAAGTTGTTTCAGAGGAAAATGTATCAGCTTATGTTATTGGTGGATATATCCGTGATTGCATTCTTAAAAGGGATCATCCTGAGAAGGACATCGACGTTGTGGTCCTTGGAGATGGAATAAAAATAGCACGGAAAGTTGCCTTAAAGCTTAATCCTCATGTTAAAGTAAGTGTTTTCAGAAATTTCGGAACTGCAATGTTCCGGTTCAACGAATATGATATTGAATTTGTTGGTGCCCGCAAGGAATCATACAATAAGAGATCAAGGAAACCTGTTGTTGAGAAAGGCACACTGGAAGAAGACCAGGAAAGAAGAGATTTTACCATTAATGCACTTGCCGTAAGCCTTAACAGGAAGACATACGGAGCGTTTCTTGATCCCTTTGGCGGTTTAAATGATATTGAAAAAAAGATAATAAGGACGCCATGTGATCCGAATAAAACATTTTCTGACGATCCTCTGAGAATGTTGCGGGCAATAAGGTTTGCATGCCAGCTAAGATTCAAAATTGAAGAGAAGACTTTCAGTTCAATAATTTCAAATGCCAACCGTATTAAGATCGTATCACCTGAAAGGATTACTGCAGAACTTAACAAGATTCTATTGAGTGAACAGCCATCACATGGATTCATTTTACTTGAGAAGTCAGGATTACTCAGACTGATACTCCCTGAGCTTGATAATCTTAAGGGAGTGGATAAAAAGGAGGGGAAAGCTCATAAGGATAATTTCCACCATTCACTTAAGGTTCTGGATAACATCAGCAAACATACTGATAATCTGTGGCTCCGGTGGGCAGCACTCCTGCACGATATTGCCAAACCTCTGACAAAGAAATATACTCCCGGTTCCGGCTGGTCATTTCACGGACACGAATATATAGGAAGTAAAATGATACCGGAAATCTTCAGAAAGTTAAAGCTTCCGTTAAACGAAAAGATGAAATATGTCCGCAAGCTGGTTGACCTGCACCTGAGACCAATAACCTTATCCCAGGAAACCGTGACTGACTCAGCCATAAGAAGATTATTATTTGAAGCGGGTGATGATATAGATGACCTGATGATGCTTTGTGAAGCTGACATAACGTCAAAAAATGAGGCCAAGAAAACCAGACATCTCGAAAACTTCAAACTCGTCAGGAATAAACTGAAAGAGATTGAGGAAAAAGATGCACTGAGGAGATTTCAACCACCTGTTGATGGTGCTGAAATAATGGCAACATTCGGAATTAAACCCGGCAAAGAAGTCGGAATTATTAAAAACGCAATCAGAGAAGCTATTCTGGATGGAATTATTCCGAACCAGCATGACGCTGCCAGAAAACTCATGATAGAAAAGGGAAAAGATCTTGGACTCACACCTGTTCTTAATCAGGCTGACCGGCATAAAAATCCAGAATGACCGGCAAATGGTCACTATATCCCCCCTGATAGCGGTATCCCCGGTATGTTGAATACGGACTTAAACCCGGATAAACGGGATCCTTTTTCAGAAGAAATCCTGGATTAAAGATCCTGAACAAGTCTGGCCTGGTATATAATCCGGATCTACCGTTTAATAGGCTTTTTGATACTATTATCTGATCTATCATTTCCCAGGTACCCATGTAACGATATGTCCCTGTGCCACTTGCAGAATACAGACCCGTAAGATTTACCAGAAGTGCTGATCTGTCTGAAGTTTTTGATAATGAAGAATTAACGAGCGACTGCATGACATTATCCTCAGGAGTACAGTTAAAATCACCCATTATGATGAACTTTGGATCTGTTGATCCACAAAGAGTGATAGAGTCTGCTTTCATTCTGATCATCCTACAAATACCGGCCCTTAACCTTTCTCCCGCAAGTACACCTCCCCTCCTTGAAGGCCAGTGATTAACTATTAGATGAATAGTGTCCCCTGCAACTTTACATCTTACGTAAAGTACACTTCGAGATGAGTATATCTTATTAATACCCTCAGGAATCCAGTATTGATAATCGAGAATACTAACAAAGTCTTTCCTGTAAATCAGACAGACATCTATACCTCTGATGTCGGGAGATTCTTCATGGACAATCCCATAATTATGCTTTGACAAATATGTGGAAAAAATGAGATCTTCAAGGACTTTCCTGTTTTCCACTTCACAAAATCCGACTATATCAGGAGGATTCCACTCTCCCGCAGCAATTATTGCTTTATAAACCGAATTGATCTTTTTAGTGTACCTTTTAGAATTCCATCTCATGACTCCACGGGGCAGGAAGTCATCATCATTTGTGAGAGAATCATTTTGAGTGTCGAATAAATTCTCAACATTATAAAACATTACCCTTACACGGGAAAAGGTCTTTTCCTGTGATAATCCTGATGATGTTAACTGCAGAAGCAGTAAAAGGGTGATAAACACCCTTGCATTTATTCCTTTAATATGCATTTATCCACCTGTACCTCCTGGCACTTTCTCCAAATTTGACCGCAAGGGTAAGTTCATGAGATCCCACACTTTGCTTTCTTATATCAGTCAAAGTGAAATCAAAAGCATATGCGAAATAGAACCTGTCATATTTTAAACCCAGCAGCATGATTATCGCATCATTTGTTCTCCATGATACACCTGCCCAGTAATCATTTCTGTAATACACTCTCGTTGTCAGGTCCATCTGCAACGCCTTGAATAACATATCAGATGATTTTAAGAAGCCTGATGGTTCAAGAATCCAATATACTCCAAGTGGTACTTTTACGCCACCGGTAAGAAAATAATGACCGAGTTCCGATCTTATATTAGTAGCATTACTTTTTGTAAACAAAATTGATCCCCTGAGAAGGTTAGTCATGGCAAATCCAACGTAATAATTTGCTGTTGTAAAGCTTGCGCCAAAATTAAAATCCGGAATAAGTACAGATCTGTCGTAATTATTCAGGTAGGGATCATCGTAATCATAGATAAGTCCTTCAGTATTTATCGCATACTGATAAGTTGTTAATGCCAGTCCGAATGCAAGATTATTCAAATATCCCTCCTCAGTCTTTTTCATCGGTATATGATAAGCGTATGCAGCCTGTATCCCTGTACGTCTCATTATGCCATTATTATCGCTAAACACATATCCGCCGAGCCCTACCCTGCTCCCGCGAGTCGGTCTTACAACCTTCTTCCTGACTGTTGTGGATCTGGAGATATAACTGTTTTTCAGAATACGTGTCTGGAAACTGGCAGCATAAGTACTGGGTGCCTGAGCAAGTCCAACCCATTGTTCTCTGACAGTCAGATTCAAAGTAGTATAACCGTCCCTGCCTGCAAATGAAGGATTGACAAGAAATCCATTCATGATGTACTGACTGTACATTGGAACCTGCTGCGCTGAAGAGACTCCGGTAATAAAAATGAGAATAATCGCTGCAAGTATTTGTTTGAAATGACTCATATCGTTAATATTCAAATATTTAACTAATTACCTGATCACACTTATTACACCAGATCTTGGTTCAGATCCATCATTCAGATAAAGTATATAATGATATGAATCTGTCGGGACAAGTCTACCTTCGAACCTGCCATCCCACGGATTGGCAGGGATATTCTTTGTACGGAAAATAAGTTTTCCCCACCTGTTAAAGACCAGAACCTCAGCATCTGTATAAATATCAATGTTTTTCATTATCCATTCGTCGTTGTACCCGTCATTATTTGGTGTAATTATTTGTGGTATTTCAACACAATTGAAAGTGCCAACATAGCCCACATCAAAACTTTGTGCCTGAGCACATCCGTTTTGATCAGTAACCACAACACTGTAAGTGCCCGGAAGCAAATTGACCCTGTCAGGATTATTTACTCCATCTGACCATATTACTAAATAGGGCTGAAGGCCTCCTGTTATTTTAAGTGTTATTGAGCCATTTGCCTCGTCGGGACATACAGCATCGATAATATCAGCTTCTACAATAATGGCAGCCGATTCTGTTATTTGTGCTGAGCCGGTTGCGGTACATCCATTGAAATCGGTAACGGTTACTGTATAGTTACCTGCTGCAAGACCATACACAGTCGGATCAGTCTGTTCAGGAGAAGTATTCCATGAGTATGTATATGGTCCAATACCTCCCTCAGCTGTAGCTGTGGCACTACCCTCAGTACCACCGTAACACAGAACATTTATCCAGGTAGTTGTAACTGTAAGAGCAGTGGCTGGCTGTGTGATAGTTACATCTGCCGTAGCAATACATCCATTGGCATCTGTAACTGTAACGGTAAATAATCCTGCTGTGAGTCCGGTAGCAGTAACAGATGTCTGAACTGGCAAAGTATTCCATGAATAACTATATGGTTCCGTACCGCCTGAGACAATGGCCGTAGCACTGCCGGTAGCCTCGCCCATACAAAGTACATCAACCTGGGTTGTTGTTACTGTCAGCTCCGATGGTTCCGTAATTATCACCGGTACAATGTATAAGTCCAGAACAGCATCCCTTACAGTAACAGTGTATGTTCCGGCGATCAATGCCGTGAAAGTGCCTGAACTCTGGTACGGGCCTCCATTAAGACTGTACTCATATGGAGGATATCCTCCTGTTCCTTCCACTGTGGCATTTCCGTCGTTACCGCCGAAACATGAAACATTAGTTTGCGAGATCACACTTCCGGAAAGCCCTGCAGGCGGCTGGGTTATTGTTACAGGTACATCAAAGGTGCAAAGGTTATTATCCTGTACAGTAACAGTATAAATCCCTGCGGTGAGAGACCCAAAGGTTCCTGAAGCCTGGTAAGAACCTTCATCAAGCTTATACTGGTAAGGTGGTGTACCACCCGATCCTTCGACTGTTACACTTCCGTCATTACCTCCATATACGGTCACATTTGTCTGTGATATAATACTGCCCGCCAGTGCAGTTAAAGGCTCAGCAACTATTCCTGCAGCATTGGTTGTGCAATTATTTGCATCAGTGATAGTCACTGTGTAAGTACCAGCAATCACATCACTTAAATCTTCAGTAGTCGATCCGTTACTCCATAGAAAAATGTAAGGTGAAGTCCCTCCGGTTACAGTCAGGTCAACCGCACCTGTAGCTTCGCCAAAGCAAAGAACATCTGCTACAACTGTGGTAGCGGTAAGTGGGGCTGCCGGCTGTGTCACTGTCCCGCCTGATGTGGTTGTACAACTGTTGGCATCAGTGATATTTACTGTGTAAGTGCCTGCTGTCAAACCACTTATATCTTCCGTGGTTGCCCCGTTGCTCCAGAGGAAAGTATACGGCGCCGTTCCACCTGTTACTGTAAGATCAACAGCTCCGTCATTTCCGCCAAAACAGCTGACATCCGTCATAACTGCTGTACCGGCAAGTGCTGCTGCGGGCTGTGTAACTGTTCCGCCTGCTGTGGTTGTACAATTGTTAGCATCGGTGATTATGACTGTGTAAGTGCCTGCTGTCAGATCAGTTATATCTTCTGTGGTTGCCCCGTTGCTCCAGAGGAAAGTGTAGGGTGCCGTTCCACCGGTTACTGTCAGGTCAATAGCACCTGTGGCATCGCCAAAGCAAAGAACATCTGTTATAACTGTTGTACCTGCCAGTGGTGCTGCAGGCTGTGTCACTGTTCCGCCTGCTGTGGTTATACAACTGTTGGCGTCGGTGATAGTTACTGTATATGTGCCTGCTGTCAGATTGACAAGATCTTCAGTAGTGGCTCCGTTACTCCATAGGAAAGTGTAGGGTGCCGTTCCACCGGTTACTGTCAGGTCAATGGCACCTGTAGCATCACCATAACACAGAACATCAGTTACGATAGTTGTACCTGCCAGTGGTGCTGCAGGTTGTGTAACTGTTCCGCCTGCTGTGGTTATACAACTGTTGGCGTCGGTGATAGTTACTGTATATGTGCCTGCTGTCAGATTGATAAGATCTTCAGTAGTGGCTCCGTTACTCCAGAGGAAAGTGTAGGGTGCCGTTCCACCGGTTACTGTCAGGTCAATAGCACCTGTGGCATCGCCAAAGCAAAGAACATCTGTTATAACTGTTGTACCTGCCAGTGGCGCTGCAGGTTGTGTAACCGTCCCGCCTGATGTGGTTGTACAACTATTGGCATCGGTTATTACTACTGTGTAAGTGCCTGCTGTCAAACCACTTATATCTTCCGTGGTTGCCCCGTTGCTCCAGAGGAAAGTGTAGGGTGCCGTTCCACCGGTTACTGTCAGGTCAATGGCACCTGTAGCATCACCATAACACAGAACATCAGTTACGATGGTTGTACCTGCCAGTGGCGCTGCGGGCTGTGTAACCGTCCCGCCTGATGTGGTTGTACAACTGTTGGCATCGGTGATAGTTGCTGTATATGTGCCTGCTGTCAAACCACTTATATCTTCCGTGGTTGCCCCGTTGCTCCAGAGGAAAGTGTAGGGTGCCGTTCCACCGGTTACTGTCAGGTCAATGGCACCTGTAGCATCACCATAACACAGAACATCAGTTACGATGGTTGTACCTGCCAGTGGCGCTGCGGGCTGTGTAACCGTCCCGCCTGATGTGGTTGTACAACTGTTGGCATCGGTGATAGTTGCTGTATATGTGCCTGCTGTCAGATTGACAAGATCTTCAGTAGTGGCTCCGTTGCTCCATAGGAAAGTATAGGGTGGTGTTCCTCCTGTTACTGTAAGATCAACAACTCCGTCATTTCCTCCAAAACAGCTGACATCCGTCACAACTGCTGTACCGGCAAGTGCTGCTGCGGGCTGCGAAACTGTTCCGCCTGCTGTGGTCATACAACTGTTGGCATCGGTGATAGCTACTGTATATGTGCCTGCTGTCAGATTCACAAGATCTTCAGTAGTGGCTCCGTTACTCCAGAGGAAAGTGTAGGGTGCTGTTCCACCGGTTACTGTCAGGTCAATGGCACCTGTAGCATCACCATAACACAGTACAGCAGTTACGATGGTTGTACCTGCCAGTGGTGCTGCAGGCTGTGTCACTGTTCCGCCTGCTGTGGTTATACAACTGTTGGCGTCGGTGATAGTTACTGTATATGTGCCTGCTGTCAGATTGATAAGATCTTC
Organism: uncultured Rikenellaceae bacterium; assembly: GCA_964596715.1. GTDB lineage: Bacteria > Bacteroidota > Bacteroidia > Bacteroidales > VadinHA17 > LD21. The sequence goes on from CAZQVL010000045.1 coordinate 19,625, forward strand.
AGTACTGCCTCCGTTGCTCCATAGGAAAGTATAGGGTGGTGTTCCTCCTGTTACTGTAAGATCGATAGCACCTGTAGCTTCACCAAAACAGAGCACATTGGCAACCACTGTTAATCCGGCAAGTGGTGCAAATGGCTGTGTGATCATCACCGGTACATTTCGCAGGCAATTGTTATTATCACGGATTGTGACATTATATGAACCTGCAGACAAGCCGGTGAAAATATTTGAAGTCTGGAATGGACCTGCATCAAGTCTGTATTCGTAAGGAGTGACTCCTCCTGAAGCGGAGATGGTCACACTGCCATCCGTCCCTCCGTAACAACTGACATTCGTTTGTGATGACACTTTTCCTGTCAGCACCGGTGGCTGGGTAATCGTAAAGAAAACATCAAACGTGCATAACAGTCCGTCTCTGATCCGAACGGTATGATTACCAAGAGAAATATTTGTAAATGTTCCGCTTGCCTGGTATGCTCCTCCATCGAGAGAATACTCATAGGGAGGCTGACCCGATCCGGACGCGGCTGAAACAGTCACCTGCCCGTCAGAAGCACCGTTGCAGGAAATATTTGTAAGGGAGATGACCGAACCGCTAAGGTTATTAATATTAACATCAATAAAAACAGAACCAGTACATTCAAAACCATTTTCAACTTCAACGGTTACTCTTCCTGAAGGCCCTGTCCCCCATCGTACCGTTACGTAGTTAACTTCGGTTGTACCACCGCCTGTAATATTCCCTCCTGTAACAGTCCAGTTATAAGAAGCAAAGCTGCCTGAAAGAGTATAAGTGTATTCGGAGTTGTAACAAGCTGAGATAGCCGGATTGTCAAAGACAGGCATCGGAACAGGATTTATGGTGACTGTATCAATTACAGAGAACACACATGGATTCCCCAGCATGTTTAGCTTGGTTATTGTGGCATTGACAACTCCCAGTGTAATACCTATATTCCACTGAACATCAATAATATTGGTGTCAGGATCAGCTGTCAGGATTGTCCCATTTTCAACAACCCATGAATACGTGGCAGCTGTATCGTATTTAACTGAATATGCAGCAACTTCACCCTCGCAAGCATTTGAAAATACCTGTGTTATATTGTTAAACACTGGTCCTGCGAAATTTATCTTCATTTCTGAAGTATCAATACATCCGTTTCCGTCAGTGACAATCAGCCGGATAGTATAGATTCCATCGGGCATAGTGTTATTAAAGAAAGGAGTCTCTGAAGTGCTGGTATTTGTAAACAACAGATACGGAGGGACGGGTATTATTTCAAGAAAGGGATTAACATAATCTTCGAGCCCATCCCAGAAATATGAATAATTGCCATCACCTCCTTCAATTTCAGCCCTGTATATTGAATATGGTAGAGCCAGATCACAGTTGTTAAGTGACATAACTGTTATCTCAAGCGTTGAAGATACAGTAATGGCAACGTTCTTTGATGAGGAATTGCCAAAAGTATCAATAGCCGTTAAATTAACAATATGAGTTCCCTGGTCCCCGCAGCTGAATGTATTTGGAGTTACTGACAGGGATACAGGTCCGCAATTATCAAATGTACCGTTATCAATATCGGATGGAAGAAGGGTTCCTGTTCCTGAGGTGCCAAGGACAAGATTGAATGTCTTCACATTAACTGTAGGTGAGACGGTATCAAGAACAGTAACCTGGGAAATACAGTCTGCAGAGTTACCTGAAGCATCTGTTCCTGTAAGGGTAACCGGTACAGGAGCTCCGATATCGGAACAGCTGAAACTTGTTCTGCTTAAGAATAAAGATAAGGCACCGGGACAATTATCTGAGGAGCCGCTGTTAACATCAGCCGGAAGGAGCATGGCAACTCCTGTCTGATCCAGATACAGGGTAAGATCTCTGCAAACCATTGCCGGGGGGATGTTATCTTCAACAGTTACTGTTGCCGTACAGGTTGAAAACAGTCCCCCATCATCTGTAACAGTAAGTGTTACTATGTTCGCACCAATCTCTGAACAGGTAAAAGTATTTGGAATAACGACTCTGCTGACAATTGTTCCGTCGGGATCAAATGAACCGCCATCAACATCCGGGCCGGTAATGGATACTGTTCCATCGGAGCCAAGCTGAACAACAATATTTTTACAAACCGCAACCGGAGGCATATTCTGAAACGTATTGAATACTGCTCCGTTTTTATCTATGTTATTTTCAGTATTATCAGCTATACTAACATTATTGTCAGTCCGTAAATCATCCTTTGCATGGCTAAACGGGGTAACAGAGAATGTCAAAGTAACTATAAACAAAACTAAAAGTCCAAGGTTTTTTAGTCGTCCGGCATTAAGTAAAGAATATTGAGGAACTAATATCTTCGTAGAAGCCGGGTTTCTCCGTATTAAAAACTTATTAGCCAGATTAACTACATAAAAACAGCTCATGTATCTCATATGGTCAGGTTCGGGTTTTCTTTTCAATTGCAATACACAGTATATCAAATATTTAAAACACCATGGATTAAGATTTTTAATTTTAATCCACGGATTTTTTCAACTCCGGTATTTAATTAAAGCTAATGTAAGAAATTTAGCACATCTGTAACACGATATTTCTCAAGTGTTTTCAACATATTAACAAGACTTTTAAATAACCGGTCGGATTTTTTCGCTTTGAGATGGAATGGAAGGCAATACTATTAATTAACTTAGGCTGCAGGCCTTGCCCACCGAATCCGCCTTTTAGTGGAGAAGTTGTGTTGCAGGTTTAGTGGGGAGTGGGGAGGTTGATTGACAGACAGTGTTTGTGTATAATTTCCCAGGTATATTTTGCAGAAACGAAAATGTGCTCTATATTTGCACGCGTTTTACAGGGCGATTAGCTCAGTTGGTTTCCCGATAGATCGGGACAGGCGCCGCATCTGCCTTTGTTGGTGCGGAAAAATTTACAGGGCGATTAGCTCAGTTGGTTCAGAGCGTCTGCCTTACAAGCAGAGGGTCGGCGGTTCGACTCCGTCATCGCCCACAATAGATAATCAGAGAGTTAGAAAAATTCTAACTCTCTTTATTTTTATTTGGTTGCAATATGGTTGCAACAAATTATAATGGTATATAAAACAGTAACAAAACGCAAAAAGCCTTGATAAACAACTATATCAAGGCTTTATTATTTGTGTTTACTGAAACTATACTGAAACAATTACATGATTATACTATTTCATTTGTTATCTACCAGGGTCCCTGGGGAATGGTATAGTTGGGGATTTGGGGAGAGGGAATTGTAAAAACTTTGATAAGCATTGTCCGTGTTATGGTGCATTATTATCAGAGATTTGTCGCAACAGGAAAGCAATCATCCCCAATATAGTTTGA
>CAZQVL010000046.1:0-7877 GCA_964596715.1 uncultured Rikenellaceae bacterium
TAGTGGCGACCTGTTATTTTTATTTGACCCAGGAAGTAAAAGAAACTATAACTAATCAAAAGAAAAATTAACTTTATAAAGGCAGATGTAAGCAGAAAGGTTTATTTTTAGCCTTTTAATCACCCTGTTTATCTGCATGTAAAGCAGCTGGGTTATTCAATAAACATGCAAGCAAATCCAAACATGAACAAACAAAAAAACAATAATCGGTATAAAGAACAGTTGAAAACTCACGAGTTGGAAGCTGTTATCCTCGATATGGATGGTGTTATTACACAAACCGCCATAATACACAGGGAAGCATGGAAAGAAATGTTTAAAAGATATCTTGATGATCAGCCGGCAGAACAAAGCCCCATGTCTGATGAAGACTATATAAGATACATTGATGGGAAGCCCAGGTATGAGGGCGTCAGGAGTTTTCTGGAATCAAGAAAAATCGACCTGCCTTATGGCAAATACGATGACCCTCCAGGCAAGAAAACCATTTGCGGACTGGGCAATTTAAAAAACAGACTTTTTCTTGACCTCGTGGAAAGCAACGGTGTAAAAACCTACAATAATGCTATAAGCCAGATAAAATACTGGCGGTCGCAGGGTTTAAAATGTGCCGTGGTATCATCGAGCAAGAATTGCCAGAAAATTCTTGAAGCAGCCGGAATAACAGATCTATTCGAATCGCGAATTGATGGTGTAACTTTATATGATAGAGGTTTGGAGGGAAAACCTGCACCGGATATGTTTCTTGTGGCTGCAAAAGAGCTTGGTACAAAACCCGGGAATTGCGCACTTATTGAAGATGCCATTTCAGGCGTGCAAGCAGGTAGCAGAGGTGATTTCGCGCTGGTAGTGGGTATAAAACGTACAGGCAAAAAAAAATCGTTATATGAGAACGGTGCTGATATTGTTATAGATGATTTGAAAAAGCTGGATCTTTTCAATCCGGATATCAGATTGTATTTTGACCGGGCCGCTCCCTCCCTGTTCTCAAGACTGTCAGAATTTAATAGCCTCATAAGAAATAAGAAGCCTGTGCTCTTTCTGGACTACGACGGAACGCTCACACCAATTGTTAAACATCCTGAAGATGCAATAATATCAACAGAGATGAAAAACGTACTCAGAAAGTACGCTTTAAAATCCCCTTTAGCAATAATAAGCGGAAGGGATTTGGATGATGTGAAGAATATGGTTGGTATTGACAGCCTGATTTATGGCGGAAGTCATGGTTTTCAGATAACAGGACCTGGTGGATTATCAATGGAATATGATAACTCCGGCGAAATTCTGAAAAGACTTGATCAGATTGAAAGAGCTCTGCATGATGCATCAGATATGAATATCAAAGGTGTACAAATAGAAAGAAAGCGCTATGCCGTGGCAATTCACTATAGAAATGCAGCAGAGGAAGTAGTGCCACTCCTGGTAAGGAATGTTGATGAGATTATTGATCAAAATCCAGGGTTTAAGAAAGATGAAGGGAAAAAAATTGTGGAGGTAAAACCGGATGTTGACTGGCATAAAGGAAAGGCAATCAATTGGCTCCTTGAGAAGTTGAACCTTGCGGATGATCAAAAGGTTATTCCAATTTATATTGGGGACGATATAACTGACGAAGATGCCTTTAAAACCATTTCTGATACAGGAATAGGCATACTGGTCGGTTTTCACGGCCACCGGACAAAAGCCAGGTATTCATTAAAAAATGTTTACCAGGTTCAAATTTTTATAGAGTTACTAACCAACAACATCCACCGATAATGAATAATTGGATAATAGAATATGATGACTGGAATCCTAAACAGCATCCTCTCAGGGAGGCTTTATGTACGTTGGGGAACGGATATTTTGCTACCAGAGGTGCAATGGAAGAAAAAAGTGCGGATCAATATAACTATCCGGGCACCTATCTGGCCTGCGGGTATAACAGGGCTGTATCAAAAATTAAAGACAAGGAAATAGAAAATGAAGACCTAGTAAATTGGCCCAACTGGTTGTTTCTGACATTCAGAATCGGAAAATCAGAGTGGTTTGACCTGAACAATATGGAGATACTCGACCATATTGTCAGATTGAACCTTAAAGAAGGTGTGATGGAACGTAATATAAGATTCCGGGATGATAAAAAACGGGAGACCACAATTATCAGCCGGAGGTTTGTAAGCATGCATGATATTCATATGGCAGGAATTGAATGGACGTTAGTACCAGAAAACTGGGATGGAGAGATAACAATACGATCGGGAATAGACGGTGACATTAAAAATCAGGGTGTGAAGCGCTACAAGGATTTGAACAGTAACCATCTCGATATACTGGAAAAAGGAAACATAAGCGTTAACAGTATTTTCCTGTTAAGCCAGACTAAACAATCAAAAATAAAAATGGTCCAGGCCTCTTTAACACGAATTTTCGATGACAAACGTGAAATCCAATGTTTACGTACCACAACCCATAAAGAAAAATCAGTCTGGCAGGATATTCAAATAGACTGCTCAAAACTTCGTCCGTTGAAAATAAAAAAACTGGTTTCGATCTATACTTCAAAAGATTTTGCTATCTGCGATCCATATAATGAAGCCAGGGACAAGATCAACTATTTAACCAATTTCGACGAGATTCTGGAAAACCATAAACTGGCATGGGAACGGATATGGTCGCACAGCAAAATTGAAATAGAAACAGAAAATAATGAATTGCTGATCCTCAGGTTGCATATATTTCATTTGCATCAGACCGTATCAAAAAACAGTATTGGATACGACATTGGTGTTCCTTCGCGTGGTTGGCACGGAGAAGCCTACCGTGGACATATATTTTGGGATGAACTGTATATTTTCCCCTATATAAACCTGCACATGCCGCAGCTGGCCCGGTCACTGCTGATGTATCGCTATCGCCGTTTACCGCAAGCCCGTCTGGCAGCCATGGAAAACGGTTACAAGGGAGCCATGTATCCCTGGCAGAGCGGGAGCAACGGCAGGGAAGAGAGTCAGGTTATCCACCTTAATCCTGAATCGGGTCGCTGGATTACCGATACCTCGAGATTACAGAGACATATTAATGCTGCAATCCCATATAATGTATGGCAATACTATCAGTCAACCAAGGATATGGAATTCCTGACAAGTTATGGTGCTGAAATTATATTGAGCACTGCCCTGTTCTGGTCCAGTATTACGACGTATAACAACAAACGCGACCGGTACGAAATAAAAGGAGTGATGGGACCCGATGAGTACCATACAAGATATCCCGGTTCCGAGTTCCCCGGACTGAACAACAATGCCTATACCAATTTTATGGCTGTATGGGTAATGCAATGTGCGTTAATCCTCATCAGGCTGTTTGACAAGAAACTTATAAATGAACTGTCTCATAAAGTGGGTTTCTCAGAAAAGGATATTGAACTGTGGAAAACGATCACCAGGAAAATGTATATTCCTTTTCTGGACAATGATATCATTATGCAGTTTGAAGGTTTTGAAAAACTCAAAGAACTGGACTGGGAAAAATACAGGAAAAAATACGGTGTTACAATGCGTCTCGACAGGATCCTGGAAAAAGAAAATGACTCTGCCAACAACTACAGGGCTTGCAAACAAGCTGATGTTCTGATGCTGTTTTACCTTTTTTCTTCTGATATGCTGGTAAGGATATTTCACCAGATAGGCTATGATTTCAAACCCGGCAGCATACCTAAAAATATCGACTATTACCATAAAATAACATCGCATGGATCCACTTTAAGCCAGGTAATATTTTCCTGGGTATATTCACGGTCCGACAGGAAAGGAAGCTGGAACAGTTTTGAAAGTGCACTGATGAGCGATTTCAGGGATATTCAGGGAGGCACTACACCGGAAGGTATTCACCTTGGTGCAATGGCAGGTACGGTTGATCTGATTCAACGATGTTATACAGGCCTGGAAATAAGAGATGATGTTTTGTGGCTTAATCCACGTGTACCGGCTGAAATAAAAGAAATCAATCTGCATATCAGCTACCGTAGCCACTGGTTAAAACTTAAAATAAACCAAAAGAAGTTGTGGATAGAATTCAATAAAGGCTGGGCTGAACCGATTGAAATTAATGTACGGGGACAAAAGAGGCTTTTTGCAACAAACGACGTGGAAGAATTTGAACTGATATAATAAAAGACAAAAGAAATTATTAAGGAAACCCAATCACCTGTTCTCGTATATCAACATCAGATGCAACGGATAATTAACATACAGCAATATGCACATGATAAATTCTCTTTTCATGCAGCCGGCTGTAATTAGTTACCCCTTCCCTTATAAAAGAATTCTTTTACTGTTGGATTATCCAGGTTCAGTGCTTCTGTAAGAGTCCCTTCAAAAATTATCCTTCCTTCATCGAGGAAGATTGCCCTGTCAGCTATTCTTAAAATACTTGATACTTCGTGGGTTACAATTAAAACGGTTATCCCCAACAGATCCTTCAGGTTTACTATAAGCTCATCGAGTGATGCCATAGTAACCGGATCCAGACCCGATCCTGGTTCATCACAGCATAATAGCGGGGGATCCATAATAATTGCTCTGGCCAATGCAGCCCTTTTAAGCATCCCGCAACTTAATTGTGACGGATACATGTCATAAGAATCCTGAAGTTTTACCAGTTGAAGTTTAAGTCTGACCATCTTTTCAATAAAACCGGACGGAAGATCAGTATGTTGTTCAAGAGGAAGTGCTATATTTTCAGCTACTGTAAGCGAATTCAACAGTGCAACGTTCTGGTAAAGGACTCCTATTTGCCTATAAAACTGTTTTTCTTCTGCTTCATCAAGCTGTGAAGGATTTTTCCCCAGTACAGAAATTGCATCTTCTCCGGATGGATATAAACCGAGTAAATGTTTCAGAATGGTTGTTTTTCCTGAACCACTGCTACCAAGAATAACTGTTATTTCTCCGCTGTTGGCATGAAAGCTTACATCAGACAATATGACCTTTTCATCGAATATTGCTGTCAGACCATTTACCTCAATAAGTTTGTCAGATGTCATAGTTTTAACTGTGCCAGATTTTATCAATAGAATAATAGACCCATAATGCTATCAGCAATTATCACCAGTGATATGGCAACAACTACTGCATTGGTGGTTACCTTTCCGACATCCTCAGCTCCTTGTTTAACCCTGAATCCAAAATAACTGCCGGTTATTACTATAAGGAATGCAAAGACCACACTTTTAATAACACCAAATATTATATCCTTCAAGTATAAACACTCTTCCATCCGGTGAACAAATACAACCGGAGAAATGTCCAGATAGGTAAATGCAATTACCAGACCTCCTGCAATACCAAGTACATCAGCAATAATAGTAAGAAAAGGTAACGTGATAATTCCTCCATGCATTTTAGGTACAATAACGAATCTTATCGGATTTAAACCCATAGTCCTCAAGGCATCAGTCTCCGATGTTACCTTCATTGTCGCAATTTCAGCTGCTATTGATGAACCACTTCTGCCAGCAACCATTATAGCCGTAATCAGCGGGCCCATTTCGCTCATCATAGCAATAACAGTTAAATCAACTATATAAATATTTGCTCCAAAGGAACGTAACTGTGCAGCTGATTGCAGTGCCAGAACCAATCCAATTATGAAAGACATGGCTCCGACAATGAGAACGGCATTTACTCCTATTTGTACAGCCTGATTATAGAATTCCCCTTTCCTGCTCATTTGTTTACGAAAAAGGTCGGTCACTGACCAGTATGTAATATCTGCAGCAAGCTGAAAAAATCCCAGAATGTATTCATTAAAAAGATATAATGCACTGCTTCCCAGCATTTCAAAGAAACCGGTTTTCAGTCTGGATCCTTTCAGCCCTGATTTTTCCAGCCTGAACAATTCAAGCTTGCGTCTTATACTGGTGCTTCCTCCTGCTATATCAACTGATACGCCATTTTCTCTATACTTATCAATTAAATAATATATTGCAGTAACTCCGGCACTGTCAATATAATCAAGGCCGTCAAGATTAATTATGAGTAAATCACTTGTATAGTTTTGAAGCTTATTTCCTATATCACTAAGTAACTGATTAACCTCTTTAAGGGATAATTTACCACTTATTCTCAGTGTATTATCCTCAAGTAAAAATGAAGCAGCTGTCCTTTCTCTTCTTAACACAGTACAGTCATTTATCTCATTTTATGTATTACTTCGGCTCTCTGTCAAATAAAGATCTGTTATCTTTTATCATCATGGTAAATACCTTGAGCTCATTATAAATTATGCTACTCACTTCTCTTGCAAACAGGTTAAGATCCTTTTGTTTAAGTGTACTGGTTGTGTCAGCTTTATGATTGAGAATTACCTGGTCGTTGGAATTATCAATTATCCGGAATTCAAGGTTTAAGTGAGTTGAGAATGACCTTTTATTCTCAATTAATTCAAGTCTGTTTAATGAAGTACCAAATTTGTAGTCAGGAATTAACCTGCTGTACCTTGATGAAACACTTTCAAATATTCCGGATGATTCCAGGTATTTCCGTATTATTTCGCTTATCGCTTCTGATGGTCTTATTGCCCATTGATTATATACATAATAATTTATTTCATTTGTACTGGACCTGTTGACAATCTGATTTTTCTCATAAACCGGATGTATTTTTATCTGATCGATCTCACATGTACCGTTAATTACTGAATTTGAATCGCTGGTAGCTGGAATTTGATATTCAGGCATCTCAATTGTATAGTACCTCATAAGAATTGTTTTTTCCGAAACACAACCAACAGACACCAGAAAAAAACTTATAATTAAATATATGTATAATCTCATCCTCCGGTTATTTTTACTATTGATTTTTCAAAAAATATTTTAGTAATCATATTTACTTAAGCCTTTTATCCGGAATATTTTTGATACGGAATCCTCTTATAAGTATTGATGGATCTGAATTGATCCTGTTTGATGTTTCCTCGAGGTTTGAAAGAGTAATCCTGAGCGACTGTATGCTCTCCGTCAGCTCCTGACTATTAATATCAAGTTCCTGGTCAATCCTGTAAAGCAGTTGCCGGGTCCTATCTGCTACTTCTGCAAGATTCTCAATAAACAATCTTAGATTGGTTTCTTTCAGAAGTTGTGATATATCATGTGCGTTACCTACAATCTCCTGGATTGTATCACTCTGAATTATGTTATTTATGCTGTATATGGCTTGTTTAAGCTTCTGACTCGATTCGTTAATATTGTTTGCCACAAGACTTGCTGTTTTTATTGTTTCCCTAACCTCTGTTCTGTTCTCCTTAATAAGGATTTCAACCAGCTGGATGGTCGTATTAAGCTGTCCTGCCAGCAAATTTATATTTTCAGCAGCATCAGAGAACTTATTAAGATTTTCCGGATTTGTGAACAGCTGAAGATTATTGATCACTTTTTCTGCCTTTTCAGCCAGGACGTTTGCCCTACCTGTAATCTCCTCGGCTGCTGAAGCCCCGGCTTTTATGAACTCTCCCTCACGGAGGGATTCAGCCATATTACTTCCCCCGCGTATCTCTATGGTTTTCAATCCCGTAATACCCATTGATATAATATCGGCGTAGGCGTCTTTTTTTATGGGAGTGCCGGATTGAAGTGCAAGTTCTACAATAATTGAACTAACATCCTGAGGATCAATAAATATATTCGATATAGTCCCAATTTTTATACCCAGATAATTAACCGGGCTTCCTACTTCCAGTCCGCTTACCGATACACCATGATATGAGACAAAATATGTATCGGTTTTTTCAAATAACTTGTTTACTGCAAAAAACATGATCAGGGAAACAAGTATTACAAAACTAATAAAAATAAAAATCCCTAATCTGATCTTCTGTGTCTGGGTTTTCATTTA
>CAZQVL010000046.1:7977-22849 GCA_964596715.1 uncultured Rikenellaceae bacterium
ATATTCTCAATTTCTTTGAGAAGAGATATAAAGACTCGTTTTCTGTTTATATTTTCAGGGACCTTATTATCATTATTCTTCACTTCCAGATAAAATTTCATTCCCAGGCGGGTTGCCACCTCCTTTTTTTGTTTATTGAGTTTTTTTACTTTGATATTATCCCTGAGATCTTCTCCTAGTTGTTGTGCCTTGTTAACAGCTTCTTTTGTAAGATCGAGACCTGATTTAAGTGCCTCCGAAGATTTATCCTTTATCTTCCCGAAAAGAATTTCAGAATAAGCTGATATTTTTTCACCTATATGCCTTGCTTCTTCTCCGATTACCTTGGCTCCCTCTGAAATATTCTCAGTGGTTTCTTCCCAGAATCCTGATTCAGGAACAGCTTCACCGACTTTTCTCGAGGCTTCTTCGATTTTTTCTGCCGCAAAATTTTTTAAATCATCAGCCTGCTTTTTCATTCTTTTCCTTGCTTTTCCTTTATTTAAATTACTTTTCTTCCTCATAATATTTTGATTTATTTTATTAATAAATATCTATGGCCAATTATTTCGTTTATTTCTTCCTGATGCTTCTCTTGCCTAGGATATAAAGAATACCCGCCAGTATAACACCAACTGAAACCAGAACTAACGTTCCGGCGAACGCCCGTACATTTTTTGATCTTCTTGCTTCAATCTCAGCCATCTGCTCTGAAAGTCTTGCTTCATCTTCAGTAATCTCAGACTGCAGTTTATCTAATTTTTCTCTTTTACCCCTTATGTCGTTCTCAATTGATCTGAGCAATTCAAATCCTGAAGTTATTTCACTCACTGTATCAATACTATCTGAAGATACTCTCTGATCAATTATGTTTTTCTCCATCTCCGCAAGTTCTGCCTGCTGACTTTCAATATCTGATCTTTCAGCCAGTATTTCGGACAGTTCCTTGCTTTTAATAAGTTCGGTCTCTCCTTCAAACGATGCGAGTCTTTCACTTATTGTGGCTTTCCTGACAGCAAGCTGACTCTTAACTGAATCAAATTTCTCAATATCTTTATCCAGAGCTTCACGCTCCTTTGAGAGTCGTGTAATTTCTTCCTTTGTGAACTCTTCTATCGTTTCATTACGGTCATATTCAGAAGTCATCATGGTTCTGAGCTTTTCCTCAAGTTCATCTGCATCACTGATCCATTCTTTAAGAGTGCTGTTGCTGCTTTCAGCATTTTTGATCTTGTTTTGCTCATCTTCAATATAACCGTTTATCTCATCGATCTTAAGATCATACTTATCAAGCTCCGCATCATCACCATCATTTTTGATAATATCATTCTTTTCTCTAAGGTAAATGTTTTTCTCGTCTTCCAGTAGTTTAATCTTATTCCTTGACAGGTTAATTTTCTGCTCATTAAGACTTAATATGTTTTGTTTTACCAGCCGTTGGCTCTCAATTTCATCAAGCCTGCTGTCAATATCATCAATTCCGGTAACGAGCTTCTCTTTAGCAACTGACTTTTGTTCGGTTAGTTGTTGCTCCTTAATATCAATTAAACCTCTGCGTTTTTCAACATCTTCGCTCTTATTTTGAACCAGAGTAAGACTGTCTTCTATTTCCTGAAGACGTTTCTGAAAATCTGATTTCTCCAGTTCAAGTTCTTCTACTTTCTCCTCTTTCAGAGTTTCGGCATATCCTTTCTGGTCAGCTTCCAGTTTCCTGATCTCTTCCTCGATCTGTAATTTTCTGCCGACCAGTTTCTCCTGTTCTGATTCAAACGAATCGCTCAATAACTGGAGCTGATTAAAAGTCTCATCGATAAATTTCTGCCCCTCTTTTAAGGCAGCCTGCTGTCTATCAAGCAATTTTTGAGCCTCCCGTTTTGACCGGCTGTTTGAACAAGAACTTATCATTACAGACACTGCTAATAATAATAACAATACAATACGTAATTTCTCTTTCTTTTTATTCATAACAATACCTCCTCTATTATTATTTATATTATATATTTGACATTATTTAGTTTTCCTGACACAATCCCGGGTAAATTTTACAACGATATTTTGTAATGTACAAAATATATATTAAACTTGCAAATTTTTTTGAAAATCGTTTTTGGTAATTTCTGCCGGTAAGTAAGGAAAGGCATCCGGAAACATTGCTCCAAACATATATTCCTTCAAGGATGAATGCCAGGAGCAAAGCAAAAAGAAGTGGAAAAATTTGTTTTTAAAAACTTTATAGATACATTTGCGCCGAAAATTGGCGTAAGAAAAACAGGAGTACTCCGGATAAAAAGTAAATAAATCTTTAAAATCAGATATATCAGGCATGGTAAACCACAAGTCATCGGAAAAAAGAATAAGACAGGACGCTTTAAAAAGTGAAAAGAATAAATATTACGCAAAAACCATGCGTAATGCAATTAAGAGATTCCGGGAAACCACAAACAAGGAAGAAGCAGTTACAATGCTTCCGAAAATCAATTCCATGCTGGATAAGCTTGCAAAAAAGAATATTATTCACTGTAAGAAAGCCGCAAACCTGAAATCATCTCTCGTAAAACATATTAATACCCTCTAATAATCTCTAATATAAATTTACCAAAAGGGGCATCTTAAAAGCCCCTTTTTTATTCTAAAATTTGATATCTTTATAATCTGATTTAGATTTATCGCTGCATGTCACTTAAAATTACTGACTGGGCTGCTGAAGACAGACCCAGGGAAAAACTGATACAGAAAGGAACCGCAAGTCTTAGTGATGCTGAATTGCTTGGCATCCTTATAAGTTCAGGTACCAGGGAAAAATCTGCTGTCGATCTAGGCAGGGAATTACTGGTTATAGTAAATAATAACCTGAATGCCCTCGGCAAGTTGTCGATTTCGGACCTCAAAAAGCTTCATGGAATTGGCACAGCACGGGCAGTTACTATTGCTGCTGCCCTCGAGCTCGGCAGAAGGCGCAAACTTGCTGAGACACCCGATGTACCTCAAATAAAGTGCTCGAAAGATGTTGCCGATATTTTTATGCCGCTTCTTTCCGACCTCACGCACGAAGAGTTCTGGATACTGTTCCTGAACAGATCCAACAAAGTGATTAACAGGATGAAACTCAGCCAGGGAGGTATAAGCGGAACAGTTACTGATGTCCGCATGGTTATGAAGAAAGCTATTGAATATCTGGCTTCAGGGATCATTGTATGCCATAATCATCCTTCAGGTAATCTTAATCCCAGTGAATCCGATACAAGAATCACAAAGAAAATAAAAGAAGCCGGCAGCCTCATGGATATCCAGCTTCTCGATCATCTGATAATATCAGATAAAGACTACTACAGCTTTGCGGATAATGGTTTGTTATAAAGCACAACCTTGCTCTTATCCTGGCATTCTTTAAGCAAACTGGTAAATGACTTCTTAAGAACAGGATGAATCCCGTCAGGATTAATCTCACACATCGGAACGAGAACAAACCTCCTTTTATGTAACCGGGGGTGTGGTATTGTCAGGCCCGGCTCGCTAATAGTCTCATTTTCATAAAGAAGGATATCAATGTCGATAATCCTGGATTTATAATCCTTTTCGTCTCTTACCCTTCCCATCAGAGCTTCAATTATAAGGATCCGTCCAAGTAATCCTGAAGGTTTAAGATCTGTCCTGATATATAGTATCATGTTCAGAAACCAATCTTTACTTTCAAAGCCCCATGGTTCAGTCTCATAAACAGATGAAACTGCCAGTATCTCACCTATTGATTCCTCTATCCGGACAAGTACTTCCTGAAGATTAACCTCCCTGTCGCCAAGGTTTGTCCCTATTCCAAGAAATGCATTCATTACGGGAGTGTACTTTCTTCAAAAGTATTAAATAGTAAGATACCTGAAAAATATTCACTTTGTTTTAATATATTTAGAACTAATTTTATTAAATCATAATTAAAGATGAAAGATTTTCTGAAGTACACACTGGCTACCATTACTGGTATAATAATTGTCTCCATTCTTTTCTTTATCACTCTGCTGGCAAGTCTGAGTGCCATTATTGCTTCCGGTGAAAAGCCGGCTTCGATAAGCAAGAACTCTGTACTTGTGTTAAAGGCTGGCGTTACCATTCCCGACCGTGGTAACCTGAATCCGTTTGCAGGTTTTGATCTAATAAATATGACCTTCACTCCCACTCCGGGATTGAATGATATCCTGAAAAATATCGAAAAAGCATCGGCTGATGAAAAAATTAAAGGCATTTTTATTGAAAACGGCCTTCTGCCTTCGGGCTGGGCCACAACCGAAGAGATCAGGGATGCACTGATCAAATTCCGTGAGAGTGGCAAATTCATTATTGCCTATTCTGATTACGTAATGTTACAGGAAGGATACTATTTATCGACCGCCGCCAGCAAAATTTATATCAATCCGGCGTCAATGCTGGATTTTAAAGGATTAAGTGGTGAAGTTATGTTTTATACAAAAGCCCTTGAAAAAATTGGTGTGGAAGTACAGGTAATCCGGCATGGAGAATTTAAAGGTGCCGTAGAACCTTTCCTGCTTGAGAAATTAAGTGATGAAAATGAAGAGCAGATAAAAGAGTATGTGGGATTAATTTGGTCGCATATCATCGAAAACATTTCAGAAGCTAGGGGAATCCCGACGGATCAGCTAAATACTATGGCTGATAACCTTGTGGCAAACGTTGCTACAGGTGCCCTCGAAAATAAACTTGTTGACGGATTAATGTATCGTGATGAACTCATTGATACTCTCAAAGTGTTATCAGGTCTAACCAAGGATGACAAAATAGAATTTGTTTCGATGACCAAATACACAAAAGTTCCTGAACCGAAAAGAACAGTTTCAGCAAGGACCAGGATATCGGTTATTTATGCATCCGGATCAATAGTTATAGGAAAAGGAAGTGAAAGAAATATCGGAGGGACCTATTACGGGGAGATAATAAGAAAAGAGAGGCTCGACACTACTGTTAAAGCCATTGTCTTGAGAGTTAATTCACCCGGTGGTAATTCAATTGCATCCGATATCATCTGGAGGGAAGTTGAACTTGCATCAAAAGAAAAACCTGTTGTCATCTCAATGGGTAATTATGCTGCTTCAGGCGGTTATTTTATTTCGGCACCCGGCACCAGGATATTTTCAAATCCTGTAACCATCACAGGGTCAATAGGTGTTTTCGGACTTATCCCCAATGCAGGAAAGCTCATGAATCAGAAACTGGGGATCTCTACCGAGACTGTTAATACAAATAAGAATTCAGATTTCCCTTCTTTCTACAGGCCAATGAATATTTATGAAAAAGAGGTAATGCAATCAAGTATTGAAAAGGTTTACACCGATTTCATCAACAAAGTGGCATCAGGCAGACAAATGACTGTTGAAGCTGTCGATAAGATCGGTGAAGGAAGGGTATACACTGGTTCCCGTGCCATGGAAATAGGACTTGTTGATGAGATAGGGGGTCTCAACGCTGCGATAAAGGAAGCAGCCGTTCTGGCCGGTGTTGAGAATTACTCAATAAGGGAACTGCCCGTAATTGAAGATCCCTATACAAAACTCCTCTCACAACTTAGTGGAGAAATCAGGTTGAGGATTCTGAAAAAGGAGCTGGGAGAATATATACGATTCTTCAACGAACTCCAGGAAATAAAAAATATCACCGGCATTCAGGCCAGACTGCCATATTTTATTGAGATCCAATAGCATATGGGAACAGGAAAGAATTTTCTGCTTTACCCGGCTTCCATGGTTTTTGGATTAATAACCGGTATCAGGAATTTCCTTTTTAATGCCGGAATTCTTCCTTCCAGTGAGTTTTCTATCCCTGTAATATGTGTCGGCAACATAACAGTAGGTGGAACAGGCAAAACACCGCATACAGAATATTTAACCACATTACTCCGGAAAAACTTCAAAGTAGCAGTTCTCAGCAGAGGATATAAGAGGAAATCACACGGATTTCAGATTGCCTCATGCTCCTCTTCGGTAAGTGATATTGGTGATGAGTCACTTCAGGTTGCAAGAAAGTTCCCGGATATCATTGTTGCTGTCGACCGTAACCGGGTTCACGGAGTGAAAACAATAATGAAAGAATATCCCGAAACGGAAGTCATAATTCTGGATGATGGCTTCCAGCACAGGAAAATCAAACCTGGTCTGTCAATCCTGCTTACCTGCTTTGAAAGACTGATGATAAAAGACTACCTGATGCCTTTCGGCAACCTGCGGGAAAGCATCAACAATATTAAAAGAGCAGGCATCATTATTATTACAAAGTCGCCTGCCGATATCTCCCCTGCCCTGAAAAAGGAGATCATTAAAGATTTTGACATAGCTCCTAATCAGAAACTTATTTTTTCAACATTGATTTATGATGATCCTCTGCCAGTATTTAATGGCGTACATCCTGGAACTGTCCTGCCGGGAAAAGCTGACCGGGATAATACCGCTATTCTTCTTGTAACAGGTATTGCAAATCCCGGACCTCTGAAAGAATATCTGCAAGACAGATGTGAAGAATTGATACATCTTGTATTTCCCGATCATCACTCTTATAATATGAAGGATATGGAAAAAATCTGTATCGCATTTAATAATCTGAAATCGCCGGAGAAACTTGTATTTACTACTGAAAAAGACGCTGTACGGTTAAGGGAATTTACTTATATTGCAGAACCGGTAAAATCGTCATTTTTTTATACTCCTGTTGAAGTTGCTTTTCATAATGACGATAAAAATGAGTTTGATAATCTTATAGTTAACTATGTTAGAAGAAATAAACGAAACAACTGGTTTTCTGAGGTCTAAAGGTATAATCAATCCTGATGCCGGTATTATTTTAGGTACCGGTCTTGGTGGTCTGACCGCAAAAATTGAAAATTGTATTGAGCTGGATTATAAAGAGATCCCTAATTTCCCGGTATCAACAGTTGAAGGCCATGCCGGCAGGCTGATATATGGTGACTTCGGCAGAAAAAAAATAGTTGCCATGAAGGGCAGATTCCACTATTATGAAGGTTATGGCACCGAACTCGTGGCAATACCGGTGAGAGTATTAAAGTATCTTGGCATTAAATGTCTGTTTCTTTCCAATGCTGCAGGTGGTGTCAATCCCTCATTTCAGGTTGGTGACATAATGATAATAACCGATCATATTAATCTTTTGCCAAATCCACTTTTAGGACGGAATGATGACCGCATCGGACCCCGCTTTACCGATATGGGTGAAGCCTACGACAGGTACCTGATAAATAAGGCAATGCTCATTGCAAAGGGAAACGACATCCGGGTTCATAAAGGCGTTTATCTTGCAACTACCGGTCCTACTTTCGAAACACCTGCAGAATATAAATATTTCAGGATAATTGGTGCCGATGCAGTCGGAATGTCAACAACTCCCGAGGTTATTGTGGCTCGCCATATGAATCTTCCATGTTTTGCAATAAGCGTAATTACCGATCTTGGTGTTGAAGGGAAAATTGAATATACAACTCACGAAACAGTTCAGAAGGAAGCTGAAAAAATCGAATCAAAAATAACCGCCATCATAACTGAAATGATTTCGTCTTTGTAGCGATTTTTACCACAAAGGTCTCAAAGCACATCACCAGGGAACCTTAATAATTAGAACCTACTCCCTGATAACTGTGCAGACTTTTTTCCATTGCTTACTTTTGCCGTTATCATCAAAAACCGAAATAAGGATTATATAAATCCCTGTACTGACAAGCTTTCCATCATCAGCTGTCCCATCCCATACCAGTGAAGCCTGATAACCCGCAAAAAGATTTTCAGCCAGCCGGTTCACATAAGTACCTGTTTCATCAAATATTGTAACTGTAACTATATTGCCATTACCTGTAAAAACAAAATCAATGACGAGAATATCCTCATTTCCGTCATTATCCGGAGTTATTCTGGTTGATGACAAGATAATATTGTCTGTCATAACCGGTTGTTCTGTAAACACAGAATTGGCAGTGCCGGGTGTGCCCCACCCGGATGCTTCCGATGCAGAATGCCAGTTTGATTTTTCATTTGATGCACAACCAGGTCTTACCTTTTCAAGGGATATACCCTCATATCCTGAAAGTAAAGGGTAATGCATTTTTTCATCATATAATACTTCATCTACTTTATCCAGCTCAAGGTTCAGTAGTTCAAGATGCCCTTCACTATCTGACATCGAAGGAAGATCTCCTGTTTCAAAGATCTTATCCGGATCGGAAGAAAAATACCTTGAGATAATCCTCTCTTTATCTGTAGTCATAACATAATATGTACCAGGAATTATGCATCTTTTTTCTCTGGAAAGCCTGATAGCTGAAGATCTGTCGCCTGTAGCATCATTCACCGATACAATAATAAACCTTGACGCATCTGTCACCCTTTCGGAACAATTATAGAATTCAATATAATCGGGATCTCCGGGGAACGGATTAAACATGAGTTCATTGAATACAATATCACCTTCTATCGAAGATTCAGCAATCCCAAAGTCAAAGGTGCTTACATACATGCTATTACCAGCCATATCACGGATATCTTCTGAAACATATAGCGTATAGATTTCTCCTCTTTCCAAGGATTCTGCCGGTATGATGTTAAACTCACGCAGCAATGGATCAACAGGGAGTACAGATTTCACACTATCCATGCCAATAGTAATGCCTGCAGCATTATCCTGAAGGTTTCTGACCGGCTCCGAAAATCTTATATTAATCAGTACACTGTCTTCCGGAAAGACGTTCTGAATGCCATTAAAAATCTTATCCGGATTATTCCTCGATACAGAATTGGCAATCCCGGGAGTACCACCACTCCTTGAAACAGATGCACTCCAGTTTCCATCCTGAAAAAACGGGAATCCTGAATCAATCATCTCAAGCGACCATCCTCCGTCATCTTTCAATTCATTACCATACCACTTCTTAGAATATTCTACTCCATGAATCAGGTTTCCTGATGCATCGCAGAGGCAGATAGTCTTGCCTCCATCAATCAAAGGAGGAAATGATTTTAAACCGGTTGTTTTACCATAATTCTTAAAAAGGCTGGTATCATTGTCCGCACAGATTATCATATATTCAAAAGGTTTAATTGTTGATTCCGGAAAAGAGCAGACCTGGTTTACAGATGTCAGTTTCCAGTTTGTCATATTGAAAGAATACTCTGTTCTGTTGAATATTTCGAGGTACTCCTTCTCGGGCAAAGAAACCGCCGGTACCGGATCGGCCATGACTTCAGAGATTATCACATCACCTGTTTCGACCCATACAGGTGTGAATTCGACAGAAATATTCTCCTCACAATTTCCTGATCCATCACACAATAAATTTATTATCATATTGTTCAACGCTTTGTTAATGAATGTGTTATAAAAGATAATCCTGCATGTAATATTATTTTCCCTGAATATTACAGCCGGTTGCATAGCTGTATTGACCAGGAAAAAATTTGATGGTTCCATCAGGTCCCCACGCGGTTCTTCACTAAAAATTATCTTAATTGTATTGCTATTAATTATTTCAAATCCCATTATCTCCGGAGCCTCTTCATCCTCCTTAAAAACTCCCTCAACATATATATCATCAATCCATAAAAGTCTGTCACGTGCTGAAGAATATTTATAAGCAATAACAAACCATTCCTGATTAAACAATTCGCTTTCGATGCCTTTTCCCTGCCTGATTAGTTCATCATTAACATGATAAACTGAAACACTCCACTCACCTACCACTGTACGTTCAATGCTGATCTTTACAGGATCAGTTATTCCGATATCTGTCTGCCAGTTGATCCCTGTATTAATAACAGTATTAAATACACCGTTTTTTACTTTCCACAAGCGGAGAGTATCATCATAACCTGTCTGGTTAACACCCATGGCATAACCACTCCATTCTCCTCCATCTGTTAGTGATGCCGGATCAGTGTCGGATATCAGCATAACACACCAGTTATTGGATAAGGATGGATCATAACCATGTCTGATCTTAAAACTCCAGCTTGTTAATCCCTGTGAAGGTTTGAGGTTTGAAACGGACAATCCGATTCTGCTTGTTCCCGCATCGGCATTATCAAAAGTATGATGCAGTGAATAATTACCCGAAATGCTTGCTGTATTATCTGCATCCCAGTGTCCTTCCGGATTTTGCACCCAGAAGTCTGTAGAGCCTGACTCAAAATCTTCAATAATCTGGCTGAATGCCACTGAGGGTATTAACAGTACCAGTAAAATAGCTTTTTTCATGCAGCGCGACGAATTGAAAAAAGAATTACTTTTGACCGAAACAAGTAATTAAGCAATACAGTAAACATAATTAATTATCGAGAGAAAAACAAATTTAATTCTATGAAGACAGCTGTAGTAGGAGCAACCGGGATGGTTGGCCGGACAATGATTAAAGTTCTTGAAGAGAGGAATTTCCCTGTTACACAGTTAATCCCTGCCGCATCTGAGCGGTCGGCAGGTAAAGAGATCCTCTTTAAAGGGAAACCCGTAAAGGTTGTCAGTGTGATGGAAGCTGTCGAAGCTGAACCAGTTTTTGCAATTTTTTCTGCCGGAGCCGCAACATCAAAGGAATGGACACCGGTGTTTGCCCGTAAGGGAACAATCGTAATAGATAATTCTTCAGCATGGCGTATGGATAATGATGTTCCTCTGATCGTTCCTGAAATTAACAGCCATGTTCTCAAAAAAGGCGACAGGATTATTGCAAATCCAAACTGCTCTACAATCCAGTTGGTTATGGCCGTGGCTCCTCTGCACAGTAAGTACAGGATCAGGCGTCTTGTTGTTGCGACCTATCAATCAGTTACCGGAACAGGCGTTAAGGCGGTAACCCAGATGGAAAACGAGAGGCACGGAATAAAAGGAGAGATGGCTTATCCGCATCAGATTGACCTTAATTGTTTCCCGCATGGTGGTTCATTCCTTGATAACGGATACACTACAGAAGAACAGAAGCTTGTTGATGAAACTCGTAAAATACTTGAAGATCAGACGATTCAGGTTACAGCAACTGTAGTAAGAATACCTGTTATCGGTGGCCATTCGGAAGCTGTTAACGTGGAATTTGAAAATGATTTCCATATTGATGATGTCAGATTCCTTATCAGTCAGTTCCCGGGAGTTGCGGTTTACGATAATCCGGCTGAGAATAAGTATCCGATGCCTCTATCAGCTCATGACAGGGATGAAGTTTTTGTAGGAAGGATTAGGAAGGACTTTTCGAAGGAAAAATGTCTGAATCTATGGATTGTATCGGATAATATCCGTAAAGGTGCCGCTACAAATGCCATCCAGATTGCTGAATACATGTACGCCAAAAAGCTATTCTGAATATTGCATCACTCTACCGAACGGGATTGTCTGAAAAGTATAAAAGCACCCTTTAGGGGGTTGGGGGCATTTCAAAGAGGAAGTTATTATATGGGTACCTGGCGATATGAATTTTTTTTACTTCCTCATAAAGCAAATTCCTGAGCTCCTCTATATTTTCTCTGGTTTTTGCGGAAACGAAGACTGACCGGTGATTTTCCTCAGAAGACATCCATGTCTTTTTCAGATCTGCAAGAGAATAATTCTCTTTTACCAGGGGTGTCAGATCATCATCTTCTTTAACAGTATAGGTAAAGGCGTCTATTTTGTTGAAGATAATAATAGCAGGCTTATTATTTGATCCGAGTTCTTTCAGAGTTTCCCTGACCACATTTATTTGTTCCTCAAATTGTGAATGCGAGACATCCACAATGTGCATCAGCAGATCAGATTCCCTTACCTCATCAAGTGTGGATTTGAATGATTCAACAAGATCGTGAGGTAATTTACGGATAAAGCCAACAGTATCGGAAAGAAGAAACGGAAGATTTCCGATAACAACTTTCCTTACAGTAGTATCCAGAGTTGCAAAGAGCTTATTTTCCGAAAAAACATCCGACTTACTCAGAAGGTTCATTATAGTGGACTTTCCGACATTAGTATATCCCACCAGGGCAACCCTTACCATCTTACTCCTGTTTTTCCGCTGGATTGCCATCTGGGTATCAATCTTTTTTAGCCTGATTTTAAGAAGAGCTATCTTTTCTCTTATGATCCTGCGGTCGGTTTCAATCTCAGCTTCACCGGGACCTCTCAGGCCAATACCTCCTCTTTGACGTTCGAGGTGTGTCCACAATCCTGCAAGGCGTGGAAGAAAGTACTGGTACTGGGCAAGTTCCACCTGTGTTCTTGCATATGACGTCCGTGCCCTGCCTGCGAAAATATCAAGAATAAGGTTAGTACGGTCGAGTATCCGACAACCTAAAACTCTTTCAATATTCCTTAATTGACTCGGGGAGAGTTCATCATCAAAAACTGCTATATCTATTTTGTTCTCACTGACAAACCATGCAATTTCTTCTATTTTCCCGGCCCCAACGAAGGTCCGGGGATTGGGTGTGTCAAGTTTCTGGATAAAGCTTTTCAACGGTTCTGCTCCGGCAGTCTTTGCAAGAAATGAAAGTTCTGAAAGGTATTCTTCGGCCTCACCTTCATTCTGATGAGCATAACTGATACCTATAAGAACTGCCTTTTCACCAGATTTTCTGGTTACTGTCATTTAATAAATGAACCTCCTGTTATTTTGAACTGCTCCACGGATAGCCTGTTTTAATGCTTCTGAACATCTCAGCACCATCTCAATATCAGAGGGGAAAGGTACTGCTTCTGACCTTGTCCGTTCAAGCTGAAAAGCACTAAGGGCTTCTGTGTCACCGAGTGCTCTGGCTGAAATATGTTCGAAATTTGACTGAGCTCCCAGTGGATCTTTCTTAAGCACTTTATCAGGATTAACCTGAATGACTTCAATATCTCCGTCTATCCGGCATGCTTTCGACTGCACAGTTTCAATCAGCGCACACTGGAGTGTCTTGTATTTTGGCATTTTAATATCGTTTCCGAGAGAATCCTTCATTACATTTCCTCTCTTATCGAGCTGGTAAACAAAGCCATCCTCAACCTCTCTCTTAACAACGGTATCGCGCTGCATGGTCTGATCAGGACTTACAACAATGTTCCTTACATTCACATTAATAAAATAATCAAATTCTGTATTGGGATCCAGATTCTGTGTATGATACTCCACCCATTCGCTGTTAAGTCTTGGAAGATCAAGTGCCAGCAGATCTTCTTCAAACTCCTGGGGGAATTTAATCATGGAGTTGTTCTGAACAGAAATAAATACCCGGCTCATTCCCATATATTTCGCTTCCTGGATCTTATTGTCAATACCTTCATAATCACCTACATATTCTTTTGCTCTCACAAATTCATTAAAAGCCTGACGGTAATTTTCCTTTAATCCGCTCTTCATAAGCTCGTTACCATGTGCATAGTAGAAATCAGCCGATTTGCGTTTTGCAGCAACCATTTCAGGCATATAATCAACATAAGGGAAATCAAGAGATCTGCCGTTCACGTTCAGAGGTGTTACTGTTCTTACCAGTGATTGTCTGTCATTCAATCTTCTGCTGACAATGTAAATCTCATCCCAGTTTTCAGGCCGCCCCTCCAGTTTCAGGAATCTTATTCTCTCATTATCCTGTTCATTTGCGATTTTATAGGAGCGTTCCAGAATTGAGACCTGCTTGGCATCTCCCGGATCTTTCCGTAACTGTATCACTGCCTTGCCAATAGCTGCATCATAGTTACCTCTTTCAAGTTGTTTTTTTGCAGATCCACATCCTCCGAGGATGAAAATTGAAATCAGGAAAACCTGTACAATTCTTTTCATAACAGTAAAATTAGTTAACAACTGTTAAAGGTAATAAAAACATTAAAAAAACAAATATATATATCTGTCTGGTATATTGATAATTGCAGTTTTTAAATAATAAAACTCAACGATATTGAATATCTTACTCTGACAGGTTGTCCTCTTTGCAGCCCGGGGCTCCATTTAGGAGAAGCTTCGATTGCTTTTACTGCTTCATTATCTATAATCGGATCCACTCCTTTTACTACTGTAACATTTGATACTGATCCATCGGGTTCAATAATAAAAGTAAGATAAACCCTGCCCTGTATACGATTCGCAATTGCAGCCTGAGGATAATTTGTTCGTTTCTGTACCCAGTCACGGAATTTATTGATGTCACCACCTCTGAATGATGGCATTATCTCAACAATAAAAAATGGTTCATCGGTTCCTATACCATCAAGGCCCGGTATTAGTCCATCTCCCGTACCATAACCTGATCCACTTATTTCTATATGTTCGCTAGGATTGTAGGCCAGGACCTCATCTATAGCTACCTGCGTTTGTTCCATCGGCAGAACAGTATCAACAACAACCGGAGGAACATATTTTACAACCTCCTGAACGTTAGCAGCAGGTGGAGGAGGTGCTGCTGCGGGTGGTATAAATATCTCCTCCCTTGG
Organism: uncultured Rikenellaceae bacterium; assembly: GCA_964596715.1. Classification (GTDB taxonomy): domain Bacteria; phylum Bacteroidota; class Bacteroidia; order Bacteroidales; family VadinHA17; genus LD21. Next base: position 22,381 of record CAZQVL010000046.1, read on the forward strand.
AGGTTCAAGGTTATCAAACTGAACGGATACATGCCTGGCTCCACCGACCAGAACACGATCAGTAGAGGGAGTGATGACAAAGGGAATGATGACAATAGCCGATGTCAGCAATGATGCTACAAAAATACCGGTAATCAGGACAGACTTATATCTCTTTCGCAACTGGTATGCTCCATATTCCTTGTTACGATTTTCAAAAATCAGATCGTCAAACCTTGCAACCTTTTTCAGATCAGAATTCATTTTCCCCTCCGGTTAAATCCTTTTTTATCTCAGCCCTGTACAAATCCCCGGCAAAATTACTAAATAGCCTTCTCCCTGCAAAAGATTAACATATCCTTTTTGTTATTGTTTTACTTTTTTCATTTTTTTCTTACATTTACCCGGTTTTAAAGGGGGTATAGCTCAGTTGGCTAGAGTGTGTGACTGGCAGTCACAAGGTCAGGGGTTCGATTCCCCTTACCTCCAC
>CAZQVL010000047.1:0-21450 GCA_964596715.1 uncultured Rikenellaceae bacterium
CGTAACCGGCACCAGCCCCTCAAGCTGGCGTGTCTACCAATTTCACCATCTGGGCAAAATCAAGATAAAAGATAAAAGTAAAAAGATAAAAGTGAACAACATTAAAAACTCCTTTCACCTTTTTCCTTTTGCCTTTATCCTTTAGTCTTTTGTCTTCTTTAGTGCCCAGAACAGGACTCGAACCTGCACATCATTGCTGATACTAGTCCCTGAAACTAGCGCGTCTACCAATTTCGCCATCTGGGCATTCGAAAGATAGCGGATGTAAAATTAAGAAAAAAAAATCCTAATTAAATAAAGAGAATTAATTAAAAGTATATTTTTACTCCCTGATTATTCATTATGAACAACAAGATAAAAAAGATATTGTGGTTGATTATGCATCTGTTTTGCAGGTCCGCGTTATCATAATGAGAATTTATCAGAATGATAGATATAACTGACCTGCAAAAAGATGCAGGTTTTTTTTTGAAACAGTAAGACAATGGAGATAGTGAAAATAATGAAATTCGGAGGTACTTCTGTGGGAACTCCCGACAGGATAAAAGCTTTAATACCGTTGATAACCGGTAACGAGAATAAGATAGTAGTACTTTCAGCAATGTCAGGAACTACAAACAAGCTTGTTGAGATCGCTGATCTGCTCTATGCCGACGATGTTAATCAGGCATCAAAGATGATTGATGAGATGAGAACAAATTATAATAATATTGTGGATGAACTTTATTCTACAAATGCTTTCAAACAGACGGGCCATGAGCTTATTGACTCACACTTCGACTATATAATGAATTTTACCCTGAAGGAATTTACAATAAGGCAGGAAAAAGCTATACTGGCACAGGGTGAGCTTATCTCTACCTCATTATTTCATCTTCTTCTGAAGGAGAGAAATATCAGTTCGGCACTTCTGCCCGCTCTTAATTTTATGAGAATCGATAAGGACGGTGAGCCTGACATGTTCTATATTGAGGAAAATATTAAGCGGGAGTTGGGAAACCATACATCTGAAAATATTATAATAACCCAGGGATATATCTGCCGCAATGCTTACGGGGAGACAGATAATCTCAAACGAGGCGGAAGTGATTTTACTGCTTCAATTCTTGGAGCCGTTCTGAATGTTTCGGAAATACAGATCTGGACCGACATATGTGGATTTCATAATAACGATCCCAGGTTTGTGGAAGATACCAGAGTAATACGGGAGTTATCATTTGATGAAGCAGCAGAACTGGCATATTTTGGTGCCAAGATCCTTCATCCTTCAAGTGTCATTCCTGCCAGGGGAAAAAATATTCCCGTAAGACTTAAAAACACTATGGAACCTGAAGATGAAGGAACTTTAATTACTTCTTCAAGTGTACTACTTGATTATAAGGCAGTTGCGGCAAAAGACGGAATATCAGTCCTGCGAATTAAGTCTGACAGGATGCTTATGGCCTATGGTTTCTTACGCAAAGTGTTCGAAATCTTTGAAGCCTATAAAACTCCTATAGATATGATAGCAACATCGGAGGTGGCTGTGTCATTAACTATCGATAATCCACAATACCTGAGTGAAATAGCAAAAGATCTGAAAAACCTTGGAACAGTAAACGTTGAAAAAAACCAGACAATTATCTGCGTTGTTGGTGATTTCCGTACTGAACGTACAGGCTCAGCACCTGAAATTTTCGAGGCTTTGAACACTATCCCGCTCAAAATGATATCATATGGAGGTAGCTCAATCAGCCTGTCACTTCTTATTGATACCAATGATAAAATCAAAGCTCTGAGATTACTTAACATACATCTTTTTAATTAACAAAATGATCAGCCAGGAAACAGTTAATAAATTCAAGGATCTGCAAACTCCGTTTTATTATTATGATCTCGATATTCTGAATGTTGCATGCAGAATTGTAATGAAGGGATCAGCAGACTACGGATATAAAGTGCATTATGCAGTAAAAGCCAATGCAAATCCCCGGATCATGAAAATCATTTCGTCATATGGTTTTGGTGCAGATTGTGTAAGCTGGAATGAGATCGAATGTGCTATTAATGCAGGTTTTAAGCCTTCAGAAATTGTCTTTGCAGGAGTTGGGAAGACAGATAAAGACATCGAGGAAGCCCTGAAAGCTGATGTTTTCTGCTTTAACTGCGAATCGATTCCGGAAATCGAAGTAATAGATTCCCTGGCGTTGAAGCAGAACAAAGCAGCTATGATCGCCTTAAGGATCAATCCTTATATTGAAGCTTTCACGCATAAATATATCACTACAGGTATTGAGGAAAGTAAATTCGGAATAAATATCTGGGAACTTGATGAAGTGGTCAGAAGACTAAAACTGCTTAATAATCTCAACCTCAAAGGTATTCATTTCCATATCGGTTCACAGATCACCAGGATGGATGTGTTCAGGAACCTCTGTTCGCGAGTAAATGAATTACAGGAATGGTTTGCTTCACGTAATATACAACTGGATTTTATCAATGTTGGAGGAGGTCTTGGAATTGATTATGAGGATCCCGGTCAAATACCTCCATTTGAAGAGTACTTCTCACTTATCAATGAGTTTATATCTCTTCGTCCGGGACAGACTATTCATGTTGAACCGGGCAGGTCATTAACCGGTCAGTGCGGATCTCTCATATCAAAAGTACTTTATATTAAGAACGGAAGTAATACAACTTTTGCGATTATTGATGCAGGAATGACTGATCTTATACGGCCTGCCCTGTATAATGCCCGCCATAAAATAGAAAACCTTACATCTGCAGGCAATCCTCAAAAATATGATGTTGTGGGACCTGTTTGTGAATCGTCTGATACCTTCGGAAAATTTATTGAACTTCCGGAAACCCACAGAGGTGACATTATTGCAATCAGATCAGCCGGAGCATATGGTGAATCCATGGCATCGAGGTATAATATGAGAGATCTGCCCCGCTCTGTCTTTTCTGATGAGATATGATGTTGGTCAGGTGTCGGACGTCAGGCGTCGGCGTCGGGTTTTGGGGGATAGGCTGAGTACTGAAAGGTAATTATGATTTAAATAGTCCCAGGCTATACAGGAAAACCATTGCTATGGCCACCGGAGCAACAAATTTCACGATAAACATATAAAGAGGTATATATCCTGCTTTTAACTCTCCATCGTTAGTTAACTCCTTTCTTGTCCGTTGTGGACTGAAAAACCATCCGATAAACAGAACGATGAATAAGCCTCCCAGAGGTAACATAATATTTGCAGTCAGATATTCGAGCAAACTAAAAATATTCTTGTCAAGTATCGTGAAATTGCCAAGACCTCCAAGCGACCAGACTGTTACCACTCCAAGCACTGAAACAGTCAGTGTGGCAGCAATTGTGGCTTTACGTCTGGTCATTTTCAATTCTTCCACCAGGAAGGCTACAATAACTTCAAGTACCGAAATAGTTGATGTAAGAGCGGCAACGCCCAGTAATACAAAGAAGATTAATGCGAAGATATTCCCAAAAGGTATTTTTTGAAAGATACCGGGTAAAACAATAAATACAAGGCCTTTATCAGATGCCGGGGAACCACCCAGGGCGAATACTGCAGGGAATATTGCAATCCCTGCAATCACAGCAATCATTGTATCAGCTATTCCCACATATAAGGCTGATGAGGCAAGGTTATCATTCTTACGGATATACGAACCATAAGTTATTAAAGTTCCCATGCCGATACTGAGTGAAAAGAATGCCTGACCCAGCGCTTCCAGAATAACTTTCGGGGTGATTTTACTTAAATCGGGCTTGAAAAGAAAGAGTAATCCTTCTTTTGAACCCTCAAGTGTAAGCGACCTGACACATAATAAAATAAGAAGAAGAAGCAATAAAGGCATAAGTATCTTGGTATACCGTTCAATTCCTCTCTTTACCCCAGAAAAAATAATTAATGCTGTTAATCCCATAAATATAAGAAACCAGAGAAACGGACGAAAAGAGCCACTTAGAAAATCATCGAACATTAAAGTCAGTTCACTGTCGCTTTTCCCTGATAAATTTCCAACAAGAGCCTGATAGAAATATTCAAGTGACCAGCCGGCCACTGTAGTATAAAAAGCAAGTATCATAAAAGCAGCGGTAACACCCATAAGTCCTATCAGGTACCATGGTTTCCCTGGAGCAAGTATTTTAAAGGCACCATAGGGATTTCTCTGAGCAGAACGTCCAATAATGAACTCCGATGTCATAACAGGTATGCCGATAGCTATGACAAAACAAAGGTAAATAAGAAGAAAAGCACCACCACCGTTCTCCCCGGTTACATAAGGAAATCTCCAGATGTTTCCAAGGCCTATCGCAGATCCTGCTGCAGCCGCTATCACACCAAAACGGCTTGTGAAACTATCCCTCTGGCCGTTTAACTGATTATTCATAAATTTGTTAACTTAGGTTCAATTAAAATTTGTTTGGGGATTCTTCACAGAAGTCCAAAAAATTAAGGCCGAAGATAATAAACGTAATGTTCTTTTGTAAATAGTTAATAATATTTTAATATTAACATCTCTTTACTTGTCAATGAAAAAGAATTTTAGCTTTATTTCAATTTTTAAAACCTCTCAAGTTATGATCAGATATCTGGTTTCAGTATTTCTCATCTTTATCCTCTCCTGTTCTCCGCTGAGGATATATCAGGATCTACCTGAAGTAAGAGCATGGGAGAACGATATCGAAGAATTTGAGAAACTCAATGTTACAAAGTCATACCCCTCAAATGCCGTACTGTTTGCCGGTAGTTCAAGTATCAGATTGTGGACCACCCTGCCGGAAGATATGTTACCTTTCAATGTAATTCAAAGAGGATATGGAGGCGCTAAACTAACTGATTTTGCCGTATATGCTGATCGGATAATCAATCCCCACGAGTGTAGTGCCATTGTGCTTTTCATTGCCAATGATATATCAGGCAGCCCTGAAGATAAAAGTCCTGATGAGGTTGCGAACCTGTACAGGATTGTATTGAAAACTATCAGGAGAAAGCATAAGGATACACCTGTGTTCTGGATCGGGATCACTCCCACTCCCGCACGCTGGAATGTATGGCCCGAGATAAATAGAGCAAATAACCTGATCAGAAATATTTGTGAAAAAACCCGTAATACTTATTATATCCGTACAGTTCATATATTTATTAATAAAGATGGTAAACCGAGGGAGGAATTATTTGTTTCGGATAAATTACACCTGAATGCAGATGGATATAAAATATGGACCGGCATAGTTAAAAATGACCTCATGAATGTACTGGGCGACAGATTACCTGTTCGCTGACAATCATTAATTATTATCATATGAAAAAACTGTTTATCCTTTCATCTTTTCTATTATTTATTTTCTATATGTTACCAGCTCAAGTTCAGATCATTGCGCACCGGGGAGCCTCATATTTAGCTCCCGAAAACACTGTAGTATCAGCCACTCTTGCCTGGGAACTTGGAGCCGATGCTGTTGAAGTGGATATTTACCTTTCCAGAGACAATAAAGTATTGTGCCTTCATGATGAAAACACCAGAAGAACCACCGGTGAAGATTATTCAATTAAGAAAACCAGCTCGCAGATACTGCGGAAGCTGGATGCCGGATCTTTTAAAGATGAGAAATATAGAGGTGAAAAGATACCATTCCTTTATGAAGTCATAAACACTATCCCTGAAGGCAAGGAACTGGTTGTTGAGCTCAAATGCGGTAGTGAGGTTTTGCCATATCTCAAGGAGGAAATAAGCAGATATGGCCAGAACAAACGGTTTGTCTTCATTTGTTTCGATTTTCAAACTATTACTGAAACCCGAAAGGCATTCCCGGATAATGCCTGTTACTGGCTATGCAGCAATCGACTTCTTCTTGAAAAAAATCTTAATCTGGTTCCAGTAGCAGGATTACAGGGAGTGAGCCTAAGCTATAATATTATAAATGAGAAAGTTGCTAACAAGGTTAAAGAACTTGGCCTCGAGCTTTTCACATGGACAGTCGATGATCCTGATGAGTCAAAACGCTTAATCTCATTAGGCGTAAAAGGAATAACCACTAACCGCCCCGGATGGCTGAGGGAACAGATAACCTTACAATAATATTAACATTATTAAAAATGAAACGATTTTTCTTTTTTATTGTTTTTATGTTGGCAATTGAGCCCGAGCCCGAACTTATTGCTCAGAAGCCAAACCGAATTACAGCTAAACAACCACCATCTTTCAATTTTGGTAGAAATGCTTTTAGTGCACTGCCAGATCAAAATCTACCAGTCACATTCAATAATCCTGTAATACCGGGTTTTTATTCGGATCCAAGTGTTTGCCGGGTCGGTGAAGATTATTATCTGGTCTGCAGCACATTTGAATATTTTCCCGGTGTGCCGGTGTTCCACAGCAAAGATCTCGTGAACTGGAAACAGATAGGTCATTGTATAGATCGCCCGACTCAACTGGCAAAAGGCCTGAATATTTTCGCCACAACTATCCGTTATCATGAAGGTACATTTTATATGATCACGACCAACGTAGGAACAGGAGGTAATTTTTATGTAACTGCCGCTGATCCTGCCGGTCCATGGTCAGATCCTGTCTGGATTGAAGCTCAAGGGATTGATCCTGATATGTTTTTTGATGACGATGGAAGTGTATATATTGTTTCCTCAACTTTCGGATTGTATGAGATAGATCTGGAAACTGGAAAAGCAATTTCTGAGATAAGAAAAGTATGGAATGGAACAGGAGGTCGTTATCCGGAAGGCCCTCATATATACAAGAAAGATGGTTTTTATTATCTTATGGCTGCAGAAGGAGGTACTGAAGAAGCTCATTCAGAAACGATTGCTCGTAGCAAGAGTATATGGGGGCCATATAATCCGAATCCTTCCAACCCTATTCTGACTCATTGCAATGCAGCAGGACAAAACAATCCCATACAGGGAACAGGCCATGCAGATATTGTCCAGGCGCATGATGATTCATACTGGATAGTGTTTCATGGTTACCGTACGGTTGGAGGAGGAGCCCATCATATACTAGGCAGGGAAACATGTCTGGCTCCGGTTTCCTGGCCAAGAAACGGTTGGCCGGTTGTTAATGGGAATGGTACTGTTAATATAAATATGACCTGCCCAACTCTGCCACTGAAACCATTCCCGGAAAATGCATCCATGATCGATTTTAATGAGGATAAGCTTGGTCTGGAATGGAATTATATCAGATACCCTGCTACTGAAAATTATTCACTTAGCCAGCGCAAAGGATACCTGCGTTTGAGAGGTTCCGAACAGACAATAGAGGACAATAAATCACCAACATTCACAGGCAGAAGAATACAGGATATGTACTTTACTGCAACGACTTCACTGGAGTTCAATCCGAAATCAGCAAACGAAGAGGCAGGTCTTATACTGCTTAACAACGGATCTCATTTTGATCTCCTTGTTAAGAAATCCGGCTCAAGGAGAGTGATTGTAACAAGGTTGCGTTTTGGATCTGTCGTTCACGAGTCAGATGAGGTGATTCTGAAACCCGGACCTGTTCAGTTAAGAATTTCAGGAACCCGTTCCACATTTTCTTTCTCTTATTCTCAGGATAATAAAATATTTAAAGAGATAACCAGGGCAGATTCCAAATTCCTGAGTTCAGAGACTGTGGGAGGCTTCACCGGGGTCTATACAGGTCTTTATGCGACCAGTAACGGAAAGGTAAGTTCATCCGTCGCAGATTTTAACTGGTTTGAATATAAAAAGGAGAATGCCGGAAACGCAAATCCTAGATTCCCTGGTTTTTAACTCTTTAATAAAGAAAACAGTAGAGTAGTAAATGAAATTAAGATTTCGTATTAATTACCAATAAATTACAAGATGAAGAAGACATTACTTTTTTTGCTTATCGTTTCAGTTTCTGCGACCTGTAATCTTTTAAACGGACAAAAGACAGGATCGTGGGGCGACCAGGGAAATGATACTTATATTAATCCAATACTGAATGCCGATTATTCTGATCCTGATGTAATAAGGGTTAGTGAGAAATACTATATGGTTTGTTCTGAATTCCATTTTATGGGTATGCCAGTGTTGGAATCAGACGACATGGTAAACTGGGAGATTGTCGGACGTGTTTATGATAATATTGACTTTCCTGGTTACAGCACAAATGAGCAATACGGGAGAGGTTCCTGGGCACCTGCAATCCGTTTCCATAATAATAAATTCTGGGTTTATTTCTGCACACCCGGAGATGGTTTATTTATGAGTACATCAGAAAAAGCGGAAGGCCCCTGGGATCCCCTGGTGGTTGTCAAGGAAATCCCAAGATGGGAAGACCCGTGTCCTTTCTGGGATGATGACGGCACTGCCTACTTAGGACATAGTATGGTGGGTGCAGGTCCGATTATTATTCATAAGATGAGCGCTGATGGAAAGCAGTTGCTGGATGAGGGTGTGACTGTATATACCGGACCTGTGGCAGAAGGAACAAAAATCCATAAACTAAACGGTTACTACTATCTTAGTATTCCTGAAGGTGGTGTGGAACGAGGTTGGCAAACAGTATTAAGATCAAAAAATATTTTTGGCCCCTATGAAAAAAAAGTTATATTGGAAAGAGGAAGCACTAATATTAATGGTCCTCACCAGGGATCACTTGTTGATACACCTGAAGGACAATGGTGGTTCTATCATTTTCAATCCGCTGGAGCTATGGGCAGAGTTGTACATCTTCAGCCTGTTATGTGGCAGGATGGCTGGCCAATAATAGGTGTGGATATCGATCGTAACGGGATTGGTGAACCGGTATATGTCTGGAAAAAACCTGATATTAAAGGTGATTTTAAAATAACGGCACCTCAAACTACTGATGATTTCAACACACTAACTTTAAATCTTCAGTGGCAATGGAACCATAATCCTGATAACGGAGCATGGTCTTTAACCGAAAAATCAGGCTGGCTGACTTTGAAAGCATTAAAAGCTGAAAATTTTATGAAAGCCAGGAATACAATAACACAAAAAGTTATGGGAACTACAGGTGAAGCTATAACGGAAATGGATTTAAACGACATAGCTGAAGGACAAAAAGCAGGTCTGTGCAGCATGGGAGGTAAGAATAACAACCTTATTGGTGTGCAAAAGAAAAATGGTCAGCTCTATGTTTTCTTTGAAAAGAACGGTGTAGTATCAGAAGAAAAAACAATAAAAGCGAGAAAAATCTATTTTAAGGTTCAGCTTGATATTAAAAATAATAAGAATCAATTCTATTACAGTTTAAATAATAAATCTTTCGCCCCCCTGGGAGAATACTTTACTACAAGTTTCGGTTATTGGAAAGGTACCAGGATCGGATTATACTCATTTAACGAACTCAATAACGCCGGTTCAGCATCTTTCAACTGGCTTATCTACAATTATGACGGGCCTGATGGCAGATAGTAATAACTTATTCGTAATATCCAGATCCAACCTGCAGGGAGATCGCCCCGGTTGGCTCAAAGATCAGGTTTCCCTGACATGAAAACATAATTTTGACCGTTACCTGGTGCAATCCGGCAATTAAAACAAATAAGGAATAAACCAAATATTGATTAACATATTTAATCTTAAATATTAGACATACTATGAAAAATTCTATTTCCCGTCGTAATTTCTTTTTTAAAACCATGGGGGCTGGTGTCGGAGCTTTTGTCTTTCGCTCCTTTCCCGGATTTGCTTTACAGAACAAAGGCAGGGGTATTACTCCCCTTATCATTACAAGTCATACTAACCAGACAGGGCAGAATGCCATGGAGACAGGATGGGAAATATTGAAGAATGGGGGCTCTGCTGTTGATGCAGTGGAGAAAGCTGCTAATGTTATTGAAGTGGATCCAGAGGATACAAGTGTTGGTTACGGAGGTTTGCCAAATGAGAGAGGCGTTGTACAGCTTGATGCATCTTTTATGGATGGCAGTACATATTCAGCGGGTTCCGTTGCCTGTCTTGAGAACATTAAAACACCTTCATCGGTTGCCAGGCTGGTTATGCAGCATACTGATCATGTGCTTCTTGTTGGAGCTGGTGCACTTGAGTTTGCAAGGGCATGGGGCTTCACTGAAGAAAACCTCCTTACTGATAAATCACGTAAGATATGGCTTCACTGGAAAGAAGAGATGAGCCCTTCAGACGACTGGGGATTGCCGGAACATCTCCAGAACCTGAAGCAAAAAGAAGCATACCTGCATAATGTTTCGGATCTTGAACACAATTATGGGACAACCAATGTACTGGCAATTGACGCGGATGGCAATATTGCCGGCTGTACCACTACAAGCGGACTGAGCTTTAAACTAAATGGCCGTGTAGGTGACTCTCCAATTATTGGGGCTGGTCTGTATGTTGATAATGAGGTAGGCGCTGCCGGTGCCACAGGAAGAGGTGAAGACGTAATTAAGTCCTGCTCTTCATATTATATTGTGCTTAAAATGAAGGAAGGACGAACACCTCAACAGGCATGTGAAGATGCCCTGCAAATGATCGTCAACCGGTACAGGAAAGTGAATCCTGATTTTTACCCCAGTGAAAGGTTTGTAGCCATAAACAGGAATGGAGAATTAGGATGCGCCGCAATGGGGAGAACCAGGAATCCTGAAATGTCAGTAAGAACAGAGAAAGGTTATTCAAAGTACGAAGGCATAATAGCATTTCCCGGGAGATAAGAATGAACTTAATATTCTTACCTGACCTTTATACTTCTATCGAATAATTTTTTCCAGTCATCCGTTTCAGTGCTGTATGAAGGCTGTGGTCTGTCATCTGTCTTTCTTTCCAGCCTTTTAATGACATAGCTTTTATCCCTTCTCCCCTCACCCTTGCCATGATCAACAACGTCAACCCAGGCTACAAACCGGTTGATTTTATGGGGAATTACTTCCGAAGTCCGGATAAATTCTATATCCTCTTCTTTTAAAGTATAGTTGTCGTGGTTGGTTTCCCAGACGTCAACATAATAAACATAAGGGCCAAGATGAGAAAAAACGACTATCCCGTCTTCATCGGTAAAGCCCTCTGATTCCATATTGGCCTCATTCTCCCAGTCAATCAGGGTCGGGTATAATCTCACATTGGCATCGGCAACAGTGTATTCATCATAGTATTCAACAACCTCAATCTCGAGAAGTGTCGGAATATTAACATCAATAATCATCGATGCTTCATCAGACAAACCTGTCCGTGACCAGGCTGTCAATACTACTTCGAATGTGCCTGAAACTGTGTAGATATGAATCGGATGCACTTCGTTGGATATATATCCATCGCCAAAATCCCATTCAAAGCTTGTTGAGTTATGAGATTCATTTGTAAACCAGACCTCCTCGCCTACTACCGGATCACCGGGTGTAGCTGAAAAATATACTCTGGGAGACGTTTCACATGAGAAGAGGATTACTGGTAAAACCAATGTCAGGTATATAATCTTTTTCATCGTTTTGTTTATTAATTGTTCAAAATAACCTACCCAAAATACGTGCCAGTAATTTAAGGTCTGATTTATTGCGGGAATGTTGCATCTGATCCCTTTTTTTTCAATAGATCAAATCAAAAAATATTAATTAACTTTGCACTCCTGTAAAATTACATACTAACATAATGATTAAAATAACATTCCCTGACGGATCATCAAAAGAATTCAGGAACGGTATATCAAGTCTTGAAATTGCAGAAGAGATCAGTCCCAGACTTGCAAAAGAAGTCTATTGTGCAACTGTCAATGGTGTTATTTATGATCTTACAAAGTCCATAAATACCGATGCTACCCTGAAGTTGCATAAATGGGAAGATGAAGAGGCAAAGCATGCCTTCTGGCATTCCTCCGCACATCTTATGGCTGAAGCTCTGGAAGTGATCTATCCTGGTATAAAATTTGGTATTGGACCGGCTATTGAAAACGGATTTTATTATGACGTTGATCCGGGTGATCACAGGATTATAACGGATGCTGACCTGCCTTTAATTGAAGAAAGAATGAAGGAGCTGGCAGCCAGAAATACTGCTTTTATAAGAAGGGAAGTTACCAGGAAAGAGGCTCATGATATTTTCACAGAGAAGGGAGATGAATACAAGACTGAACTTATAAGTGAACTTGAAGATAGCATAATATCATTATATACCCATGGCGGATTCACTGATCTTTGCCGCGGGCCTCATTTGCCCTCCACTGAACCAATTAAGGCCATAAAGCTTCTCAGTGTTGCCGGTGCATACTGGAGAGGTGATGAGAACCGTAAAATGATGACAAGGATCTACGGAATTACATATCCGAAACAAAAAATGCTTGATGATTATCTAGCTTTCCTGGAAGAGGCAAAGAAAAGGGATCACAGGAGGATAGGCAAAGAGCTTGAGCTATTTACGTTTTCACCCAGAGTGGGAATGGGATTGCCGCTATGGCTTCCCAAAGGATCAGACATAAGGCAGAATCTGATAACATTCCTCACAAATGTGCTTCGTAAAAGAGGTTACAGAATTATTACCACACCTCACATTGGTGATGTAAACCTTTATAAAACTTCAGGTCATTATGAAAAATACGGCACCAGTTCATTTCAGCCAATGTCCACTCCACAGGAGGGCGAACAGTTTATGCTGAAACCAATGAACTGCCCTCATCACTGCGAAGTATATAATGCCACACAGCACTCATATAAGGACCTGCCGGTACGACTGGCGGAATTCGGTACAGTTTACAGGTATGAACAAAGTGGTGAGCTGCACGGACTTACAAGGGTCAGAAGTTTTACGCAGGATGATGCGCATCATTTTTGCAGACCCGATCAGCTGAGGGAAGAATTTAAAACCATTATAGACCTTGTCCTTTATGTTTTCAGAATACTGAATTTAAATGACTTCACTGCTCAGATCTCTTTAAGGGACCCTGATGATAAGGAGAAATATATTGGTTCCGACGAAAACTGGGAGAAAGCAGAACAGGATATAATCGTTGCTGCCCGCGAAAAAAACCTTGAGACTACTATTGTACCCGGAGAGGCAGCATTTTATGGCCCTAAACTCGATTTTATCTTCAGGGATGCCATTGGCAGGAAATGGCAGCTCGGGACCATCCAGGTTGATTATAATCTTCCTGAGCGGTTTGAACTTACTTATAATGGAAGCGATAATCAGAAACACCGGCCGGTTATGATCCACAGAGCTATATTCGGATCCATGGAACGGTTTGTAGCCATACTGATTGAAAATACTGCCGGTAAGTTTCCTCTATGGCTCGCTCCTGAAAAAGCTGTTATCCTGCCCATAAGTGAAAAATTCAATGAATATGCCGGAAATGTTTTGGAAATTCTAAATAATTCCGATATTTACACCTTGATTGACGACCGGAATGAAAAGATCGGTAAGAAGATCAGGGATAATGAATTAAAGAGAATTCCGTACCTTCTGATCATAGGTGAAAAAGAGGTTGAAAAAGGGACAGTTTCAGTACGTAAACAGGGAGAAGGTGATAAAGGGACCATGAAGGTTGATGAATTTGTTGATTTCATAAAGACCGAAATCAGGAAAGAGATTGCAGACTGATTGCAGAGTTAACAAAACTTAAGTATTAACGAAAGTAAGGAGGACAAAGCTATAACCGGACCAATTAGGCGCAGCCGTGGCATGTTTAACCAACCGGCTCACAAAATTAACAACCGGATCACAGCAAAAGTGGTCAGAGTTGTCGGTGAAGAAATAGAACCAAAAATTATGAGTATCCAGGATGCCCTCAGTCTGGCAGATGAGATGGAACTCGATCTTGTGGAAATTTCCCCTAATGCTGATCCCCCGGTTTGCAAAATCATTGATTATCAGAAGTTTCTTTATCAACAAAAAAAGAAACAAAAGGAAATAAAGGCAAAAACTGCAAAAATTGTGGTGAAGGAGATAAGATTTGGTCCCAATACTGATGATCATGATTACAATTTTAAGCTCAGACATGCAATCAGGTTCCTTGAAGATGGAGCAAAAGTCAGAGCCTATGTGTTTTTTAAAGGTCGATCAATCTTATTCAAGGAAAAGGGCGAAGTTTTATTATTACGCCTTGCCAACGATCTTGAAGAATACGGAAAGGTTGATCAGCTTCCCAGGCTTGAAGGGAAAAGGATGATTATCTCCATATCTCCTAAGAAAAAGAAATAGTATTATTAAAATATATTGAATAATAAGAAATGCCAAAGATGAAGACTAATCCCGGTGCCAAGAAAAGATTTTCTCTCACCGGAACAGGAAAAATCAAACGTAAGCATGCATTCAAGAGTCACATTCTGACAAAGAAGTCAACAAAACGCAAGAGGAATCTTACGTACTTTGGTCAGGTTGATAAAGCAGATGCCAAAAACATAAAACTTCTGCTGGCACTTAAATAATGTTAAGCTCTTTGATAAATTAATTTATAGTATTAACAGATTGATCAGCAGTAAAGAGTCCACAGGAGGAACGCTGACATTCAAAAAGATTAGTTATGCCAAGATCAGTAAATTCAGTTGCATCAAAAAAAAGGAGGAAAAAAATCCTTAAACAAACAAAAGGCAACTTCGGATCAAGAAAGAATGTTTTTACAGTCGCAAAAAATACTCTTGAAAAAGGTTTGGGTTATGCATACCGCGACAGGAAGAAAAAGAAGGGATCCTTCAGATCTTTATGGATACAAAGGATCAACGCCGGTGTACGTCAGTATGACATGAGTTATTCCGAATTTATCGGCAAACTCAACCGGAAAGGAATTGCACTTAACAGGAAAACCCTTGCAGATCTGGCAATGAACCATCTTGAAGCATTTAAGGCTATCGTGGATAAAGTCAAATAATTACCTGATTTTCATAAATATACGCTTAATTCTTATTCTCTTTAGCCCTCTTGCCTCTTTATCTAGCGATAACCAGATAAATTTGGGTTTACCCACAATATGGTCTTCAGGTACAAAACCCCAATATCTCGAGTCGGCCGAATTATTTCTATTATCACCCATCATCCAGTAGTAATCCATTTTAAAAGTATAACTACCAGCCGGAACATTATTTATATAGATAGTACTGCCATCAATCCTGAGATCATTATTCTCATAAACATCAATTATCCTTTCATAAAGACACAGATTCGAAGTATCAATTCTGACGGTCGAACCTTTTACAGGTATCCAGATTGGTCCAAAGTTGTCCTCATTCCATCCATATGAGCGCCTGTAAGGGAAAATATGCGGTGCATATTCTCCTTCCCTTGTATAAATAGGTGAAACCTCGGTAACATTTGTAAACTTCGAGATTGCATTTGCATTGTCTTTAGTAAGTGGTAATATATAAGCCGAGCCTGAAATCATTTTCTGATCCGATCTTGAAATATTAAGTCGTTCAAACGCTCTGGGATTGATAGTAGTACCGTTCGTACTTACTACATAAGTAGTCTGTTGGGTATCATTTTCAGGCAATTGTTTCCCGTTTACAAAAACATCTCCGGATCTGATAGCTATGGTGTCGCCTGGAATACCTATACATCTCTTTACATAATTATCTCTTCTGTCAACAGGGCGATATATCACGTTGAATCTGTCCCATACTTCCTTTCTGGCCATTTCAAGGTAATATTCATCAGATCTGTATCCCGGATTACCATAGCTATCCCTTGCTTTCAACTCCCTGGCAGTCCGGCGGACAATCTCGTAATAACTTGTTTCCTGCTCTTCAAGTACAACAGTATCGCCTGCAGGAAAATTAAAGACAATCGGATCATTGTTTTCTACTTTACCCAAACCGACAAGTCTCTTGTAGGCCCAATGGATAATATCCGACCATGATTTACCCTTTGTGATGGGCATTGTATGCTGTGTGAATGGAAAGGCAACGGGTGTGTTTGGCATACGAGGCCCATATGCTAACTTACTGACAAACAGATGATCACCTATCAACAAAGATTTCTCCATCGATCCTGTAGGAATGCGGTAATTCTGAAAAAGAAAGATATTAATAAGAGAAACTGCTATTACAGCAAAAATCAAAGCATCGAGCCATTCTACAAAAGTACTGTTATCTCCCTCACGTTTTTTCCAGAATGTCCAGTTAATCTTCTCTGAAACGTAAATATCATAAATAACTGCCAGCCCTATAATCAACCAGTAACTACCAATCCAGATAACAATAAGTGTATAAATTATCGCTGCTATTGCAAATCTCAGGTATTTTTTATTGAAAAACTCACTCATTTTTTAAACTAATTATGAAGCTGTAAAAGTAAAAATAATAATCAGAATCCCAGCACATCACTCATGGTGAATATACCTTTTCTTGGCCGGATAAACTCTGCAGCAATAATTGCACCAAGAGCCATACCTTTCCTGTTTTTTGCCTCATGCCTGAGGCTTATAGTGTCGATTTCCGAGTCCCAGATCACGGTGTGGGTTCCTGGTACAAGTCCTTCACGAACTGACCGTATGGGAACGTTATTCTCATCCTTGTCTTTTTCGAAACACCATCCCATATAATTGTCGTGCTGACGTGTTATTTCCCCTGCCAGTGTGATAGCTGTGCCGCTCGGAGCATCAAGCTTTTTTACATGGTGGATCTCTTCAATCAGAGGCGAATACTCCCTGTAATACCTAATGTAACTTGCAAGCTCTGAGTTTAATCTAAAAAGTATATTTACACCTATGCTGAAATTAGATGAATGTATGAATGAAGTTCCGTTACTTTCACATACCTCTCTAGCCTTTTCAAAATCCTTCAACCAGCCGGTTGTTCCGGAAACAACCGGGACTTTCAGTCCCAGGCAGGTAACTATATTTTTGTAAGCTGCATCCGGTGATGAAAATTCAATGGCAACATCAATACCCCGAAGATGTTCCTCATTAAGATCTGACGTATTATCCTGGTCAACAATAAGTTTAATAGAATGCCCACGCATGAGGGCTGCTGACTCAACTTCATGGCCCATACGACCATAACCAATCAAAGCAATATTCATTTTTTTCTATTTTGATATAACTGCAACAGAACCACTTTCACCTTCTATGTCCACAACCGAGCCTCCGGCTATCTTTGCTTTTCCTCTCCATTCACCCTCTTCAACGTCAATCCATCTTAATGCAAAGTCATTGCCATGTTTGCTGAGATCCAGATGAACAGTACCACTGGTCGCGAAATAAATAAGATAATACTCTCCTTCTTTTGCCGACATATATACTTCATCATTTTCTTCCACCTTCAATAGGTCCATCTTCGGTGCGACATCCCACAACCTTATTATGGTCTCGATATTCCTTACCGTTTTTATGCAGTTTGCAGATAAATCGCTCAAACCCAATCCTGACGGAGGACGGTGAAATCTGCTTGAGGCAAATCCTCCTAATATATTGCGAAAGAATGTATTAACTGCGTGCTCTGTTGTAATACCACGATTAAGCCAGCTTCCACTGTCACTGCCATATATTTTTGTGCTGTTTACCGGCCTGGGATTCATTTTTGTATAATTAAAAACATATTGTGCATTTTCCCAGTTGTCAATCCCGGTTATCTGACTGTTCTGAGATATATCAATAAATCCGTATCTGTCGGGATTATCAATTGTCCTCTTATGCGTCATTGATTTAACATCCCAGTTGTCCCACATTTCAGTGATATATATATCCTTTCCCTCAGCACACGATCTGATATAATCTGCCCAGTATATTGCCCAATCCTCTTTGCCACTCGTTTCATTATCAATACAATACAACACATTATCGTACTTAAGAGAGAGTGAAAGAAGTTTTTCAACGAACAATTGCTGATATTTAAGCAGTACAATATTATTATCCAGTTCTGGTACGGTAAAGAAGAAAGGTTGAACATTTTGACCGGGATGCAAGGGATAAACGCTGTCTAATCGTGATTCTTCAAATGAATAATTAATATTATTTGCAGGATTGAAAGGATCTTTTTTCCAGGGATCGCGGGAATGATCAAACCTGTCCCACACTTCGATCTGGACAATGATATCTCTCTCCCATGTAAGCTTAAGGAGATTTTCAAAACATTGCCAGTATATATCGTTCCATTTGTTAAGATCATATTTGCCGTCAGTATTAAGGTAGAAAGCATGCATGTTGCCCGGATCCCTGTCGCTCATCGTGTTACGGATTACATTTCCTCCGGCTTTTTTCAGACTATCAAGATGAGTTTGCAGGTTCCCATTCTGAAAAAGGTTATCATTATCAGTGGCGCCAAGAAGTAAAACTGGCTTACCTTTATATTGCCAGTAACTTCTATTTTTTAAGTAAGGTTTTATCTGGCGTTCTCTTTTCCATGGGGTTGTTGAATGAGAACAACCAAAAATAAAAAGAATCATAATATAACAGAACAAAAGTAATTTTTTCATGTCAATCTGCACTTCGTTAAATGTTATGTTAAATTGGTACGAATTTATATCTTTATACTAATTAAACCAAAGTACAAAGCTTACCATTATTAAAAAATGAAAAAAGTATCAATCACATTATCAGTTTTTGTTATGATACTGACAACTGCCTGTAATTCAAAAGAAAAAGCCGACCTGGTGATTATCAATGGCAAGGTTCTCACGATCGATGAAACTAATCCGGTAGCAGAGGCTATAGCAATTAAAGGTGAAATCATTATTGCTGCAGGTACAACAAAAAAGATTTCCGGAATGATTGAAGAAGGAGCAACTGATGTGATTAATGCGGAAGGAAGACTGGTGATTCCCGGATTCAATGATGCTCATGTTCATTTCGGACCGCTTGATCCTGATTATGTAGAGCTCAGATATACCACTGATCCATCTGTTATTACAGAAAAGGTTAAGGAACAGGTGGCAAGATCAAAACCCGGAGAGCTCATCCGTGGAGGTCACTGGGAACATGAAATGTTCATTCAGAAAAAATGGCCCACAAAGGATCTTATAGACAGTGTGTCTCCGGATAATCCTGTTATTCTCAGCCGGGCTGACGGCCACTCAGTGCTTGTAAACAGTTATGTACTTGAAAAATCAGGTATAACTAAAGATACTCCCGATCCCTTCGGTGGTGAGATCCAGAAAGATCCCGCTACAGGTGAACCTACCGGTATTCTGAAGGAAAAAGCCCAGGGTCTTATCAAAACAGGTTCGGTAAAGATTCAGAGGACACCCGGGGAGGAAGCAGAAAAAGTATGGCAGGGGTATCTTATGGCACTTAAGGAAGCAAGTGAACTTGGTGTTACTAGCATCCAGATTCCTGGAAATGCAGATTTTGGAATGTATGAAAAACTTTACAATGAAGGTCTTCTGACCAGCAGGATTGACATTGGGAAATCACTGACCGCCGATTCAGCCTTACTGTCAGAATATACTGAATTATCAAAGAAATATCCCCGGTCGGGGAACTGGATCCGGTTCGGATATCTTAAAGCGTTCATTGATGGTACTATAGGTTCAGGCACTGCATTAATGTTTGAACCCTTTACTGATAATCCTGAATCATCAGGTCTTGCAATGATGCCTTATGATAAGTTTGAGAATATGGTCGTGACTGCCGACAGATTTGGTTTTCAGATCGGAGTACATTCGATTGGAGACAAGGGTAATAACTGGACTCTCAATGCTTATGAGAAGGCGCAAAAGGTTAACGGCAAACGCGACAGCCGACATCGTGATGAACATGCCCAAACTCTGCAATTATCTGATATACCTCGATTTGCACAACTTGGTGTCATTCCTTCGATGCAACCTACACACTGCATCACCGATAAACGGTTCTATGAGAAACGTGTTGGTATAGAAAGATGTAAGGGTGCATATGCATGGAGAAGTCTTATAGATGCTGGTTCAATTCTTGCTTTTGGAACCGATTACCAGGTTGAACCTCTTAATCCCATGGAGGGACTTTATGCGGCAGTTACAAGAAAGAACAGACTTGGTGAAGAGGATGAAGGCTGGTTCCCGGAGCAAAAACTGACTATGGAAGAGGCTATTAAATATTATACATTCGGGTCGGCTTATGCCCAGTTCATGGAAGAACGTAAAGGAATGATCAAAAAAGGTTACCTTGCCGATATCGTTATTACAGATAAAGATCTTCTGACTATTCCCGAATCTGAAATAATGAAGACAAGGGTGGATTATACTATTGTAGGGGGTAAAGTGGTATATAAATCAGAAAAATAGCCCCTCTGGCCGCTGTCGCGGCCTTCTCCTCTAAAGGGGAGGTAATTTTACTCACAAGTACACAACTACCTAAAGACAGAATATTAGCCCCCCTTCAGGGGGGTTGGGGGGCCTGTACTATTAAAGTTGGGGGACCTGTACTATTAAAGTTGGGGGGCCTGTTTTATATGGTTGTGGCGTCTTTATCATGGATTGAGAGATCCGACAATGAGTACAGAATCCTCAATGCCTCCTCCCGGGAAGATCCGCAAAACTCAGGTTCTGCCTTAAAGTCTGAACACACTTTTGGCCGGGAAGGATCACCGTATAATGCGCACTTATAATCATCAAGGAGATGTATGCACCTTACTCCTGCCGGCTTGCCTTCCGGCATCCCGGGGATAGGGGAAGATATTGATATAGCAACACAACAGGCACCGCAATGGGGTCGGCATTCCATTTTTGATGTATTATAGATGATGTAATATAGACAATATGTTAAGGGCTAAAGTGGCCAAAAAATTTATTTTTATTGTATTTTTGAATAAACAAAATACCGATGCGGATAGATATAATCACTGTTTTGCCGGAATTGCTGGAAAGTCCCCTGAACCATTCGATACTAAAAAGAGCAAAAGAAAAAGGTCTGGTTGAAATAAATGTGATTAATCTCCGTGATTTTGCAAAAGACAAGTACAGGACAGTTGATGATTATGCTTTCGGAGGAGGTTCAGGAATGGTGATGATGATCGAACCGGTTTATTCAGCCATTCAAAAACTGAGGAGTGAAAGAGACTATGATGAAATTATCTATGCCTCACCAGACGGTGAAAAATTCACTCAGAAAATAGCAAACCAGCTTTCACTTAAAAACAACATAATAATTCTTGCTGGTCACTATAAGGGTATTGACCAGAGAATAAGAGACCACCTTATCACACGTGAGATATCAATAGGTGATTATGTTCTCTCCGGAGGTGAATTACCTGCAGCAATAATGACAGACGCAATAATCAGATTAATACCAGGAGCAATTTCAGATGAACAATCCGCCCTCTCCGATTCTTTTCAGGATGATCTTCTTGCCCCTCCGGTATATACAAGACCGTCAGAATTCAGGGGATGGAAAGTTCCTGATATACTCCTCTCGGGAAATACAGCCCAGATAGAAAAATGGAGGCACGAACAGTCCGTGGAACGGACAAGTAAACTCAGGCCTGATCTGTCAGGAAATGAAGAAGAGAGGAGGTGAAGAGGTTAAGGGCTGAGCGGGTGAGTTTGGAAATAACAAAAAGCTTTATTAAAATTGTGGTCTGTATTTTCTAAA
>CAZQVL010000048.1:0-20865 GCA_964596715.1 uncultured Rikenellaceae bacterium
ACACAGCAGTGATGTTCAGTGGCAGTTCCAGTCTTTCATATAAACCTGTCTCCTGTGGTGGACGGGTCATCCTGCTTATGGTTGGTTGACAAAGAGCAGGTATGGATTGTAGAATAAGAAAAACAATCCCAAAGAATTTAAGATGTTTCATCAGTGTAAAGTTTAGATTTCTAATGATTTGTATCCTTGTCTTATATAAAGCAGTAAAGTATATGTAAAAATAAGCTTTTAGCACACCAAAGTCAAGTGGCTGCCAGTTTGAGGTAAAAAGAATTCTTGCCAGGTTTGTCAGAATGATGACTTTATAAAACCGTAATATGGCGAAAAAAGCAAAGATCCACTACTGAGATATAACCGCATTACTGACCAGCAGTCCCATTAAGGGGAGAAGCAAGACTACAAAAAACAAGATGATGAGAGTCCAGTTAAGCCAGTTTAAATGAGAGCGCCTGATCCAGTAGACCGTTAATACCGAAAGAAGCAGAGATTGAACAAGGACTTCGATAAGCCCTCCAAGCTGACTTACAACTGGTAATCTTGTATATATTAATCCTTCCAACGACCCAGGCGCCGGGCCAAATGTTGAGAAGATTCCAACGATCACCAGAGTAATCCATGCCACAAGCAAACCATTCTTTTTTAAAAACAGAGTGTCGCGGAGTAACCAGAAGACAATTCCGAAGAGCAAACCACGAATAGGCTGAAACAAAACACCGGCCATGACCAGGGGATCATCCGTTTGCCGCATGTAAGAGCTGATCAATGGATCAGCGAATCTCTCTGAATAATTAAATGCCGTGTAAGCAAGAAGCCCGATAAAGAAGTATGTGACCGTGTGGGCAATAATGGTCCTCCAGGTAATGTTCCAGAATGTTAATTGTACAGTGTTATTCATTTTGAACCTCCTCAAATATATTTCTTTTGCAGAACAGACAGGATCCGGGAAATCATACCTGAATGCCTAACAGGATGAAAGTTTTGCCTGTTTGAATATAAAAAAAATTTATTAGACTCATATAAAAGGTTTTTAAAAAACGATTCGCTTATGTTGAAGAACTTGTCGAAATTTGTTTTTAAGTCATGCACAACGGGAGTATAGTTCTGACAAATATTACTTATAATACGCTGTATATCTATATTATAATTAACTTTTTTCATGCAAATTATTATTGTTATAATTAATTCTCAACCACACAAAACGTCAAATAATGACTATTAAAAAATTACTGATATCATTTATTACATTAGTCTTTGTATCATTTGCATTCAGCGCAGATGCAAATGAATTGCCCAAAATACTTGAATATAAGCTCAATTTAAGAATCGATTATGGTACAAAGAAATTATATGGCAAATGCGAAATAACGATTTCAAATGAGACGAACCAACCAATAGGAACTGTCCCTGTTTTATTGTATCGATTACTTTCGGTCAAAAATGTTGAGAATGAAAATAGTGTACCATTGCCTTTCAACCAGGAAGTTGTCAGCATATCCGACTGGGAAGAAATACAGGTTAATTTTATTGAGATTTCTTTAATTAAAATGCTCTCTCCAGGTGAACAACGTAAAATTGAATTGGAATACGAAGGATATTTATTCGGGTACTCTGCAGAAGGATGGCGTTTTGTTAAAGATCATATTGATAAGAATTTTACAATTATAAGGACAGATGGTTTTGGTTATCCGGTAATTGGCTATCCAAATGAACGGGATATGATGATAATTGTACAAGAACAATACGATTACCTGATAAACATCACTGTACCAAATGAAATGATTGTTGTAACCGCAGGCAAATTAATTGACCGGACAAAAACCGATGATGAAACAACATTTATTTTTCGCAGTAAAAAACCATCCTGGCGTATAGATATCGCGATTTCAGACTATCAAACTTTTGAAAAAGGTGAAAATAAGTTCTATTATTTCGCACCCGATAGTCTTGGCGCTCAAAAAGTTATGAATGCTTTGAAAGCATCTTATGAATTATACACAAGCTGGTTTGGTCCGCTTGACAGTTTTCAGGGATTTACAATTATTGAAGTCCCTGAAGGATACAGTTCACAGAAAGATGTTACTGCGATAATTTTATCAGCAGAAAACTTTAAGCCGACAATTGACATGCATACCATATACCATGAAATAGCTCATTCATGGAATGTAACAAATCTGGATACTCAACCTTGTCGGTTTGAAAGTGAAGGATTTGCCCAATTCTTACAGTATCTGTTATTAGAGAAATTAGATGACAAGGTAAATGCAGTTTCTGAAGCAGCGTAAAATTATTTAGACAGGGTAAGGAGTACTTTCAATGAGAAAGAGGAATATCAGACTATTCCAATAAAAGATTATGGTGCCCATGATATGACAGATTATTCTTATACATTGGGCATGGTAGTATTTGCAATTTTTTATGATTTGGTTGGCCAGGATCATTTTAATAAGATTATCGGATCATTCTATTCGGCTAACTATTCAGAGGGTGCAACTATGGATGAATTTATTATTCATTGCAAAAAATTTGCTCCACTTGATCTTGAAAGATTTTTTGATGATTGGATTTACACAACAAAAGGAGTAAAGCTTGTTATGGATGGAAAATCATTCAATGAGCTCATAAATATTTATAAAGAAAATTAATCTCTTAAGGTTGTTTAACCAATAAATACACTTGATTAAAACCTCAATATATTTTAAGCAGTTTCATCACCTCGCTCAAGTAGTTTTTCTTATGCAAAATCCTGCAATCAAGTGTAAACTAAACAGAGAGTTACAGAGTTTGCCGACACCTTTTTAAGGTTTTAATCAGAGGTGTCGAAAAGGTGTCCTTTTCCAGAAGTCCTGGCGAATATTTTGAGTACCTGTAAAAAAAGAAACCGCCCAAAATTATTGATTATGAGCGGTTATGAAAAAAATGAGATTATTTCTGGTTGACCCACAGGGGCTCGAACCCCGACTCTTCAGAACCAAAATCTGACGTGTTGCCAATTACACCATGGGTCAGGCTAACCATTAAATGGTGCTGCAAAATTAGTAACTTTTTTAAAATGATAACAGATGCTTTCAGGTCTCACTCAAATTAACCGGAAGATCCGGCCAATCCATTCAGTATTTCTTCATACCTCTTTCTGTTCATCCCTTCAACCTCAACAATAGTAAACGGACAAATGATAAGCGACCGGAGAATAACGCCCAGCTCAGACATATCGTCATCACCACGCTCATAATACCAGGTTACAAAAGCTTTCTCTGCCAGATCTTCCATCTCCGATAATTCTTTCAGAAGTGAGTAGATCCATTTTATGGAACTGGTGTTAATATATTCAAAACCCAGCTCAATCTTTGTCTTGCCGTGATCACTAAGGATATATTTCTTTATCCAGTCAATAACAGGGCGGTAAAATTCTCCGGAATTCTCCGGAATTGATCTACCCATAATGAAGATCTTTCCGGGCTCCAGAACAATCCAGGGTGTCTTTCTTGTCGGATCAGTTTTATATTTTACCGTCTGTACCATCTCTCCTTTTTAAAGACGGATCGGAATCAATGTTATCTCTAATAAATATTAACCGAAGGTATAACTATAGTCCCGTTCCATTGATTATTTAAACCTGGTGTGTAAAATTATTAAAAGAGAGGAATTATCCAAATGTTATTTCATAACATTCTGGTTAAAAAGAGTAGGTTCATTATCTTCCCATAAAGTTGGATGTTCCGTTTCGAACCTCTGGAGAATAGCTTTCATTATTGTTTCCCGCAGAAATTCCGATTTATTCTTAACCCTGTACCGGTGGCAGTATATGCCAAGCGCTCTCAGCTCTCTGTTGTTGAGCATCAGGGAAAGCCGGTTGGTCCTTTTTAACTTTTCATCTTTATATAATGAACGCCTCAAATGCAGTTATTCTGAATTTGACATCTAATTTAACAAAACAGTTTTCCTACTTCCCGGTTTAATTAATTATTTTTTAACACAAAAAAGCAGGTCAGTTCGTAATAAGCTGTCTGTCATTATATTACGCTATTCACAACTTTTAGTTCGCAGCTTTTTCTTCCTACATATGCAGTCTTGGGCTTCGCGCTGTCTACCACCTGTTCATCGCATTCAAATCCGCAAAGGCCTCCTTCAGCCGTGAAATAAAGCTCTCCTCTCCTCTCCTGAGCCATACCCTCGGATCGTAGTATTTCTTGTTGGGCTTATCCTCACCTTCCGGATTGCCGATCTGATCCTGCAGATAAGCATGCTTTTCAGTTGCATACTTGTTCACTCCTTCCCAGAAAGCCCACTGCATGTCGGTATCAATATTCATCTTTATGGCACCATACTCAATTGCCTCTTTGATCAGATGTTTTTCAGAACCTGAACCTCCATGGAATACGAAATTCACAGGATTTGGACCGGTATTGAATTTCTTTTGAATATATTCCTGGGAGTTTTTCAGAATGATCGGTTTTAACTCAACATTACCTGGTTTATAAACACCATGCACGTTACCAAATGAAGCGGCAATAGTAAATTTGTCACTTACCTTCGACAGCTCTTCAAAGGCATAAGCTACATCTTCCGGCTGGGTGTATAACCTGGAACTTGTAATACCTGAATGATCAACTCCATCTTCTTCACCGCCCGTTACCCCCAGTTCAATCTCAAGAGTCATGCCTATTTTGCTCATCCTCTCAAGGTATTTCACACATGTTTCAATATTCTCTTTTAATGGCTCTTCAGAAAGATCTATCATGTGAGAACTGAAGAGAGGCTTACCATTAGTCTCGTAGAACTCCTCACCGGCATCAAGTAATGCATCAATCCAGGGAAGAAGCTTGCGTGCAGCATGATCGGTATGGACAATAACTGGTACACCATAGTATTCAGCGACGTTGTGGATATGAAGTGCTCCGGATATCCCGCCTGCAATTGCTCCTGTCTGATTCTCTTTTGGCAATCCCTGACCTGCAAAAAAGTGTGCTCCACCATTCGAAAACTGAATGATTACCGGTGAATTAACTTCCCTTGCTGTTTCAAGCACTGCATTAACAGAATTAGTACCAACGACATTCACTGCAGGAATGGCGAAATTATTTTTGTTTGCATAATCAAAAAGTGATCTGACTTCATCTCCGAAAATTACTCCTGGTTCAAGTTTTAATTCATTGTTACTCATATAATTAATTATTAATTGAATAATTTGTTTAAGTTAATGGCACAAATATAATTAAAATTAATCCCTTCACCTATCGGGAAATTAATCCGGTTACAGGTTGCAAGTTACAGGTTGCAGGTTAATATGCTATAATCCTGATGACTAATTCAACTATTTTTACTATCAATTAATTAATCTTAGTTGCCGGTTATTTGAAAATGAGCTTCATTTGCATTCTAATATTATTAGATAGATATGACATAAAATGACATATTATTATACTAATCAGTACTAACCAGAAACCAGTAACAAGGAATCAGCAACCTGAGTTAAAAACACCTCCTTATTCTCTTTTGCAGGGAATATGTTTATTCTATTTAATATATTATTTATATTCGTAAGCTTATTTTAAAAGTTATTATCAATTACCGTCTTATGAGATTCATATGCAACAAATACATAATTAAACAGTATTTTTTAATACTCAGTTCTGCTTTTATTTTGTAAAACAAATCATTTAAAAATGAAAAAATTACGAAGTATCATTTTTATATTTCTGACCTTCTCCGGTGGCTTCGTTTATTCACAGGAACAGCGAACATGGTCGCTTGAAGAATGTATCAGATACGCAATTGAAAACAACATCCAGATAAAGCAACAGGTTATCCAGACCAAATATCAGAAAAATACACTGGAGCTTTCAAAACTGAATTTGTTACCTACCATAAACGGGCAGGCATCTCATAATTATTCTTATGGCCGGGCACTTGATGAAACCACTTATGAATTCACAAAAGACCAGAACATCCAATCCAATAGATTTTATATCGGAGGCAGCATGAATCTTTTCAATGGTCTTCAAAACTATAATACAATCCAGAAAAACAAATATCAACTTCTTGCAGGAGAGCTTGATCTTCAAAGCTTTAAAGATAACATATCCCTCAGCATTGCTCTGGCTTATCTTCAGATACTGCTTAATGATGAACTTGTACAGGTAACCGATAATCAGCTTCAGATAACCAGGCAGCAGATCGAAAAGACAAGAAAGATGGTTAATGCGGGTAGTCTTGCCCTTGGAAACCTTCTTCAGATTGAGGCCCAGGCAGCGGGTGAAGAGTTACAGCTGATCAATATTGAAAACCAGTTAGACATATCCTATCTTAATCTTACACAATTACTTGAGCTTCCATCACCTGAAGGATTCAGTATTGTTACTCCGGAAATTCATATCGATACAACTACTATTATAACAGGTGCAGTGGATGAGATTTATTCGCAGGCCGAGGAATTGAGACCGGAAATAAAAAGTGCCGAGATGAAACTTACAGCAAGTGAATATGACCTGAAAATTGCTACTGGAGCCAGAAGCCCGCAACTTTCCCTTAACCATTCGTTCAGCACACGTTATTCTGATATTGCCATTAAGCCTAGCAATCCTCTTGAACCGTACACATTCTCGGAACAGCTGAATGATAATTTTAATTACGGTTTTGGCTTTTCACTCAGCATTCCCATCCTTAACGGGTGGCAGGTGAATAAAAACATAGCCAACTCACGCCTGAGTATGGAAAACAGCCAGTATGCCCTTGAAGGGGAGAAAAAACAGCTTTATAAAACCATACAGCAATCATATACCGATGCAGTTGCCGCACTTAAGAAATATAATGCCAGCCTGAAAGCAGTTGCCTCAATGGAGGAATCGTTCAGATATACCGAACAAAAATTCAATGTGGGAATGATAACTCCTGTTGATTATAATGCAGCCAAAACACAGCTTCTGAGCGCCCAGTCAGATATGTCGCAGGCTAAGTATGAATTTATATTCAAAATAAAAGTTCTTGATTTCTATAAAGGAATGCCACTTAATCTGAATGAAATAATAACACCCTAAACACCTGAAAATGAAAAATAATAAAATACTTAAAATTCTGGTTCCCGTTGCTTTGGTACTTATAGTTTTTGCAATCATAGGTAAAAAACAGGGCTGGTTTGGCAAGGCAGTAATGGTAAAAATTGCAGTTGAGAATGCCGAAAAGCGATTAATAGTCGAAACAATTACAGCCAATGGTAAAATCCAGCCTGAGAAAGAAGTAAAGATTAGTCCCGATGTATCAGGCGAAATAGTTGAGCTAACTGTGATGGAAGGCGACCATGTTGAAAAGGGACAGCTTCTTCTCAGAATAAAGCCCGATGTATATATCTCACAGAGAGACAGATCTCTGGCAGCTATCAGTTCAGCCCGTGCCCGACTTGCCCAGGCCGAAGCCCAATATAAACAGGCAGAATTGTCATTTAACAGAACAAGACAGTTATATGAGGAAAAAACAATATCACAATCGGAATTTGAGCAGTCTCAGGCATCCTATGCTGTTGCAAAAGCTGAAGTTGATGCTGCAAAGTTTTCAGTTGTGAGTGCTGAAGCTGCACTTAATGAGGCCGAAGAAAATCTTATTAAAACCTCAATATATTCTCCCATGACCGGTACAGTATCGATGCTTCTGGTGGAATTAGGCGAAAGGGTTGCCGGTACAGGACTTATGGCAGGTACCGAATTGCTACGTGTGGCTGATCTTTCTCGCATGGAGGCACAGGTAGAAGTTAACGAAAACGATATTGTCAGAGTAAATGCCAGAGATACAGCAATAATCAGAGTTGATGCCTACCTGGATCATAAATTTACGGGAATTGTTACTGAAATAGCAAATTCTGCAAAAACCACAGGAGTATCAGCTGATCAGGTCACAAATTTTGATGTTAAAATCCTGATACTCCCCGAATCGTACAGTGAACTGACAGATAGTGACAACACCAATCCTTTGAGACCAGGAATGTCAACCACGGTTGATATCCAGACTGAAACAAGATCCGATATAGTTACCGTTCCGATACAGTCGGTTACAACACGTACTGATACAACGATAATTGCTATAACACCTTCGGATGAGGATATCAGAACACTTGTATTTATTACCGACGGCGAATATGCTCTGGCAAAAGATGTAGTAACAGGTATTCAGGATAACAGTTATATTGAAATAATATCGGGTATAAACGAAGGTGACCGTGTAATTTATGCACCATTCAGTGCGATAAGTAAAAAACTGTCTGACAGTACACTGATCGAGATTGTAGACAGAGATGATCTCTTTTCAGTGAAATAGGTCAACAAGTATCTTCTTATGTTATGATAATCTGTCTTGAAACATCCACACCGCTTTGTTCCGTAGCTTTATGTGACAAATCCGGTGTTATTGAAACAAGAGAAAGCAAAGAAGGAAAATCACACGCTGCAAAACTTACAGTCTTTATTGAGGAACTCCTTCTGAATGCCGGATTGTCTGTTAAGGATCTTGAAGCCGTTGTTGTGAGTAAAGGTCCTGGTTCTTACACTGGACTTCGTATTGGTGTCTCTGTGGCAAAAGGAATGGCATACGCGGCATCAATCCCTTTAATAGGTATAGAAACACCTCTGTCGATGTTTTACGGGATTACCGAAAGCATTAAAAAAAAGTATAGTGCAGATAAAACAACTTTGTACTGCCCTATGCTGGATGCCCGCAGAATGGAAGTGTACTATGCCCTCTTTGATGCCCGGGGTAACATTGTCAGAGAAATATCTGCAGAGACCATCGACAAAAACTCATTTACTCAAATATCCGACCAGGTTAAGATCCTTTTTTTTGGTGATGGCTGCGCAAAATATCGTGATATAATCCAGCGGAAAAATATTGATTTTGTCGATGAATTCCGGATATCAGCAGCATCGATGCAAAAACCAGCTTATAAAGCGATCGGGGAGCATAATTTTGAGGATGTTGCATATTTCGAACCCTATTATCTGAAAGATTTCATAACTTCCAGACCTGTGAAAAATATCCTTGGCACATAATTCGTTTATTGAAATTGAAGGTCCGACAGAACTATGAAAAGGTTACTTATAATATTTAGTTTTCTCCTGCTTTTTACAAACCATGGTAACGGGCAGATATCATCATATCAGGCTGGTGAAAAGGTGGAATATTCTATTCATTATGGTTTTATTCAGGGAGGTGTCGCATCACTCGAGTTAAAGAAGGATACTTTAAATGGGAAAGAGGTATTGCGGTCAGTGTTTATCGGAAGAACCACGGGACTTGCCGATGTATTTTTCAGAGTGTTGGATATCTACGAAAGTTTTATGGATCCTGAAACGGAGCTTCCCCTTCTTTCAGTGAGAAACATTTCCGAAGGCAGATACAAAAAATATAATGAAGTCACCTTTGATCATAAAACAAGGCCTGATTCCGCAATTCTCACAAGCGATCTGACTGGAATTCATATAACACAGCACGGTATCCATGATATTTTATCCTGTTTCTATTATTTCCGCAATCATTATCTTCCCCATCATGATACTCTTATGAAGGGCGATACGATAACCATTGTTACATGGTTCACCGATGAACTATATCCGATCAGAATGAAATACCTTGGACCGGATGAGGTAAAAACCAAAGTTGGAAGAATCAAATGTCTTAAGTTTAATCCTGTGACAGAAGTCGGAAGACTTTTCAAAACTGAAGAGGATGTTTCATTCTGGTTTTCAGCAGATAAAAATTTTTTACCGGTTAAAATACGATTTGATATCTTTGTAGGAGCATTTATAGTAGAAGCTGTCAATTATGAGGGATTAGTAAGCCCCCTTGAGATAAGAAAAAAATAGTTAATAATGCAAATTGAGTATCTTGAATCATAAATATAATTTCATTCATTTTCAAGTACCATGTAATTATTATTAAAGTGAACCGATAGTCATTAAATTTAATTCATAGAATAACAGAAAGATTTATGGCGAGTACTTCAGATTTCAGGAACGGACTGGTAATAGAGTTCAATGATGATCTTTATACAATTGTCCAGTTTCAGCATGTTAAACCCGGTAAGGGGCCGGCTTTCGTCCGCACAAAACTCAAGAACGTGAAAACAGGAAGAGTCATTGAAAATACATTTGCTGCCGGCACAAAAGTTAATCTTGCCCGGGTGGAAAGACGTCCGTATCAATATCTTTACCAGGATGATATCGGCTATTACTTCATGCACCTGGAAACATTCGAGCAAATCCATGTTCCTGAATCACTGATCGAAAATCATGAATTTCTTAAAGAGGGTCAGTCCGTTGAAGTGGTTGTACACGCCGATACTGAAAATATACTGGCTGTTGAGTTGCCGCAGTTTGTGGTTATGGAAGTTATATACACTGAACCAGGATTGAGAGGTGATACGGCAACCAACACTCTTAAACAGGCCAGAATTGAGACGGAGGCTACAATAAAGGTTCCTCTCTTTATAAATACAGGTGATAAGATCAAAGTTGACACAAGGGAGGGGACCTATGTTGAAAGGGTAAAGTCATAAACAGGTAATGAACAGGAAGAAACCTTTTAAGGACAGATTAAGCATATCCAGATTCAAGCTGGATGCATTGCTCGATATTACTTTGTCGATAAACGCTAATCTGCCAACAGAAGAACTTCTGCACAAGTATGAGTCAATTCTGCGTAACAGCCTGGGCATAGGGAAGATCCTTATTTTTAAGCGTTCGGAAAACTGGGAATGTATCCTGAACGGAGGATTCTCCAAACACCTTGAGAAAAGTATAAATGTGGAAACCCAGCTGCTCAGGTTTTCAGAGATTGTATTTATAACTGAAGATGTTGAATTTGAGGGAGTAGATATAATAATTCCTGTCCACAATAACAATGTGCCTCTTGCTTTTGTATTTATCGGTGATATTGAAGAGGAGGGAGAAGGAATGAGTCCGGTACTGAAGCATCTCAATTTCATACAGACCATTTCCAGCATTATTTTAGTGGCAATCGAGAATATAAGGTTCTTCAACAAAAGTCTCCGCCAGGAGGCACTGCGGAAAGAGCTTGAACTTGCAGCCAGAATGCAAAAAATGCTTATCCCTGACAATCACCGGATGCCAAGGGATAAGAGGATTATTGCAAATGGTTTTTACTACCCTCATTATGAGGTTGGAGGTGATTATTATGATTGTTTAAAACTCTCACCTGAGAAAACCGGATTTTGTATAGCAGATGTATCCGGCAAAGGGATCTCGGCTGCAATTCTCATGTCGAATTTCCAGGCAAGCCTGAGAGCACTCTTTACTCACGATATTGATCTCCTGCAGCTTATCAATAAACTCAATACAATCATCAATGCAAACGCTTTTGGTGAAAGATTCATCACATTGTTTGTTGCCCGCTATGACCAGGAATCCGGCATTCTTGAATATATAAATGCTGCACATAATCCCCCTGTGTTATTCAATACTATTACCGGTGAGATAAGACTCCTTCATTCTCTGTGCGTTGGAATAGGTATGCTCGACGAGATACCTCCTTTTGAAAAAGAGATAATTACAATAAAGAATTACACCAAACTGGTGTGCTATACCGACGGGCTTTCTGAATTGAAAGGGGAAGATGGAGAGGAGGTTTCAACTAAAGAGATCATCCGGTTCATTTCCAATTCTGAACCGGTCAGGAAGAATATCAGTAAAATGATGAAGAAACTGGGAATACCCGACAATAATCCTTATTTGTTTGATGATGTATCAGTTATTGCTTTCGACCTCCTGAGATAAAGTTCAAACTGCTTTTAACAAATAATAGTTTTTCCTGCCCTTCTGAACAAGCAGATATTTGCCGTTCAGGAGAAAAACTGATGTGATCAGCATTCCGGAATCGTCAATTTTCACTTTATTAATGCTCAAACCTCCACCCTGGACAAGCCTGCGCAATTCCCCTTTAGATACAAACACTTTAGTATGTTCAGAACACAAATCAGTGACAGAGACTCCCGTATTAAGGATCTCCTTCTTAAAATCAAATACCGGAACGCCTTCAAATACTGAAAGGAAAGTATTTTCATTCATTCTTTTGAGCGATTCGGTAGTCCCTTTACCAAAAAGGATCTGTGAAGCTTCAACGGCAGCATCATAATCTTCACGCGAATGAACCATAAGAGTAATTTCTTCAGCAAGACGTCTCTGAAGAAGCCTTTCGTGTGGTTTCTTTGCATGAGTAGCAATAAGTTCCTCTATTTCTCTGCGGTCGAGAAGTGTAAAAATTTTAATATACATGGCAGCATCCTCGTCAGAAATATTAAGCCAGAACTGGTAAAAATGATATGGAGAGGTTTTCTCCGGATCGAGCCACACATTTCCGTTCTCTGTCTTGCCAAATTTTGAGCCATCTGATTTGGTAATAAGCGGACAGGTAAGGGCAAATGCTTCACCGCCTGTTTTACGCCGTATCAGTTCTGTACCCGTAACAATATTCCCCCATTGATCTGATCCTCCCATCTGCAGTTTACAACTGTAGTTGTTGTATAAATAGAGAAAATCGGTTCCCTGAACCAGCTGGTATGAGAACTCGGTAAACGACATTCCCTGTGCAGAATCGTTACCGATCCGTTTTTTGACCGAATCCTTTGCCATCATGTAATTAACTGTGATATGTTTACCTATTTCCCTGATAAAACCCAGGAAAGTGTATTCCTTCATCCAGTCATAATTGTTTACGAGGATTGCTCTGTTCGGAGCATCTGATTCAAAATCGAGAAAGCGTGTCAGTTGTTGTCTTATACATTCCTGATTATGCCGGAGTTCTTCCTCGCTGAGCAGGTTTCTCTCTGCTGAGCGACCTGACGGATCGCCGATCATCCCCGTGGCTCCTCCCAGAAGAGCTATCGGCTGATGTCCTGCTTTCTGGAAGTGCTTAAGCATCATAACACTGACCAGATGACCGATATGCAATGAACTGGCTGTGGGATCTATACCAACATAAGCAGTGGTCATCTCTTTCTTGAGTAATTCTTCCGTTCCCGGCATAATATTATGTATCATGCCACGCCATCTCAGTTCCTCAACAAAATTCATATTACATTTCATTTTTCAGAATTGCAAAGATAACAAACAGGTTCATATTGCTACCTCATCCGGTTTCTTTTTAAATCTGTCGAAACTGTGATCAAAAGCTCCCTCTCCTATTACAGGGAACAAAGCCGGAGCAATATCGGCGATTGGATTATAAAACTTCGATCGTTCAATCGTATCCTTCGGAAGAAAAGGATGTTTGGCATCTATGGCATTAAGTATCACAAAAATAACACTCAGAATCAGAGCTGTTTTGAAAAGCCCGAATACTATTCCGAGTAGCCTGTTCAGAAATCCCAGTGCCACTGCATGAACCAGTCTGTCTGCAATTATTCCCACAAAATGTACTGCAACGACTATTACAACAAAAGTGATAATGAACGCTATGATGCCTACATATTTGCCTGTCATATCGAACCAGTCATATAGTCTGGCAGCAGTAAAATTTGAGAATTTAATGGCGCCCCAGATGCCAAGGATCAATGCGGCCAGTGAAGCCACCTCTTTTACCAGACCATAAGTAAATCCGCGTATTAGTCCGAAAGCAAGGATTATTATTATTATGAAGTCGATCCAATTCATTGGAGGAATTTTAAAGTATGAAAGTATGAAAGATCGCGGATTTATCAAAATGTACGCCCGCCATTCGGCGGGTCCTGCTCTCCCGGTTCCCGGGATTTGGCTTCACCGAGCTCTCCACCAGCTGGCGTATCGGTTCCTAACTTTTCCGCTATCGCGGAACTTAGTCGTTTCACTCCTCTGGCTCGTCTAACTTTGTTCGTCAACCTTCAGTCGCTGTTTCTATCCTTTCTCCCCCTCTTTTTCTTAGGTTTACAATTTACCACCGGATTGGTTTTGAGTAAAAAAAGATATATTTTTGCCCCTCGAACCGGCCCCATAGTTCAAGGGATAGAACGGAAGTTTCCTAAACTTTAAATACAGGTTCGAGTCCTGTTGGGGCTACAGAATCAAATCATTAAACCCTCATAATTTGTCAGTTATGAGGGTTAATGTTTTATGGGTGTTGTCATAGGTGTCTTTTCTACACGATATAGATAATCCTACAATTCTTAAAGTAACTAATATTATAGGGCTTAAGGATCTGTATATCCTTCATTCCCACTTTCTGTCATTATTCCTTTATACTTCCTCTGAAGGAATATGTAATACTTAAATAGCTTCTCATACAGTATGTCCAAGAATGTGTTGACCATTTTTGATACTATGTCCATGAGTGCACAGAGAACCCTGAATAGAGTATTATGTAATAATACGACTTAAGGTAATATCTGTGAGCGTGTAAACCACCCTGAATCACCTCCCCCCCTACAATCTCGGGGGAAAACTCCCCGGTACAAGTATTAATCAAAAATATTTCAAAATGGTCACAATTGTTGATTTCGTAAAACGAAAAAACAGTGAAGGCGAGGAATTCAATGCCTTGATCCTTCAAGGTGGTATTGAGCTTGTTAAGTCCCGTGAAACAGGCAGGTACTATGCAACCGCTAAGAAAACTTCCATTACAAGCACATTTGATGATGCTATGTGTCAGAGTCTGATCGGCACACAGATCCCGGGTTCAGTTCAGCATTCTGCAGGTCTGAGGATGGCGATATTGATATGTGGAAGGTGTACAATCTCTTTACCAGTAGTGCAAAAAGCTCATACATTGATACTTTTCTTGACAGGAATACAGGGTCATTAATGTTCATTTCACATCTGATAAATCATATTAAAAGCTCTGCACAATCCTGGTATCTGTCATAACCAAAGTGGTAAAGTATGGATAAAGAGAAGTATTTACAGGAACTACTCAGATGGATATCATCAGACAGTCTCCTTGTGATAGACCGATCAGGTAATCTAAGGCGTATTTATTGCCCTTTTAAGGTCATTAGCCTTGTTAATTTTCCGGCTATCACCAGGGGTGAGAAAGTGTCTGTGGATGCCATAAAACTGACTGTGGAGATAAAAGAGGTGTATATCATCAAGAGTACAGCATATTACATTGCTTACTTTATAAACTTCATAAATTTACAATTATGACTTGTGCATGTATTGGCATATTCATGGCTGAGCGTCTGGATGAATCGTACAGGGAGATCCTGAGGCGATACCAGAAATACGTAATTGAGGATACCTGTTAGTGTGTTTTATTTATCACAGTTATTACTGGCTTTTCACAAGATACGACAGACAGTAAATTCAGCATAGGAGCGGACATCTACAGCAGTTATCTTTGGCGGGGAACAAAATATGGTATAGGACCTGCATTTAAACCATCGCTTGAATTTGGTTAAGGCAGATGAAAACGTAAATACAAATAAATTATTAATAATTTTGATAACCCCCTTTTAAATAGGGGGTGTAAATAAATAATAAGTATAAAAATTAGATAAACCCCCTATTAATATGGGGTAATATATAAAAAAAATATAAAATATAACAAAATACCCCCAAAAAGTATATATTTGCTCCTGAATTAATAAATGGATTGTTGTATTTTAAAATTTTATGTGGTGAGACTTTCAGGTAAAAAGATTGTGTTTTTGCTTATAATGTTTTTTATAGGCAGTGTAAGTCTTTATTCATCCGACGGGATTCTGGTCGATTCCGGGTCAACTGCATGGATGCTTACTTCTACAGCCCTGGTATTATTAATGATCCCGGGATTAGCAATGTTCTATGGAGGGCTTGTAAGAAGCAAGAATGTTCTGGGCACCATAATGCACAGTTATGTGGCAATGGGAATTATCAGTGTTCTCTGGGTGATTCTTGGTTACAGTATGTGTTTTGGAAGTAGTGTTTTTGGTGGCTGGTTTGGCTGGAATAGTGATTATTTCCTTCTGAAGGGGATTGATTCCAATATAATGGAAGCAGGAATTCCTGAGTATGTCTTTTCAATGTTCCAGGGTAAGTTTGCGATTATTACACCTGCACTCATTGCCGGTGCTTTTGCAGAAAGGATTTCTTTCAAGGCCTATTGTTTCTTTATTGCTTTGTGGAGTGTGTTAGTGTATAATCCTCTATGCCATTGGGTTTGGTCAAGTGATGGATTTCTTTTTAATATAGGGGCAAAAGGAGCTATTGATTTCGCAGGAGGTACAGTAGTTCATATTTCCTCAGGAGTGAGCGGTCTGGTTGCCGCATTGTATTTGGGCTCACGCAGAGGCTATCCTTTCCAGGTAATACGTCCCAACAACCTTGTTATCACAATGCTTGGAGCCGGATTACTCTGGGTTGGCTGGTTCGGTTTTAATGCAGGAAGCAGTGTTTCCAGTGGACTAAGCACTGCCCAGGCACTTACAGCCACTCAGGTAGCAGCAGCAACAGGAGCTCTTTCATGGATTATAATAGAAAGTTTCCACCAAGGCAAGGTAACTTCTCTGGGATTTGCGAGCGGAATACTTGCCGGACTTGTAGCAGTAACTCCGGCCGCAGGAGTAGTACAACCTTATGGAGCCATGTTTCTCGGTATTTTTGCAGCTCTTACCTGTTATATGGCCATTCAGCTGAAGAACAAGCTGGGATATGATGATAGCCTTGATGCTTTCGGAATTCATGGTGTTGGTGGGATTACCGGAGCATTATTGTTAACATTATTTATCCGTCCTGCCTGGATGACAGAAGCAGCAGTGGCAAACAACGGAAACTGGACAATATGGAATCAATTTGGAATACAGACATTTGCTGTTGTGATAACAATAACTTATGCAGCAGTTATGACTTATCTAATCATTCTTATTCTTAACAAGTTTATTAGGTTCAAATCAACTGAAAATGATGAAATGGCAGGTCTTGACAGATCATATCATGGCGAAAGAGGTTATGGGATGCTTAATCCAAGTTAGTTTATTAACAGGTTAATCTTTACATAATGAAATTAATTACAGCTATAATAAGGGAAGTTCAGCTTGATAAGGTGAGGGAGGCTCTCATCGAAGCTAACATTAAAAGAATTACTGTCAGCCGTGTCTCAGGTCATGGCCAACAGCGGGTAGAAGAAATGTATCGCGGGCAGATCATTATTCCCGATCTGATACCCAAGATCAAGATTGAGATAGCGGTAAATGAAGCATTTGTCGATATTACGGTCAATACAATACTTAAATCTGCCCGTACAAATGGTAAGGAAGGGCATGTGGGAGACGGAAAGATCTTTATTACTCCATTGGAAGAATGTATTAGAATAAGAACAGGGGACAGGGGCGGAACGGCAATCTAAATAGAGTAAGTTAAAAGGTGTTCGGATTGTCCTATTTATATTGTATGGCAGAATGCATAGGTCTTTGGCACATGGAAAATCAGGTCAAACATGGGAGGGATACATATATAAGCATCCTGATGGTGTCAGGTGCAGTCAAAATCCTGTACGCAAGTGTATATATTGCATTAAGAGACAAAATCTTTTTCAACCTGAAAGAGGTATATGTAGCTATTAAAGATGCACTTGTAGTCTAAAATTCCACAAAACTTAGTGGGCGGCCATACTCACACACTGAGTTATTTAATGATTTTGAGAGGTAGACTTTATCTTCACTTCCTGAGAGACATACATGACTTAGAACAGCATTACCAAGACGCGTTATGCCACTGCCATCGGGTCCCCGATGTGTGATCCGGCTTATCATCTCTTGAACAAATATTTTTTCTGGATGACCATATACTATCGCCCTTCCAGTCATTTACCTGTATCTTTTTTGTACCTTACTAACACCTTCACAATGAACTCTGGCTGATCAATTATCATATCTCCTATAAGATTGCAGGATAGGTTGCAAAGATGTATTCTATTTATTTGATTAATCAATGAAGAGTGTAGGTTAATTATCGTAATAAAGATAAAACTCATATGGATGAGGACGAATGGCTATCTGATTAATTTCTTTATCTCTTTTGTATTCAATATATGTACTGATCAAATCTTCAGTATATACTCCACCTTCTAAAAGAAATGCGTGATCTTCCTCCAATGCATTTAACGATTCAGCAAGTGAACCGGGAACAGACTTTATATTCTCCATATCCTGTTTGCTTAACTCATAAATGTTCTTATCAAGTGGTTCTCCCGGTTCAATCTTGTTCTTTATACCTTCCAGAGAAGCCATGAGGATAGCTGAGAAAGTAAAATATCCGTTAGCAGAGGGATCTGGACATCTGAATTCAAAGCGTTTTGATTTTGGACTTGTATTATACATTGGGATACGTATAGCAGCCGACCGGTTTCGAGCAGAATAAACAAGATTTACCGGGGCTTCAAAACCCGGAACTAGTCGACGATAAGAATTTGTGGTGGGAGCAGCAAATGCTAATAGTGAAGGAGCGTGTTTTAATACCCCTCCAATAGCCCACAGACCTTCCTTGGATAAACCTGCATAATTGTTACCGTAAAAGAGGTTCTTACCTTCCTTCCATATTGAAAAATGTATATGCATTCCACTTCCGTTATCTTCAAAAATCGGTTTAGGCATAAAAGTAACGGTTTTACCATGAGCAAGGGCAACATTCTTAATAATATATTTATACCACATAAACTGGTCACCCATTTTAAACAAATCAGTATATTGCATATCAATTTCACTTTGTCCGCCGGTCGCAACTTCATGGTGATGCGCTTCAATCTTAATTCCAATCTTCCTCATCTCTTTGACCATTTCAGCTCGAAGATTGCTCAATGTATCAGATGGACTAACAGGGAAATACCCTCCTTTATATGAAGGTTTATATCCCAGATTGGGCTCCTCAATCCGATTTGTATTCCATGCACCTTCGTTAGAATCAATTTGATAGAAACCGGTATTCTGTTTTTGTTCAAAACGAATTTCATCAAAAATGAAAAATTCAGGTTCCGGCCCCACAAAGGCAGTATCACCTATCCCTGATTTCTTCAGGTATTCAGTAGCTTTAAAGGCGACATACCTTGGATCCCTTGTGTACCTTTCTTTTGTAACAGGATCAACGATATTGGCTATTACACTAATGGTGGGGTCTTTAAAGAAAGGATCTATAACAGCTGTATGCGGATCAGGAACAGCTAGCATATCCGACTTATCAATCCCCTGCCATCCTCTGATTGAAGATCCATCAAATCCCAGACCGTCTTCAAAAATTAAGTCATCCCACAAATCAATCGGATAACAACAGTGTTGCCAGGTGCCTAATAAATCTACAAATTTAAGATCGACTGTTTCAATACTATGTTTTTTTGCGAGTTCAAAAAATTCTATTGGTGTCATAAAGCATAAAAAATTTAATATTAATAAAATTAATTGATTTCAGTTATTAAGTTATAAATATAAATTAAAATTGGATATAAAATTCATTTTATTTAGCAAAATAATATTTATACTAATAATTTATGGAATCTTTATATGCAGTGAGATTATTAACTTGAAAAAAAGAAAGTATAGTGGCAGGTTTAAACAGTTTTTAGGTGTTGGGATTACTCTCTTTGCAGTTGCATTGCAGAGTATATAGTATATGTTATGCAACGCAAATCGCAATCCTCACTGGTTGGTAAGTGCTCGCCTGCTATAGCCAATTTTATACGGCAAACGTGGTTTTGCATAAAGCAATATTTCATGACCCACTTCATATGCCGAAAATTGTCTGCTATTCGCAGTAGGCTAGCACTTAACGATTAGGTTGAATAATGAATTGTAAAACAGTTGCTTAATTTGAGATAATTAAATAAATTGCAGATTGTAATGCAAAGATCTATAATAATGAATATTATCCCTGATATAGAAGATATATATGTAATTGTACACTTATATCAACGTTAGCTGTCATAAAATTGTTTTTATTTGACTTGACCGTAAAATTTCAGTAACTTGCAATAGAACAACTAAATGTCAAACAACAAAAATAAATTATGAAAATCTGGTCAGCTGAAATTAAAGAACTTGAGAGACTCT
Organism: uncultured Rikenellaceae bacterium; assembly: GCA_964596715.1. Taxonomy (GTDB): domain Bacteria; phylum Bacteroidota; class Bacteroidia; order Bacteroidales; family VadinHA17; genus LD21. The sequence continues at coordinate 19,985 of CAZQVL010000048.1, forward strand.
ATGAATCCTTCAAGGGCCAACATCCTAAGCTTGACAAGGAGCTTGAAAAGTTAGTTAAGACCGATGATGAGAACATGGTATTAATCTATGCCAGAAGATGCCTTGAGGTCATAATCACTGATCTTAGCCAGCGTGAACTGAAAAGGCCGCGGGGAACTGAACCCCTGAAAGGCATTATCGATAAATTGAACAAGGAAGAAAAGGTTCCGAACAATATAATAGTTTCGATGCAAAACCTTAACAGCCTGTCTACCTTCGGTGCCCATCCAAAGGATTTTGATCCACGTCAGGTAAAACCTGTTATTCTCGATCTTACAACCGTCCTGGAGTGGTACCTGACCTATATGGAGAGCCAGGTAGCAATTGAAAAAGAGCCGGGTGCCCTTCAGGTAAAAAGGAAAGAACAGGTCAGTTTCAGAAAAACAAGAACTAAACCTTGGAAACGAATTATAGCGGTTGTTGGCATTCTACTCGCTGGAGCTATTGTAATTGTTTCTTTGATAGTCTTTGACATAATAGGTGGTGGAAAGCAGGCCCGGGCAGAATCTATAGGATCAATTGTAGTACTTCCATTTTCAGATTACACAGGACAGGATACACTTGAGTGGTTTGTATCGGGAATGCATTCTTCGCTGATACAGGATATGGGCAAAATCGGCAGTTTACATATACCTGGTACAACAACATCACAAGTTTTCAAGAATTCTGACAAAACAATAAAAGAAATCACATCAGAATTAAAAGTTGACGCAGCACTTGAAACGACAGTTTTGTGCCTTGGAGACGATTCTATTTGTTTCCAGACCAGATTAATAAAGCATGGACGGGAGGAGGAGCAACTCTGGATAGCCGATTACAAGATAGCAAGAAACCAAATCCTG
>CAZQVL010000049.1:0-19446 GCA_964596715.1 uncultured Rikenellaceae bacterium
CAACCAGAATATTGTCAAAATTAACAAAGATTCCGTTAATAACTGTGGTGTTTGTTGTTGTTAATTTCCCGACACTCCATCCGGCAATTACAGAGTTCATATTAAGGTTGAATGAACCTTTGGTTGTGCCGGCTGAAGGGACAGAAGCAGCCACAAGTGTAAGGTTACGTCCGCCATTCAGATCGAATGTCATTTCATCAGATCCAACGTCCATGTCAACAAGGTCATCATAAGTTACAGCCCACCAGCATGGCGCTGTACAACCTATATACCCGCCATTACCCCATGGTGCAGGCTGATCAGTATCCCATACCCAGGTTTTACCTGCAGCCATACTGGTCAGCATATCCCATTCCGGTTCCTGGAAGGCATCGGGATCAGCTTTTGTAACGGTAACCGGGTATTCATCAAACACGAGACCTCCTGCAGTAGTGCCGGTTATCTTAATAGTGTAAGATCCCGGAACTAGCAAATGAACTGTATCTTTCTGTTTGAGAGTTGTTCCCCACGCATAGTCCCATGAGAATAAAACCCCTGGTGTATTATTATCCAGATAAAGAATATAGTCATCGATCGGGTCCTGTGTAATTGTGTAAACAAACTGGGAAGCCGGTATTTTCGGTCCCAGGATATCTCTATCTTCAATCGGAGCACAGGCTCCAATTATAAGCATTATGCCTGCGATATAAATTAATATTTTTCTTTTCATATTTTTTCTCCTTAAGCATTAGTTAAGCTATATCAATCTACTTATAATATGGAGCAACTCCTTCTTCCCATCCGGGATTTTGAACCAGTACACCTTCAGAAAGTTGCACTTCCCTGTTGGGTATTTGGAGGAATCCCCCTGTTTCAGGACGGAAAAGTGTTCCGGTTTTTGTTGTTGCGACACCATTATTTATTATTGCTACACCATTCTGACTTTCCAGAATTATTTTAACCTGTGCAAGATTGCTCTTGCCGGCCCAGCGCAAAAGATCATAATACCGTTCTCCTTCAAAAGCCAGCTCAAAACGTCTTTCTAACTTCAGTGAGTCCAGAGAATATGCTACGAGAGGATTGAGCCCAACACGTTCACGTACTTTGTTAATACTAGTTGTCGTTTCTGTCAACTCCGAATGCATAAGCAATACATCTGCAAAACGTATCAGAACAATGTCCTGCATATTATCGAGCTGCATATCTCTTGTGACACTGTAAAAGTCAACGCTGTAATTATGCCATTCATCATTCTTCTTAACATTAATAGGTCTGTACTTTTTCTGCCAGAATCCTGTTTCATCCATCTGTTTGTCATGGAAATCAACTCCCAGATCATAATTACTGGTTCCCTCGGCAGGATCATCAACCCTACATATCGATCCTCTCTTACGCAGGTCGGCATCGGGCCAGGCATCCCATAGATTTTTATTTACTGTACCCATTCCCCAGCCTTCGCCCATTGAACCTTTATAGCTATATGCTCTCCATCCGAAAAACAAGTTCATCTGATTACTGTAATAAATACTGGTACCCCAGTCAGCAAAAGTTGAGAATTTCAACATAAACATCGACTCTTTGTTAGCGCCTTCCTCCTGGTACCAGTTAAGTCCATTATCTTCAGCATATTTATATGGTTCTTCAGAATATGTTGAATTAGCGATAGAGTAAGGCCACAGATTTCTGAATTCGGGCATCAGGTTATAGCCGCTGCTGTTAATACATTCCTCAAGCCACGTAACTACTTCAGGTTTTGTAACAGAACCTCCTTCTACCAGTGGCAGGTCTGCTGTTTCATAATAACCGGTATAGAACAGGAATACGCGTGCTATTAAAGCCTGTGCAATCCACCGGTTAGCACGTCCCATGTCATAATATATTGCAGTTCCGTAAGTTACAGGTGGAAATACTTCAATTGCAGATTTGAGGTCACTTGCGATCTGAGCATATATTTCTGCAGCCGGTGCTTTAGGAAGATTTTGTGGTTTGGTTTCAAGAATAAGCGGCACTTCACCAAATAATCGTGCCATATCAAAATAGAACAGAGCTCTGAGGAATCGAGCCTGCCCTTCTATCTTTCCCTTTTGGGCATCAGAATCCCATGCTGGTTTATCAATATTTTCCAATAGCATATTACAACGGAAGATACCGCGATAATAACGTGTCCATGCACCTGCAAACATATCTGAACCATCGATCTTGAAGTCATCAATTGCGCGTGGTGTGCGGTCATTATCCCCGCCACCGCCAAAACGCTCATCAGACATCAGTTCAGATATTACAAAGGGATAGCAGTTCAGAATTGAGCCTTCCGGTGCAGATACCAGGGTAACATAAGCAGCGGTCAAAGCCTGTTCCATATCGGTAGGTGTCTGGTAAAAATCTGTATTGGTTTTCTCGGTCAGCGGCGAGGTATCGAGAAAACTCTCGGAACATCCGGCCAGGAATGCTGTTATCAGAATAGCTAATATTATATTTTTCATACTCTATAGATTTTTAAAATTTAAGACTTGCACCAACCAGAACTGTTCTTGGAGCAGGATAATAACCTATATCAATACCCCTTGCCCAACTGTCGCCGGTTGTATAGCTTCCGAGTTCGGGGTCCATACCGGAGTATTGTGTAAAAGTATAAAGGTTCTGAAAAGTCACAAAGAACCTTGTCTGAGTAAGCGGTATCGATTTTATCAGGTTGTTAAAGTCATAACCTAATGTTACATTGCTTATCCTTAGATAATCTCCGTCTTCAATGAAAATATCGGAGTTATATTGCCAGTTAATATGAGATCCGTAGGTAAGCCGGGGGTATTTATTTGACGATCCTTCACCATGCCATCTTCCCATAATATCAGTAGTGTAGTTGTTTTGCGGACTATCTGCCCAGCGGCGGAAGCTGCGGGCTATCTGCTGTCCGAAAGCCCCGTTTGACATTAAGGTGAAGTCAAATCCTTTATAGGAAAGCGAAATATTGAGACCTACAATATAATTTGGATTGGGATCACCTATCATCACTTTATCATTGTAATCGATCTGACCATCATCATTTGTGTCGTCAAAAATAAGGTCACCGGGGACTGCTGTTGGCATGATTATCTTTTCGGTTGAGTTCTTATAAGCCAGCACTTCTGCTTCATTCTGGAATACACCGAGTGTCTTATATCCCCAGAAATAACCTATCGGATATCCAACCTGTGCACGATAAAGCTCTTCGGTTCCCTGACCGAGCACATTACCGGGCCCATGGAATATCTTTTCGTTATTATTGATCCTGGTAACCTCATTTGTATTATATGCAAGGCTTGCACCCAGTGTATAATAGAGAGAACCGGCATTGTTATTGTATCTAAGCCCCAGTTCAATCCCCTTGTTTGAAACGTCACCGCCGTTGACATATGGTGCTCCTGTTCCGTAGGATGCCAGGGTAGACGGGTTTATCAGCCAGTCTTTTGTTTGCTTATTGTACCAATCAAATGCAACAGTTAGATTACTGTTCAAAAGACGGGCATCAAACCCTATATTAAGCTGATCTGATGTTTCCCATGTTACGTCAGGGTTTGGCAGAATATCAGGATAACCACCTGTAAAAACAACTGATTTATCACCTCCGAAGAAGTAGTTCACATTACTGAACGAAATTGTTGCAAGGTACTGGAAGGCACTGATCGACTGGTTACCGTTCTGACCCCAGCTTGCACGAAACTTCAGAAAGTTAATAACCTGTCTGACATTCGCCATAAATGCCTCTTCAGAAATAACCCATCCTGCCGAAACTGACGGAAAGTAACCCCATCTGTTTCCTTTAGCGAAGTTTGAAGAACCGTCGGCGCGCAGTATGGCAGTTAACAGGTATTTTTCCCTGAAGCTGTATGAAAGACGGCCAAAGTATGACAGGATACCTCCTTCGCCCCAGGGGCTACTGCCCATACTGGTTCTTCCGTCAGCATAAATAATTTTCGTATTATTCAGATAGGCATGCTCAAAATCATTAAATAATGAATTGGCATTTGATCCGTTTATACTTTCTCCAAGACCCCACTTCTCCGCTGATGTACCAAGAAGGGCGGTGAAGTTATGAATTGCATTCAGATTAAAATTATATGAAAGGGTGTTTTCAAATGTCCAGTTTAATCCATTCCACATACTGTGGTTTACACCATCTTCAGAATTGAAAGATGTTGCACTAAGTTCATATATTGGATTATAGCTCCTGTCTGACCCGGCTGACATAGTATAGCCAAAAGAACTTCTGTATATAAAATTTCTAATTGGTTGTATTTCCACAAACAGACTGCCATTTAAATTATGGTCCTTGCTTTCGTTCATTCCACGGTTGTAGACCATGGATGCAATGGGATTGGCTTCCTGTACATTCCATGGTATTGCGAAATGATAAGGGTATGCTGCATCTGCTTCATCGGTGGCATACATCGGCAGGAAGGGACTGGCAACTATTGAGCTAAAAACGTCGTTCCAGTACTGGTTCCCTGTTCCGATACCGTTTCTGTTGGAATGGGTGTATCTTAAGGTTTCACCTATCTTTAAAAAAGTAAAGCTCCCTGTTCTGTTCTTTATGAGAGAATACTCCGAGTTCAAACGCACAGTAAACCGCTCATATTCAGAAGCTACTGGCTTTCCGATTATACCTTTCTGATCCGAATGGGATACGCCTAAGGAGAATGTCATTAATTGGGACCCACCGACAATATTAATTGCATTATTAACAACCGGTGCATTTTTTTCTACCAGCTGATCGAGCCAGTCGGTTCCTGTCCAGGCGCCACTCTCAATTCTTGACCAGTCCGGTACCAGACCGGCAAAATCAAGAAGAGGCTGACCACTGTTAACCCTTGCTTCATTTAAAAGTACAGCATATTCCTGGGCATTTGTAACAGGAAGTTTCTTATAGAGGTTCTGCCAACCATAGGAAGCATCATAAGAGATTGTAGCTTTCATAGCACCTCCCGACAGCCTTCCTTTTTTGGTTGTCACAAGGATTATCCCGTTTGCAGCCCGTGACCCATATATTGCAGCTGATGCTGCGTCTTTAAGTACATCTATAGTCTCAATGTCGGCACTCGACAGGTAGTCAATATTACCACCGGGCACTCCATCAATAATATACAATGGTTGTGAGTTGCCAATTGTTCCGATACCCCTGACGTTAACATTAAATCCGGCGCCAGGTTCACCTGTATTCTTGATAATAGTAACACCCGGTGTTTGGCCTTGCAGGGCAGTTAAAGGAGAAACGGTAGTCAGTTTCTGAATATCCTCTCCTTTTACCTGCACGGTTGCTCCGGTAACGACTTTCTTCTTCTGTGTACCGTAGCCGGTCACGATAACTTCATCCAGACCGGTCACTTCCTCCTCAAGGATTATGTCTATTACCGTTCTGTTTCCTACAGGTTCCTCTACCCTTGTCATTCCGATGAAGCTGAAAACCAAAGTGTTATCTCCTGATGGTACATTAATGGAATACCCGCCGTCGATCCTTGTCATGGTCCCGAGTGAAGTACCCATCACAACAACCGATACTCCTTGTATCGGCTGGTTTGCTGCATCACGGACAACACCAGTTACAGTAATCTGGGCCATCAAACACAGATTTGCAAACAATAATAAGATTACAAAAACACCTCGTTTAATCATAGTTTTGGGTTTTAGCATAAAGATTTACATTGATTTTAAATTTTAATAGTATAGTATTGCCAAAGATTAAATTCTTCATCAGGATTAGATACTGTCAAAATTACATCTATCTTTTCGTCAGAAAGAGTATGAAATGTTTAAGTTTTGGGGGTCAATTGATCATTGTTGGAATTTTACTTAAACTTTTCAGCATACCGTGAAGGAAGCACTCCAAACTCGCTCTTAAAATGCTTTCTAAAGTATTTAGGATCATTAAATCCAACACGGAAAGCAATTTCCGAAACGTTGAGCTGGCTTTTTTGCAAAAGCTGTGCTGCCCTTTTAAGGCGGAGGGTGCGAATAAACTCAAGTGGTGGTTTGCCAGTCAGTGTAAGAATTTTTTTATACAGAAGCGTGCGGCTTATTCCCAGATCACGACTTAGTTCTTCAACGGTATAGTCTGGTTTGGACATATTCTTTTCGACCAGATCCAGAGCTTTCTGTATGAATTTTTCATCCAGTGAAGTTATTGTGATATCATGTGGTTCAATCCTCAGATTATTATATAATACCTGCCTTAAACTTTTCCTCAAATTAATAAGATTGTTGATTTTAGCTTCAAGTATTTGAAAATTAAATGGTTTAGTTATGAAATCGTCCGCTCCGGTTTCAAAACCTTCAAATTGATCCTGTACATTTGATCTTGCAGTAAGAAGAACAAATGGAATATGACATGTACTTCTGTCGGTCTTAACAATACGACACAACTCTATTCCATCAATCCCCGGCATAACAATATCACTTATGACCAGATCCGGAACAATCTTCCGGATTATAGCCAGAGCCTCTCCTCCATTTGCAGCTTCATAGACATCGTAATGATTCTTAAAATTATCCTTGATATAGAATCTTAAATCATCATTATCTTCTGCAATTAAAAGTGTCGGTTTTGATTTGTATGTGTCGGATTTCCCATAGCCCTGCTTTGCCGGTAATGGAATAACCGGAATACCGGCAGCTTCACCATTGCCGGGCTTACCTGTTTCATAGAGATTTTCATCATTTGATACCGGAATGATTATTGTAAAGCATGTCCCTTTGCCGGATTCACTCTCAACATAAATATCCCCTTCGAGAAGTTTAACAAATTCCTTTACAAGGGACAATCCAATCCCGGAACCCTGTTCACCGGAAACTGAAGTATCAAGCTGATAATACTTGGTAAAAAGCTTATCAATTTTATCAGCCGGTATACCAATTCCGGTATCTTCAACCTTAATTCTCAGATGAGAAATCCTTTCAGCATCCCCATTCATATCAGGTGAAGAAATCTTTGTTCCGGGAAAAATAATCACCGACACTCTACCCTTCTCAGGTGTAAATTTGAAGGCATTTGAGAGTAGATTAAACAATATTTTTTCCAGCTTGTCTTTATCAAACCAGGTATTCAGTTCCTTAATTTCAGAGTAAAGAAAGAGTCCGATATGTTTCTGCTCACTCAGGTCGTTGAATGAAGCAACAGCCTCTTTAATAAAACTTATAATATCATCAAAGGCTGGATTTAATCCAAAACCCTGTACCTCCATCTTTCTGAAATCAAGCAGCTGGTTTACCATCAGCAACAACCTCTTCGCATTTTGTTTTATCAGGTTCAGATATTTTTCTTCCGGCCTGTCTTTCCACTGATACAATAACTTTTCCACAGGTGAAAGGATTAAGGTTAGTGGGGTTCTGAATTCATGCGAAATATTTGTAAAGAATCTGATTTTCAATGCATCAATCTCGTGAATGTGCTGTGATTCAATAACTTCCTGTTCCATTCTTGATTTTAGCCTTTCCCTGCTCAGGGTCAGATAGCGAAGTAATGAGAGCAATGATGATATCAATAAGAAGTAGATAATATAAGCATACCAGCTCTTCGAGAATGGAGGAAGGACTCTGATTCTAAGAGTTACGAAATCTTTGTTCCATATGCCGTCAGAATTTGTGCCCTTTAATCTGAAAGTATAGTTGCCATTATTAAGGTTTGAGAAAGTGGCAAAATTCTCCTTCCCGTCAGTCTCAATCCATTTATCATTAAATCCTTCAAGGTTATAGGCGTATTTGTTTTTCTCAGGATAGAAAAAGTTAAGGGCAACAAAATCTAAAGTAAATGAATTCTCCTTATACTTTAAAACTATCCTGTCTGTATTGAAAACAGGTTTCTCCAGTAATATACGGTTATTGATCTCCTCTCCATGTTTCACAGTCTTGTTAAATATCCTGAAGCCTGTAAAAAACAGTTTTGTAGCTGCGGTGTCCTCAATTATTTCGGAAGGATAAAACGCATTCAGTCCGTCAGTACCTCCAAACCAGAGCTCTCCGTCCCTTGTTGCCCAGGCAGCTGTTGCGTTGAACTCCTTCCCCTGCAAACCGTCACTCATTCCATAATTTGCGAATCTGAAAGTCAGGGAATCTGTCAAATTCATCCTGGTTATTATAAGTCTTGATATTCCATTTCTTGTACTGATCCAGAGGTTGGAATCATTATCCTCGAGGATCCTGAGTACACTGTTTGACGGCAAACCGTCTTCTTCCCTGAAAACACGGAACTCATCGCTCTCCTGTTCCATCAGATTCAAGCCATTGTTGGTACATATCCAAAAGAGTCCTCTGCTGTCCTTAAAAGTTGATACGATATTGTTATCACTTAATGATGTTGTGCTTATGGTGTTGCTGTAATAACATTTTGCCCTGTTCTGTTTCGGATCATAAAAGATTAGTCCATTAGCTGAACTGAGCCATAGGTTATCATTTTCATCAAGCGCTATTGAATTTATGAAGTTAAAACATATGGGGCTGTTCTGTGCATTGAAACGTTTGAATTTACCTGTCTTACGATCGAAAAGATTTATCCCGTTAGTTAGTGTGGCAATCCAGAGGTTTTTATTGCTGTCTTCACAAATACCCCACACACGGTCATCAGACAGAGATGTAGAATCATCAACGTTGTGACGGTAAACAGTGATCTCGCCTGTCTTAGGATCCAGACAGTTTAATCCGCCAAAATAGGTGCCGATCCATATTTTCCGGTCAGAATCTTCATATAAAGAGACTATTATATTACTGCTCAGACTATTTGCTTTATCGGGATTTGAAAAATAATGCCTGAATGATTGGGTTTTTCTGTCATAATAATTTAATCCGCCACCATTGGTCCCTATCCAGATATTGCCTTTATAATCTTCAGTTATACAATCAACGTCATTGTTACTAAGACTATTATTATCAGTCGGATAGTTTCTCAACAACCTGAACTTTCTCACATTCTTTTTATAAAAATCCACACCTTTTTTTGCTGTACCCAGCCATACAATACCTGATTCATCACAAAATAATGAAGAAATACCATCGCTTGATAGTGCGCCTAATGAATAAGGCAGATTTGTAATATTGATAATTCTGAAATTTTCCGGATCAATGATAAATACACCTTTACCATCAGTAGTTAACCATATCTGTCCGTCAATATCCTGATCAATCCCGGTAAATTGCAGTCTCCTGAATACTTCACTATATCTTTTCTGAAAATCCAGATTCCATGAATTGTCTCCAACGGTAAAGAGATGTAACCCATTCTGATCGGCAATCCACAAATTATTTCTATTATCTGCAAATAAACTGGAAATGCTCCCTTGTCTTTCATTGCTCTGCCTGAAGGATTCAAATTTCTCAAATGAATTTGAACTGATATTATATTTAATTACAAATCCGTTAGCGGTTCCAATCCAGAACGAACCAGCCTTATCATGAGTTATTGCAGAAATGTTGTTCATCTGTGAAGAGCAGGACTGTTCATCGATAAGAATATGCCTGAAAGAATTGTTCTGTTGGTTAAAGAAAAATAATCCGTTATGTGTTCCTGTCAGGATATTACCGTCGAGATCTGCTGCCATAGCTGTTATGTAAGCAATATCCTGGCATAATAAAGGAACAGATGGCTGGAGATTCAATCTTCTGAAATTATATGTTTCGCCGTTCAGAATATTTATACCATTTCCTGTACCTATCCATAGATTACCTTCCTTATCTTCTGTAATTACATTAATTGAATTGTCGGAAACTGTGTTTGAGTCCGATAAACTCTTGCGGAATATCTCTATTTTATAGCCATCAAACCTGTTCAGCCCGCTATTTGTTCCAAACCAGACAAATCCCTTTGAATCCCTATATACACATTTAATCCAGTTTTCTGATAATCCGTCATTTACATCAAGATGAGAAAATACAATACGGTAATCCTGTGTTCCAAACAATGATTGAAGGATTATAAAAATAAACCATACCACAGATGTACCCCGCTTTATTAAGTTTGGGGAGAATAATTTCGGACTTCTCCGCCAGATATCACGGTCAGAATAGAATCTATTCATTGCCAAGAAATACTTTATGTTACTTAAAAGAAGTATTAAACCCGAATTCCTTGTTCCTCAATTTTCTTTAAAATTAATCAAACCAAATTAAATATCCGGATGCTTAAAGCTGAGTAATTAACATTTGACCCCCATTATCAATACAAAATAACAGTTGGCCATAACAAAATGGGATATCTCTTTAAACAAACAATACGGAGTATTTCAATGTATTGACCCTAAATTTATTCCTGGATTTCAGTCTTCAAAATTAACGGATTAGTTTAACAGGAATAAATGATGGGCAAACGTGCCTTAAGAATAATAGAGTTAGCAATATATGTGATTATAATAGGAATAATTCTGTTTCTGATCACCCAATTGTAGAGACAGGTCTGAGACCTGTCTCTACAATTGTTTTTTGATCCACACAATTGAACCGCCATCAGGATTTTGCCGGCCTGGGGCATAGGTTGATTTAACAGTGTTCCGGTTATTACGGGCATAATTCGGAATTGCCATTAAAGGAGTGCCATCGCTCCAGGTGCCTTTTACTGTCATCACTCCATTGAGAAGATCACCACGCCATTCTGCCTGTAACGGCCCTGTGCCGATATATTTCTCAATATCAGGTTGATCAGCCTTTTCCACATTATAGATCAAAGGTCCGTAACGAAGGGCTACTCTCCCCCTGTCGGCCTCAATCCTGTCATCGGCAGTAATAACCTGGATTTCCATCGGCATTTCAAGATCAACCCTGTCACCGGCTTTCCATGTTCTTTTTATTTCAGCATATCCGTTTACAATTTTATACAATACAGGTTTGCCGTTCACTGTGAGGGACTTAAGCCCTTTTACAACAGGTATTGTAGTATAAAGGGTGCTGGTCGTACGGTTGGGTACACGTATGAACAGGGTAAATTCTCTGGTCTGCTTTGGATTGACGGTTATTGTAACCTTGCCACTCCAGGGATAGTCAGTCTTCTGCACCATCTCCACATCGGTTCCGGCAACTTTTTCAACATTTATTGTACTGCCAATAAACATATTAACATATAACCCATCTTTGCTTTTTACATAGGTCCAGGTAGGTATCATGAGTAGTGTTCGTGGTATGTTGCCTACACAGCATGGACATACATGCCATGCATACCGCGACTGTGATGAATTCAATGCATTGGTGTAATAATAATTCTTCCCTTCCAGATCCAGGGAGCCGAGCAGGGCATTATACATTATCTCTTCATACAGATCGGCATATTTTGCATCGTGATATGCCAGGTTCATTTTATACTGAAAGAATATCAGTCCGCAGCTTGAACATGACTCACAGTAAGCATTATTCCGCAGGGAATAATTGGGCCCGAATCCTTCGGAGGTCTCCCCGCTTCCAATACCTCCTGTAACATAATATTTTTTATTGACAATATTATCCCATAGCGACATCACAGCACTCTGGTAATCAACATCACCTGTCTCCGCTGCTACATCAGCCATAGCTGAATAGCTGTAAACGGCACGAACAGCATGACCAACTGCCTCATATTGCTGCTGTACAGGTATATGGCTCTGATCATATTCACTTCCGTCGCGACGACAGTCGAGAAGGAACTTGGCCAGACTGATGTAGCTGTCCCCCCGGCCGTTACCTTCCATGTCGTTAACGAACCGGCCAAAACGGACCAATGCCTGCTCCATCTCCTGGTGACCATCATACCATTCCTTCTTACCGGGACCAATATTTGCCACCCAGCAGTCAGCAAGCTTTTTGGCAGCATTATAAAGCCTTTTATCTTTCCCTTCAGTAAGTGTATAATGATTAATGGCTGATTCGATGAAATAGCCGGCTACATAACCTTCGTGGTTTCCCCTTGTCCTGGGAGCCCATCTTTCCTGCCAGCGGGTTGTATCGCGCAGTGTGTAGGCAGTCTGGATGTACCCGTCAGGTTCCTGTGCGGCCAGAATAACCGGTATCCACCTGTCTATTGTGGCTTTCATTTTTTCCTGTGCCGCCATAATCTCTTTATCCCCCTGAGGATCAATCATGAGAGCTATACTCATTGATTCGATGGTTTGATAAACCCATGCATTTGAAAACACATATCCTTTATGACGGCCATGTTGTTCACCCCTCAGTGCCTTTCCTGCTTCGATAAAATTATCGAGCCCTCCGGGTCCCAGAGTCAGAGTGTCGCGGTTTATCTGGTCAATGCACCATGGAATCCAGTTCACTATTATGGCCTTAGCCCTGTCGCTCCATAACGGACTATTGATCCGGTAACGCTTCGTATAGACAACATCGAGCCGCTCTTCAGGTGGTGGCTGGCTTACAGTTACCTTCAGAGTTGAAGATGATGCCAGGTCTCCCTCAGTGGCTGTCATAGCGAGAACATAGTCGCCGGGAGCTGAGAAAGTTGATGTTGTATTCATTGACCCGGCATCTGCAAATACTACATTGCCCGGACCATATTTCTTACTCCAAACCATCCTGGTTACCGGGGTTACCGATTTGACACTTCCTGAAAGGTAGGTTTTACCATCAGACATTACTATACGGTCAACTCCGGCAGTAACAACCGGGGGATGGTCAGGAGAATTCTCCTCCTGAAAGACCATCCATTCAAGTATCGTACCTAAAAACCTGTCAACAGAATCTGCTTCCAGACGAAGCCTGGTTGTCTGAACAGGATCGAATGTTGTTATGTTGTACCGGTTGTTCTCAAGTCCAAGACCTGAAGCATTTTTAACCGTTATAAATTTGTTCCCGTCCCAGTACTGGATCCTGTAAGCCTGAGGCAACCTTACAGAGCTTTCATAATTCCACCAGAAAACAACTATCTTCCCTGTGGTAACAGGTTGCAACCAATCATACTGCACCCATTGCCTTGAAAGCCTCTGAGGCTGTCTGCTTCTACCTGTTCGCATTCTGCCTGTGGTTGCAGGTACCAGACCATCATTTAGTGAGTTCATTGACGCACCATAACGTGACGAACCAGACGGAGTCGCTACTATCGCAAGGTTTTTACCCGAAGGGGCCTCTATTTGAGTCTGTACGGAAATTAGTAAAAATCCCGGCGTTATTAAAAAGATAACTACAATAATGAATAATACTCTGAAGATTCTCATATCTATCTATTTATAATCACAAATATCAAATATTTGCCTATTTTATTTCATGAATTCCTGGTTCCGCTCCACTACCCAAAGGTACAGAATTGCCAAAAAAATCTGATAATCCTCCTTCAGTAGAGACAGGTCTGCGACCTGTCTCTACTCCACAATCCATTCGTAGATTCCTCCTGAATAATCTCTGTTCAATCTGACCCTTAATTTAACTGCTGATGTTTTTACGGGCTCGAATATTAGCGAATCCCAGTTATTTTTCGTAACCTTATAAGATACCTTTGCATTAATCGGCTTCCAGATATTGCCTGAGAGATATAATATTTCCCATTCGTCAGGTATGCGACACCCACCTTCCGGTCCATCATCGAACCAGTAGACTTCTGTTTTGGAGATAGTCTCAGGTTTTTCAAAATCGTACTGGACATACTCCCATTTGTCCTTGTTGGGCCACCAATGGTAATATGTCACTGAACGATCGTTTGAATTCTCTGGTTCTTGCTGGTCATTTACTGCAGAAAGATCTCTGGTTAGCTTACTTGCTCTTACCTTGCTCCTAAAGGCAATTGTAGGGGCAGGCAGGGGATTTGTACTTTCCAGTGTTGTTGGCAGCCACACCATCATCTGACCCGGACCCCGGTTATTCCATAAAGCATAAGGAATAAGTGTAACAGGCTCTTCCTCAGCAAGCACAGATGGTTCCTCTCCCAACATTCTTCTTGTCTGGTAACCAGTTGTTTTTATGACCTGTGTGCCACCAAGAAGCTCGGGAACATATTCCGTAGTGAAGGCAGAATCCTTCTCAACTACCAGATTTAATATATTCCCTGTGTTATTATCGGGCCATTCGGCACAGAAGATCACCGGACCACGCTGAACAGCAATCTTTCCGTTATCATCTTTTATTCTCTCATCAGCAATTACAGTTCGTACAGGCATCGGCAGATCAAGTTCTACCCTGTCGCCCGGGCTCCACTTTCTCACTGTAACAGCATATCCGTTAATAATCTCCGGATGGATTACCTTCCCATTAATAGAAAGCTTAAAGCCATCGTTGTTATGATCGGCGAATTTGTAAAGATCCCCAGGAATAGCTTCATTCATGGCCCAACCTGGAATACGGATATTCAGAGTAAATTTTGAATTTTTCTCAGGATTAAGAGTTATCTCCACCCTGCCATCCCATGGAAAATTTGCTTTTTGTGAAACACTCATGGTCCTGTCTCCGATTTTTAACTCTGCATTGTTTGAAATAAAAAGGTTAATATATAGTTCATCATCTGTAACTGCATATATATACCCCGGTATGGCAGGAACGAATCTTGCAATATTTGAGGGACAGCATGCGCATCCATACCAGGCCTGCCGTTCATGCTGCCCATTAGATTCCAGCGGATTAGGATAAAAGAACCTGTCGGCTGATAGCGATACTCCTGAAAGCATTGAGTTATAAAGTGTTTTTTCAAGAATATCGATATATTTTCCCTCACCGTGCAAAAGGAACAACCGGTGGTTAGTAAATATATTGCCGATCGAAGCACATGTTTCGCAATAGGCTGTCATATTTGGAAGAACAAACGGATCGGCAAAACCTTCATTGCCTCCAGTTGCCCCGATGCCTCCTGTAATATATATCTTGCCATATACAATATCTTCCCATATTTCTGTTATTGCGTTAAGATAAGCTTCATCTTTTTCAATTGCCGCAATATCAGCCATACCCGAATACATGTATGTAGCTCTTACTGAATGACCTACAGCTTTGGTCTGATCGACCACCCGTTTATGAGCCTGATTATACTGGTCTCCATTTGGACCTCTGATATCAAGAAAGAATCTTGCCAGATCGAGGTATTTTCTTTCACCTGTGACCCTGTAGAGTTTAACAAATCCCATTTCAATCACCTGATGCCCGGGATAGACTTTTACTCTATCCGGTCCAAAATCTCTATTAACCAGGTCGGCCGATTTAATTGCGATATCAAGCAAGGTACGTTTTCCTGTCGCCTGGAAGTGAGCAACTGCTGCTTCATAAAGATGACCTATATTATAAAGTTCATGACTAAGAATGGAATCAAGTTCCCATCTGTTTTTGCTGGCCCACTCATGAAGACCTTCACCACCATGCATCTCAGCTATTGTTCTGTTTGTATAGAGATACCCGTCCTCTTCCTGTGCCAGGCCTATCTTCCATATCAGGGTATCAAGATAAGCTTCCAGTTCCGGATCAGGAAAGGTCTGAAGCGAATAGCTTGCTCCTTCTATAATCTTAAAAACGTCTGAATCGTCGAAAGGGTAAATAGTGCGGAATCTGCCTGTATCAAGTCCTCCAGCAATTTCAAAATTCTTAACTCTTCCTGTTGATTCACAATAACTGAAAGCAATAGGTATGGTTACTGTTGCATTCTTTTGTATCCGGGGGGCCCAGAAATTGTCAGTCAGTTTAACAGAAGTAAACGGCACTGGCTGGACCGGATAGTCCATGGAGTATTTTCTCTTTGAGCATCCGGTGAAAATAAGTGTAATAATTACAATTATTAATAACAGGTTTTTATGGTTTTTCATAATTGCTGTTTTATATAATTTATGAATTCAGGTAGGTTTTTGCTTCTCCTCCTAAATGCGTCCTTTTACTCCTCAACCTCCTCTCTGCTTTTTCACCTCACCCTAATTCCCTCCTGGTTTTTTACCTCTCCCCAAATCCCTCCCCCAGGAGGTAGGGATTTAAAAATCAGATAATTAAGTCCAACTCTCTCCTGGAAGAGGGGGATTTAGGGGGAGAGGTTATCTCAACTCCAGTACCACTACCGATTTCGGAGGCATGGTTACCGTAAGAATATTTTCTTTCAGATTAAAACCGTTAAATGATACCGGTTTTACCAGGTCAGGCTCTTCAAAAGTGTTATGCGTCGACATTTCACTTGCTGTGAGAACCTCCCCGGTCACATTCTTAAAGTTATTACCGATAACCGGACAGGTAATTGAAATTTCCTTATTTGGATTCAGGTTAGCAAGTGATATGTGCACCTTGCCATCTTTGTCAACAGATGCCGAAGCTGAGATGGCAGGAACAGATCTGTTATTGAACGTGTAATCTTCACATATCAGATCGGTATTTAAAAGCTGTGCCTCCTGATGGACTCTGTACATTCTGAACACATGATAGGTAGGGGTTAGTACCATTTTATCATCCTTAGTAAGTATGACTGATTGAAGAACATTAACCATCTGAGCAAGGTTCGCAACCTTTACCCTGTCAGCATGTTGGTTAAAAATATTAAGGTGTATGGCTGCTGTTAATGCATCTCTTAAGGTATTCTGCTGATAAAGAAATCCGGGATTGGTTCCTGGTTCAACATTGAACCAGTTTCCCCATTCATCAACCACAAGTCCCTTGTTTTTCTGAGGATCGTACCGATCCATGATGGCTTTGTGCCCCTTAATAATCTGGTCCATCTGGAGATTAGCCCTCATGGTCTGAAACCATTCCCTTTCTCCGAATTCAGTGGCTGAACCCTTATTATTCCATCCGTCAACAAGAGAATAATAATGGATTGATAATCCCTGGAATCTATTACGTGTTGCCCCGTCCTTCATCAGTGTCTCTGTCCATGCAAAGTTATAATCTGAAGGTCCGCATGCAACTCTGTAGAGCCGGTTGTCACCATAATTATTCAGGTAGGTGGAGAATTGTCTCATCACGTTGGCATAAAACTCATCTGTCATATTACCACCACAGCCCCAGTTTTCGTTACCGATAGCAAAATATTTTACTTTCCAGGGCTCTTCCCTGCCATATTCTTTACGTATCCGGGTCATAGGACTCTCAGCATCGGACGTAAGGTATTCTACCCACTCCGCCATTTCCCTGACAGTTCCGGATCCAACATTCCCGTTTATATAGGCATCGCAGCCAAGCAATTCAGTAAGTTTCATAAATTCGTGTGTTCCAAATGAATTGTCTTCGGTAACACCTCCCCAGTGTGTATTGATTATCGAAGCCCTTTTTTCCTGAGGGCCTATTCCGTCCTTCCAGTGGTAGGTGTCGGCAAAACATCCGCCCGGCCAGCGGAGATTTGGTACTTTCATCTCACGGAGTGCAAAGACAACATCATTTCTGATACCATAAGTATTAGGGATTTCCGAGTCGGTTCCGACCCATAAACCGCCATAAATACATGTACCCAGGTGTTCTGAGAAATGGCCGTAGATGTCTTTGCTGATTGTGGGTCCGGCGTGATTGGCAACAACAATCAACTGGTTGACTGATGCAGGATTTTCTTTTTGAGCACCGGCCTCTAATGATGCCAGTAAAACCAGGACAAATAAAAATGTAAATAGTCTTTTCATAACGCTGTGTCAATTATAAGATGTTAAATTTTTTGTCTGTCTTTATAATACTTATATTTCCCTTAGTGTTTATTATGCAATTTATTTATCGCCACTAAATCCTCTCCAAAAGGGGACTTTAAAATATTTACTATAAGCCCCTTTGGGGGATTGGGGACAAAAACAGGAGTTATTTCAGTTCATTCTCGATGAACGATCCAAGCTTTTTATACTTCATGAAAAGGACTTCATATTTCCTTGCTTCCACCGGATCCGGCAGATACTCTTTTTCGAAGCCTCCTCCCATTGCTTCCTGAGCTGATGAAATATCCTTATGAACTCCGGCAACAACCGAGGCAGCCATCGCTGAACCCAGTGCACAGGTCTGGTCTGAACTGACCACTCTGATAGGCATACCCAGCACATCAGCAACTACCTGCATTACAAAAGGATTCTTTTTGGCGACACCTCCCACAGCAATCACACCGTCAATACGGACTCCTTCTGAAATGAACCTTTCGTTGATCATTCTTGATCCAAAAGCCGTGGCTTCCACAAGTGTTTTAAAGATCCTCGGGGCATCAGATCCCAGAGATAATCCTGTGATTGCACCTTTCAAAGCCTGGTTAGCATCGGGTGTACGTCTGCCATTCAGCCAGTCGAGTGCGATGAGGGCTGTTTCTTCATTATTTACCGATTCTGCCTGTTTGCTGAGTTCAGAAATCATTTTGTCGGCTGTTTCATCCATTATTTTATTCCTGGTCTTGTTATCCAGCCACAACATTTTTGCAATGATCTCATTAACAGGCCACATCAGTAACCTGCTGAACCATGCATATATATCCCCGAATGCTGATTGTCCAGCTTCAAGACCAAGCATTCCGGGAACAATTGAACCATCAACCTGGCCGCATATTCCTGCGACAAGTTTGTCTCCAGCTTCTTCCATTGGGGCTATCAGCATATCGCATGTAGATGTGCCCATTACTTTAACCAGGTGATATGGTTTTATCTCGCCTCCAACAGCTCCCAGGTGTGCATCAAAAGCACCGACACCTACCTTAACATCAGTAGGGAGACCTAATCTGTCAGCCCATTCTTCCGAGAGGTTACCAACTTCGACATCACAGGTGTATGTTTCACTGAAGAGTCTCTCTTTGATCCCAGCCAGCAACGGATCGAGTTTCACCAGGAATTTTTCGTCGGGCAATCCGTTGAAATCCTCATGCCACATAGCCTTATGTCCTGCTGCACAACGGCTTCTCTTGAGTCGAAGGGGATCAGTATCGCCACAAAGCAAAGCGGGTATCCAGTCGCAATGTTCAACCCACGACCAGGCATTTTTGCGTACTCTCTCATTATTACGGATAACATGAAGAATCTTTGCCCAGAACCACTCCGAAGAATAGACACCTCCTTCGAACCTTGTAAAGTCCACTCCTCCCCATGTCTTTGCCAGCTCATTGATCTCGGCAGCTTCCTTGACTGCCGTATGATCCTTCCATAGTATAAACATGGCATCAGGATCGCTCTCAAAACCAGGTTTTAACGAAAGTGGAATTCCCTCTTTATCAACTGCCACAGGTGTTGATCCGGTGGTATCAAGAGTTATTCCGGTAACATTCTTTATTACTTCCTGATCCACTCCTTTAAGAGTTTCCTTAACTGATATCTCAAGCCCTTCAATGTAATCAAGCGGGTGCTGACGAAATTGATTGATTGAAGGATCACAAAACAGACCTTTCTTCCACCGCGGGTAATCATAAACTGATGTACCTACTATTTCGCCGTTTGCTGTATCAACAACAACACTACGAACGGAATCTGTTCCATAATCAATTCCTATAACATATTTTGCAGGCATAATATATAATTTATTTATATATATAAGTAATTATTATATATAAGTTAATTTTATATATATGTTAATTTTATATATATGTTAATTTTATATATATGTTAATTTTATATATAACTTAATTGCATTCTTATTGAC
>CAZQVL010000050.1:0-19368 GCA_964596715.1 uncultured Rikenellaceae bacterium
TTAAGATTAGTATTTTTGGTTTAAAGTATAATTTTTCTCTGGGTAATGTAACCTGGCAGAAGCACCTGGATGTTAATCCAACCGGAATGAATGAAAACAGGGAATATGATATTCTCAGAGAGGGGAAAAACTATAAACTTCACGGGAAAATGACCATTACGAGGAAAAAATCACTATAAAACTTATCAGATAATATTAAGGAATTTGAGTATTGAAGGGTTGGACAGTTAATCCGACCCTTTAATTTTATTAAAAAAACTCCGGTACCGTACAACTGGTACCGGAGGTCATGAAGATATCAGGAATGAAAAAGGTAGCTTTTACGGCGGCCTTACCTGCCGGATGATCTTCTGAGACCATGTTCAGTCATCACCCAGGTATTGTCACTTCTCACCACGTAATTAAAATCCCGGTCATCATAATAATATGAATGCAACATTTTCTCAGTGGTCCTGTCCATGTGCACAACAGTACCTTCAGGTACAAGCAGATTCACCCCTACATTGTCGAATGCCCACTTGCTGCCCTCCGGAATAGTAAAATATTCATCAATGAAAATGGTATCTCCTGCAATTCTGTAATTATAAAGTAAACTTTCAGCTTTTCTCATAGCATCAGTTTTACTGCGACCGGCAGAGCGTTTTCTTATATCTATTTTTAGCGAATTATCATAGGAATTATCAATTGTCAGATGTGTCCGGATATAAAGGTTCCTGTTGTCCCCCGAAAAATAAACAGTATAATCCTCATCAGGTATGGAAATATCTTTATCATAATTAAGATCAGAGATTTTGCTGCCGCTTATAATATAAAGGTTATCCGGCGATTCACTTATAATATCAAGGGATGATGTTTTTGCAGTTTCAGCAAAACTGACTCCCTCGTTAAAAAGAATAATTGAAAGGGCTGCTACACTCATAACCCAGATCACAAGTGCGATGAGTGAAAAAATACCATCCCTGGCCCTGAACCAGAATACCATTCGTACTCCCCAGTATATCATTGCAAACAGAGGAAGGGCGACAACTATGAATGTCAGAAACATGATCCATGGAGCAACAGCAGGATTTACAATATAATTTAGAAAATCGGGAAGATAGAAGAAGTCAATTCCAAATGAATCAGTCGAAAAGTACCCGGGATACCTGAAGAAGAAGACCATTATGAAAGACACAAATGCGATAAAGCCTGATGCCACAAACGCAACTCCAATGATTATCAGGAAGATGCGAAAAATGACAAAACATACTCTTCCTAATGCCCTGAAGACTTCATTGAAAGCATTACCAACACCTGAAGCGGCATATGTACCGGAACCATAAACAGGTGTATCGGAAGCCACTGAACGGCTGGCTTTAGGGGTATACTTCCGGTATGCAGGGTAAGCACTGCCGTACATTTCTCTCTTCTGGGTATCCGTCCTTGCAGAAGGAAGCGCAATCCATAATGCTATGTAAACAAAGAAACCCACTCCAAAGAAAAGTGCAAAAAGAATGAAAATTAATCGTATCCACACCGGATCGGTATTCATGTATACACCCATACCACTGCAAACGCCCCCTATTATTGTATCGTCGGGATTTCTGTACATCTTCTTTCTTTGATTGGAGTAAGGTGGAATTTCAGATTCTTCCAAATCGGTGTCAAAATCTTCGGGTTTGCCAATAACCGATATCATTGCCTCAACATTTTCCTTCGAAATCACTCCTGCCAGGCCCTTCTGGGATTGAAATATTTCAGCTATCCGCGATTCTATGTCTTCAATGGTTTCTGCTCCCCCTTCCACATGTTTGAATCTTACATCAATTGCCTGAAGATAATCGCGAAGCATCCGGTAAGCATCCTCATCAATCTGAAACAAGCTGCCACCAAGATTTATTTTTATTGTCTTATCCATTTTTTTCAGTTTTAGTTTGATTAATAAATGATTACCTGGTCCTGATCAGGTTAACTGATTCAACAAGATCATCCCACGAATTGTCGAGTTCTTTAAGATATTCCCGGCCTTCATCCGTGAGTTCATAATATTTCCTGGGTGGCCCCTGTTGTGATTCTTCCCACCGGTAACTAAGCAAACCGGCATTCTTTTGCCTTGTCAGAAGCGGATATAATGTTCCTTCAACAACAATTACCTTCGCTTCTTTCAGTTCCTTTATTATATCGCTTGCATAACAGGAGTCTTTCGATAATACCGATAGTATGCAGTACTCAAGAATCCCTTTACGCATCTGTGCTTTTGTATTTTCTAAATCCATGACATTAAGTTTTAAGTGTTTTTTGAAATAATTCATGTTCCCGTAACCAGCTACAGGTTCATATTCTTCCTCACATTTTCAAATTCCTTTTTTACGGACTCTTTAATGTTGTGAATATTTACCCGTTCACCCTTCATCTCAATCTTCTGTCCAGTGGTTTTTGCTTCGGGAAGAACAATGTAAAGGATAAGGTAAACAAGAATACCCAGGCCTCCCATCATTGCAAGAATCACAAAAATAATCCTGATTATCCAGGGTTCGACACGCCAATACGCACCCATGCCGGCACATACACCACCTATTATCCTGTGATCAGGATCGCGGTACATCCTGTGATAACCCGGCGAGGTAAACTTATCACGGGCAGAGGTGTCCTCTTCATCAAAAATATCCTCGGGAGTGCCTAATACAGCACATACCTCGTAAACATCTTCAATGGTTATCACCTGTTTATAGCCTGTCAGTTTTGCGCGGAACAGCTCAGCCATACGGGTTTCAATATCTGAAAGGATCTCTGCTGAACTCTCTTCACTTGCAAAATGCAACTCGAGGTTCTTAAGATATCTTTTCAGTTCAGTATAGGCATCCTCATCAATATTAAATGAGTAGCCTCCAAGATTAATACTAACTGTTATTTTCATAGAACTAAAAATTATTTACTACTATATAATTTAAACATCATTACAATGTAAAGATATATTAAAATAAATATACTATGCAATACATAGTACTAAAAAATTACAATAATTTTGAAAATAATTTATAATGAAAAGAAATTCAGTGTAATAGAAAGATCCTAAATTGCTGTAAGGAAAAGGAAAAACACAAGATATTGTGAAAGGGGAGCACAAAATGACCAATCTCAAGCCCCTTCCGGTGGAAAGTATAACTCATCCCCCGGGGGCCTACCTGCCGTCAGGCAGGGAAGAGTTAAGCTCTGAGAAAGGAGATTTGAGGTTGAGTTAAGAATCTCTATATTTATAAAAATATTTTTAAACAATGAAACGATATAAATGGAGCATCATCGCTCCGGGAAAAATGGCAGCCAAATTTGCCAGAGGATTGAAGCTTCTTGAAAATGCTGAATTATACGCTGTTGGATCACGCGATATCACAAGAGCTGAGAAATTTGCAAAAGAGCATGGCTTTAAAAAATTCTATGGCAGCTATGAGGAAGCGGCAGGCGATCCGGATGTTGACGTTGTATATATAGCTTCACCCCATTCCCATCACTATGAACACACAATGCTCTGCCTTGGCAACAGGAAAGCTGTCATTTGCGAAAAGGCGTTTGCACTAAACAGCCGGGAGGTGGAAATAATGATCAGTGAAGCCTCCAGACAGAAAGTCTTCCTGATGGAAGCTCTATGGCCACCATTCCAGCCCTTTTATGAAAAAGCAACTGAAATCCTGGAATCTGGTATAACAGGCAGTCCTGTTCACCTGCATGGGTATTTCTCATTCATTCCGCCTTACCACCCCGACGACCGTAAGTTCAATCTTGCACTGGGAGGAGGTTCCCTGCTCGATATAGGTATATACCCTGTGATTGATGCACTGACTTTTATCGGTGTTCCCGACGAAATCAAAGCTTCCGCATCATTTGCAGAAACCGGTTCAGAGGAATCACTGAGTGTGATATTCAGCTATAAGGATGGACGCATGGCAACACTGTACAGTTCATTTAAAACCGGCATCGGAATCGGTTGTGACATTCTTTGTGAGAAGGGAAACCTGACTGTCACACGGGGTCGCGATATGACCCAGAAAGTGATTCTTGCGATCCATAACAGCGGTAAGCAGGAATTTTATTTCAATCCTCCGGCAATGGGTTATCACTGGGAAGCAGAAGAAGTAATGAAATGTCTCGACGAGGGAAAAACCGAAAGCTCTGTTGTCCCTCTCTCTTTCAGTCTCGACCTGATAATAACACTCGACAGGATCAGACAGGCAGCAGGAATCGTCTTCCCGCAGGAAGTACAATAAAAGACAAATGAAAAAGTTTAGACTTTGGAAGATTGAATGAGATCGCTTCTTCCGCTTCGCGGGATCGCAATGATATTAGATACTAAGATAAAACTTGATAAACGCGAAACAAAAAACAGCATACACCAGGGCATCTCTAACCCTCACCCAGCACCAAGCACCAAGCACCCAACACCCAGCACCCAGCAACAAGTTCATATGCCACAAACCAACCACGATATAACCTCCGAAGGCGCTTTTTACCGGAAGAAATTCCTCCTGAGTATAATTATTCCCGTAATATTTATTGCTGTAATGTGGCTGGTAAGGATCGTGGAGGTAATGTTTGATATTAATTTTTCAGGTGGAGGAATCTACCCATTAACTGCCAGAGGATTACCGGGGATTATTTTATCGCCCTTTATCCATTCAGATTTTGATCATCTGTTTAATAACTCAGTACCACTCTTTTTTCTTGCAACAGCGCTTTTCTATTTCTACTCTGAAGTCGCACTCAAGGTCTTTTCTTGGACATACCTGATAACCGGATTACTGGTATGGCTGGCAGGAAGGGATGCCTGGCATATTGGAGCAAGCGGACTGGTTTATGGCCTGGCTTCATTCCTTTTCTTCAGTGGGATCATCCGTCGCTATTTCAGGCTCATTGCATTATCGCTTCTTATAGTATTTTTGTACGGATCAATGGTCTGGGGTATTTTCCCGGGTATTTATAAAAACGTTTCCTGGGAATCGCATATGCTCGGTTTCTTTTCAGGAGTGATTCTCTCAATATGGTTCAGAAAAGAGGGACCACAGGAACCTGTTTATGATTGGATGAACGAGGATGAAGCTGAAGAGGATAATGAGTAAATATATTATTTATATTGTATTACAGGTGATGTATTTTATTTAATATCTTAAGCGTTTAAAAGGGGAAGATGGCAGATCTGTCGGTTATAATAGTCAGTTACAAAGGATGGGAACGGCTCACGAAGTGTCTTGAAGCACTGCACTCATTTACCGGGAACAGATTCACATCAGAGGTTATTGTCGTTGATAATAATTCTGAAGATCAGACCATTTATGAACTGGAAAAACGTTATCCGGAGTTCAGGTTTATTCACAGCACGGTTAATGGAGGTTACGCATACGCATGTAACATGGGCGCTGGAAAAGCCACCGGAAAGAACCTGCTTATTCTTAATCCCGATACAGTCGCCAGTGAAGATAAAATTGAGAAATTACTTGATGCCGCAGCATTATATCCTGATAATTATATTTTTTCATGCAGACAGGTTAATGAAAAAGGTAAAGAGAGCAAAGCCACAGGCTCGTTTCCTGATCTCTTTAACCTTACAGGATTTCAGAGATCTCTTTCTTCACTACTGAATGATTGTATAAAGAAAAATACAGGTCCTCAGGACCAGGACATATCTTTTCCCGACTGGGTGTCGGGATCCGTTATGTTGATAAACAGGGGGGTTTTTCAGAAACTTAACGGTTTTGATGAAGATTTCTGGATGTACTTCGAAGATGTTGACCTTTGTAACAGGATCAGAAATATAGGAGGTAAAGCTGCTTTTTTCTGGAATATCATGATTGAACACAACCATGGCGGAAGCACAAGAGTCGATCTGAAGACTACATCTATAACAAAAACCGAAGTCTGCATTTCAAAACACCTTTATATTAATAAGCACAAGACCGGAACAGAAAGATTCTTTATTCAGTCATTCCTGATTGTGAATTATCTTGTTACAGGTGCATTAATGGTACTCCCCGGTGTAATATTATTTTTTGTCCCTCTGCTTTTTGTACGAACCGTAATTTTTGCCAGACTGATAAGCTACTATGTTCACTCCATTCTCAGAAGATCATGGATTAGTCCGCGGGCAATTAAATATTGCGCCGAAAAATGTTAAAAAACATTAATAATTACTGTGTTGGGTGTATTTGTAAGGTATTTATAGAACATATTTATCATCTTTGTGTTTGATTTTTGTGGTGAAATGGAATATTATTTCACTTAAGAAGAATCAATTTAAGTTTACAATAACAACCTAAATATTTTATAATGAATAAGTTATTCATATGTCTATTATTTTGTGCATTGTTTTTTACTCTTCCCTTTGCATCATTTGGGCAAGTTGTACAGAAACAGGAAGATACAACGAGGAGAGTAGCAGTAAAAATATTTCTTGACTGTCGTGGGTGCGATATGAATTATATAAGAGAGGAGATCCCATATGTTAACTATGTAAGGGATGTCCGCGAAGCCCAGGTCTATATACTTGAAACCGACCAGAATACCGGTAGCGGAGGAAGACAATACACATATACTTTTCAAGGGCAGGGAGAATTTGAAGGTCTGAATGATACCCTGATTTATACAACAAGTCCTGATCTGACCGGCACCATTATAAGGGGCAAAAGGACCAATATGCTGAAAATGGGATTGATGAGATATGTTGCCAGAACTCCACTTTTCAATGAGATTGAGATCAGCCATAATGAGGAACTTGAAGCCGAAGAGGTAACTGATAACTGGAATTATTGGGTATTTGAATTAGAGATAAGTCCACGGTACACAATGGAAGAGTCTTACAGAAGACTTGACCTGAATAGTTCAGTCCAGATATCGAGAATAACTCCTGGACTCAAATTTGAGGTTGAAGTTGATTATAATTACAACAGGCAAAGATTTATAGAAGATGATTATGATACAACGTATTTAAGAAGTTCAAAATCGATTGAAAATCTTATTGTTAAAAGCATCACGAATCATTGGTCAGCAGGGATTATGTGGGATATACAGGCCTCCACAAGGAATAATTATTTATTTAGTTCTGAATTTATGCCTGCTGTCGAATATGATCTCTATCCGTATTCTGATGCTACACATAGACAACTAAGATTCCTGTACAGTGCCGGAGTACAGTTCAGTAATTATATTGATACTACATTGTTTAACAAAAAAAGGGAAACGCTATACAAACATGGTCTGAGAATTGCCTATCAGGTGCAGGAAAAATGGGGTTCAGTCAATCTTTCACTGAATGCATTCAATTATTTTCATGACTTTTCTAAATACAGAATTGAACTGGATGCTTTTCTGAGAATAAGGATCATTAAGGGATTATCCCTTTCTGTTAACGGTGGAGCCGGTTATATCAATGATCAGTTGAACCTGGCCAAAGGAGAGCTTTCGGAAGCCGAAAGACTACTGCGGTTAAAAGAACAGGCTTCAAAATATGAGATAAGAGGAGGTGTGGGTTTAACCTATGTTTTCGGATCTATTTATAATAATGTGGTTAATCCGCGCTTTGGGAATGGTCGCAGGGGAGGTGGTGGAGGCCAGGGCGGCGGCTTTTATTGATTGAATCTTACAGATGGATAATTTATTTGAATTAACGAATACGTAGAGACGCGCAATTTGCGCGTCTCTACTATTTTATTATTATTTTTACCGGATAATTACAGGTCTTTACCATTTCTGTGTAAATTCCTTACAGATGCATGAACGATTCAGGTATAAAACCAGTGATGATCTTATTAAGAAAGCAGAGGAACTGGGTTACAGCCTTCCTTTCAGTGATGATGTTTCTTACTTGCTGACACCGGCCTCTTTGGAAGGATTTTCTATACCCAACCGCCTTGTGGTTCAACCCATGGAAGGTTACGATTCAGAAAATGGAGGATCACCATCTGATCTGACAAAAAGACGTTACCTGCGGTTTGCCCGCGGAGGTAGCGGAATTATCTGGTTCGAAGCTGTATCTGTTTCGTCCGGCGGCAGATCAAATCCACACCAGTTATGGATTAATAAAGATAACTCAGGTAATTATGCTTATCTTAATGAAGAGGTTAGAAGAGTATCAGCCAGCCTGGGATTTGATCCGTTTCTGGTAATCCAGCTCACACATTCGGGCCGCTACAGTAAACCTGAAGGAAAACCAGAGCCTAGAGTCGCAGCACCTAATCATATTCTTGATCGGATCAAACCTTATATTCTTACTGATGATGATTTAAAAAGAATACAGGATCAGTATGTTGTGGCTGCCAGACTGGCAGCAGGTTCAGGATTTGATGCCATCGATATTAAAGCCTGCCATGGTTATCTTATAATAGAACTGCTTTCAGCTAAAATGAGAAAAAACAGTATGTATGGAGGGATGGATCCTGCAAAGAGATTCAGATTCTTCCTTGAAACATTCGACAGGATAAAAGATGAAGTCAGGGGGATTCACATTACAACCCGGCTCAATATCTCCGATCTTTACCGGGGCGGTTTTGGCGTTGATGAAAATGGCGGTCCTGATTTCACTGAGCCCCTTATGCTGGTCGGGGAGTTAAAATCACGGGGGATTCAGTTGATCAACTTAAGTATGGGCAGTCCCTATTATAATGCTCATGTAACCAGACCATACGATAATCCCCTGCCTGGACGGCAGGTTCCCGAGGAACATCCGCTCACGGGAGTTATAAGGTTGATAAACAGCACATCAATTTTTCAAAAAAGATTTCCTGAAATCTCATTTGTTGGTTCTGCATATTCTTATTTGAGACATTACGCTCCGAATGTCGGAGCTGCTGTTATTAAAAATGGTGATGCATCTTTTATCGGATTTGGCAGAAATTCTTTTGCATACCCTTCAATGCCGGCCGATCTCATTAAAAAGGGGAAAGCGGATCCTTCAAGAGTATGCATAACCTGTTCAGGTTGTACAAGGCTTATAAGGAATTTCAGGCCCGGAGGTTGCGTTATCCGCGACCGTGAAATATACGGTAATGAACTCAAAAAACTTATTGCCAATGGAAAATGAAAAAAATGTAATAAATAACTATGTTATTGATAGTTACCGTATTAACACACTGGTTATTGGCAGTGGTGCAGCTTCTCTTAATGCAGCTGTGAGGCTTCGTTCAATGGGTCAGGAAGATATTCTTATTGTTACTTCTGAATGGGGTGGCGGTACTTCAAATAATGCAGGTTCAGACAAACAGACTTATTATAAACTATCTCTCAGTGGCGATAAACCCGACTCAATACCCGAAATGGCCAGGGACCTTTATAATGGGAAATGTATGCACGGGGATATTGCCTTGTGTGAAGCACAGGGATCTGTCCAGGCGTTTATGAATCTGGTAAATCTGGGTGTTCAGTTTCCACACGATAAGTATGGTGGCTGGGTCGGATATAAAACAGATCATGATCCCCGTGCAAGGGCAACATCAGCAGGACCAAATACCTCAAAATTGATGTTCGAAGTACTTGCAGGAGAGGTTAATAAGCGCAAAATAAAGGTTTTAAACCATCATCATATCATTACACTTCTGACTGATAAAGGTAAAACAAAGGTAACAGGTGCACTTGCAATTAATATTGATGAAGATGATCCTGAAAAAGCATTTGTACTGTTCAACGCTACCAATATTATTCTAGGAACAGGTGGTCCTGCTGGTATATACCAGTCTAGTGTTTATCCATCATCCCAGACCGGATCAACAGGAATGGCATTCGAAGCAGGAGCTGCCGGGCAGAACCTGACAGAATCCCAGTTCGGCATCGCATCCCTGAAGTTCAGGTGGAATCTGTCAGGAAGCTATCAACAGACTTTGCCACGTTATTTTTCAACAGATAAGGACGGTAATGACGAAAAAGAATTCCTGAATGAGATTTTCTCTGATTATACAGCTCTTACCAGGGCTATTTTCTTAAAAGGATATCAATGGCCATTTGATCCCATTAAAGTTGCCGGTTATGGGTCTTCACTTATTGATCTCCTGGTTTTCAGAGAGTCGGAAGAAAGAGGACGAAGGGTCTGGATTGATTTCAGAAGAAATCCGTCGTGGTGGAACGATGAATCCTTTGCTCCGGACAGGCTTGATCCTGAGGCATATAGATACCTCGTCAATTCAGGTGCACTAAGAGAGACTCCTGTTGAAAGGTTACAGGCAATGAATGCTCCGGCTGTCAGTGTATTCAGGGAAAATGGTATTGATCTTTATTCTGAACCCCTGGAGATAGCTGTTTGTGTCCAACACAACAATGGAGGACTGAAAGGCAATATATGGTGGGAATCAGATCTGAAACATCTTTTCCCTGTTGGCGAAGTAAATGGATCCCACGGAGTCTATCGTCCTGGAGGATCAGCCCTTAACTCAGGTCAGGTGGGAAGCCACAGGGCTGCTATGTACATTTTCAAAAAATATAATTCTCCGGCAATGACATTTGTTGAATTCCTGGATAAAACCAATGAACAGATAGTTAATAAGCTTACCCGGGCAACTCACTGGTTGTCATCAGGCAAGAAAGGATTGAACGGACAATTAATTGCTGAAATACGCAAGAGAATGTCTGAAGCCGGGGGGATAATACGTACACGGACAAAAGTACTGAAAGGAGCAACTGAAGCAGCGATGATGTTCAACCAGGTGAGTGAAAAAACCGGGGCCGCATCAGTTCCCGAACTCGTTGAATGTTTCATATTGATGGATCAATGCCTCACTCATTATGTATATCTTGAGGCAATCAAAACTTACATTGAAAAAGGTGGAAGAAGCAGGGGATCATATATTGTAACCGATAAAGAAAATTCAGATCCTTTTATCAGGGCTGATACAGAATGGAATATAAACCTCTGTCAGTACGATCGAGAAATTGAAAAAAATATACTCGTGACACGGTTTAAAGAGAGCTGGGTTATTTCAAATATTGAGAGAGTAAAAGAAATACCTTCTCCGAACCTCTGGTTTGAAAAGGTCTGGAAAGATTATCTGGAGGATAATTACCTGTAAAGTTGAGGGTTTCAGGCAAATTATTATCTTTAGGGCAGGATATACCATAAAACCTGATATAACTTTATATTCTTTGTATGAATAGCAAACCTGTAGCTGTAATTACCGGCGCCAGCAGAGGAATTGGAAGGTCGGCAGCAATTGCCCTGGCAGCCGAAGGTTTTGATATCGCAGCAATAGCCCGCTCGGTCGACAGTGAAGGAATGGAGATCCTTGGATCGGAGGTCGAAAAAAGAGGTATGGAGTTTTTCCCTATTGGGATGGATATTTCCTGCACTTCATGCCATACAGAGGCAGTTGCAAACATACTGGAAAGATATGGGCGCATAGATTTTCTGGTCAATAATGCAGGAGTTGCCCCAATCAAGAGAACCGATATTCTTGAAATGACAGAAGAAAGCTATGACAGGGTTATGAACATTAATCTGAGAGGACCGGTTTTATTTGCTCAGAGAATTGTACGGGAAATGATATGGTTAAAGGGGCAAATAGCTGATTACAAGCCTGGTATAGTATTTATTACATCCATGTCTGCAGCTTTTTCTTCGACAAACAGGGCGGAATACTGTATCTCGAAAGCCGGTCTCAGCATGGCATCCACAGTATTTTCCGACAGGTTATCCAGCGAAGGAATAATGGTATGCGAGGTTCGGCCCGGAATTATCCGGACCGATATGACAGCCATAATGAAAGATAAATATGATAAACTGATAGCAGAAGGCTTTGTTCCCCAAAAAAGATGGGGATTCCCTGATGATATCGGTAAGGCAGTTGCTTCTATAGCCAGGGGCGACTGGGATTTCTCAACGGGCATGATTTTTGAAATAAGCGGAGGTCTCAATATCCGCAAACTTTAGATAAACAACTGCTGAAAATTTTAAGTGCCAGGTCAGGAAAGCCTGAACAATTCTAATGTTTGTGATGTTTAATAAATGAAAAATAAAAATATCACAAATATGAAGAATATTGGGTTAATATTAGTTATAACAATCTTAATATCAGGAAATATGAATGCACAGGAAAAGTATAATGCTGACAGGGATAAAACCATTCTTGCATGGCTGGGAGAGAAAATTTTAGGTCAGCATACAGGTACCGTTAACCTGCAGTCGGGTTGGATTATCTGGCAGGATAATAAGATTTTGTCGGGGGAATTTGTAATTGATATGACCACTATAAAAGATAACGATGCCAATGCCAGGCTTGAAGGTCACCTTAAGTCAGACGATTTTTTTGGAGTCGAAAAGTTCCCCGTATCAAAGCTTGTGATCACAGGAAGCACTCCTTTCGATAAAGGAACAGGTACGGTTAAGGGGAATCTTACAATCAAAGGGATAACTAACCCGATCGAGTTCAAATCGACGATGCAGAATAGTGATGACGGGATTTGGTTCTATGCAAATATTATTGTTAACCGTACAAAATATAATGTCCGTTATGGCTCGGGAACATTCTTCGATAACCTGGGCGACAAAACCATTTATGATGAGTTTAAACTAAAAGTGAACCTTCTGGTTAGAAATTAAAAATTCTTACACCTGGATGAAAATCTAACCAGATATTGATTTTACCTCCATTTTTTTGCTGTCAATAGCATAGTAAATGATTACTACAAAACAGATAAGGGGAACAATATAGGAGTAGTTGATACTACCAGTCAGATCGGATACTTTCCCCTGAAAAAAGGTAATCACTGCGCCTCCCAGAATAGCCATGATCAGTCCCGAACCGCCAATCTTCGTATCATCACCAAGGCCAATGACAGCCTGACCAAAAATTGTCGGGAACATCAGCGACATAAATCCCGATATTGATACCAGTGCAATTACTCCGACCATCCCACTGCCGAAAATCACGATAAGTGAGCTGCAAATGGCCATTAATGCTGCAAAGGTAAGCAATGATGAAGGTCTGAAGAATTTCATCAGAAATGTGAAAATGAATCTTGACGAAGCAAAAAGAATAAGAGCAGCTATATAATAGGATGCTGCAACCTGCTCAGGGGTTTTACCGGCCGGCAGTGCAATATGTTCAAGGTTCAGAGCTGCCATGGCATAACGTATTGTAAATGACCACACACCAATCTGGGCACCAACATAGAAGAACTGTGCTATTACTCCCATGACATAATTTTTGTTTCTGAGCAACCTCGACAGGGTTGGCCCGAGGTTCACAGACGACCCTGCGTCGGAGGCACGGGGCATCTTTACAAAGAAGATTACCAGCCATAAAATAAGGAGCAGGAATCCTATCGAGACATAAGTCATTGTAACTGCATTTAATTCCCCGGTTTGAATTACGCGCAGGTCGGACGAGGCCATAGCGGCTCTTTCAGCTGCAGAAGAAGTATTGAGCTCTGAAAGGATGAATATCTGACTTATCACCACTCCCATAATAGAACCAAGAGGATTAAACGACTGGGCCATGTTAAGCCTTCTTGTACCGGTACCTTCTTTCCCCATGGCAATAATGTAGGGATTCGCAGCTGTTTCAAGGATTGAAAGTCCCCCGAATAAAATCCACAGTGCTCCGAGGAAATGAAAATAATTACCTGTAATCTTGGCCGGGAAAAACATCAAACACCCGGTAACGTATAGCCCGAGACCAAGCAAAACTCCGGATTTGTAGGAGAATCTCTTTATATAAATTGCAGCAGGTAATGCAAAAATGAAATACCCCAGACCGTAACATGATATCTGGATGAGTGAGGTCCTTGCATCTGTCATGCTCATAATTCTTTTAAATGCTGCCAGAAGTGTATCTGTCATGTTGTTGGCAAGCCCCCAGAGGAGGAACAATGAAGTTATAAGAATGAAAGGGACGAGATTGCCTGGTGCAATCAGCTTTTCTTTTAACTTGTTTGAATTCATTTCCGGGATATATTTAATAAAGATTCTGATAAAATCAGGGCATAAAAATGGTAAAAAAATGTCAGTCACAATCATAAAGACCGGAAATAAAATCGAAAAGCAGAATGAATGACACAACTTTCATTTATTCTTCCGGAATAGTCTGATCATTTTTGGTCTGCTATCCTGTACCGGACTCCTGGTCACCTGTGAAAGAGATCAGGAGCCACTGATTGTCCTAAATGTTTCACACCAAAAACTTTTATTTATATTGAAACCAGTCTGGAGGAAGATGTTGATTATCAAGTCATGTTTTTCCTGGATGACAGCGATGACGTTTCCCGGAATAATTACAGGTTTTCTTGTCCGGGCTATAGCAGTATTAATAATGATGATGGAATTGATTCATTTTATTTAGTAAGCAAGCTTTTAATATCAGAATTTTCTGCATAATCCGAAGCTGTTTTACCCTCATTGTTTTTTAAATCGGGATCTGCTCCATTTTCCAGCAATAACTTTACAACTTCAGTATGCCCGTTTTGCGAAGCAAAAATCAGTGCGCTGGTACCATCGGTACTCTTCAGATCTAATTTTGATCCATTATCTGCAAGGAGTTTTACAATTTCTGCATACCCGTTAATGGAAGCCACCATCAGGTCTGTGAATTTGATAGTTCTCTGTACATCAAAGTGTACATCTTTTTTATGCAACAGCTTTACGATTGTTATATGGCCGCTGCGGGAAGCACGTATAAAGGCGGTAGTTCTATCGGAATTCGCCGGCATACTGGAATTCTCCTCTTTGTCCGTAGATAACTTTACAGCTTCCAGATGTCCATCCTGCGAAGTTGCGACCATAGCAGTAACCTGTTCAGGATATTGCAAATCCGGTTTTAATTCTTTATAAAGCAACATATTTATGGTTTCAGCAAGTTCATCTTTAGCACTAATTACAAGGGCATTTGCACCATCAGTTTCCTGCGAATCAGGTTTTGCGCCTTTATTAAGCAATAGTTTTACAATTTCACCATGCCCGTTCAGGGAAGCTAAAAACAGAGCATTTGCTCCATCAGCGCACTCTAAATTGATATCAGCACCACTGTCCATCAATAACTTTACAAATTCAGTGTACCCGTTCAGGGAAGCCGTCATCAGAGCAGTTGCTCCTTCCTTATTCTGCAAATCAGGATTTGCTCCTTTACCCAGCAATAATTTTGCAATATCAGTGAATCCGGTCAGAGAGGCTTGCATCAGGGAGGTTGTTTTATTATTTATATCCTGCAAATTCACCATTGCTCCTTTATCGAGCAATAATTTAACAATCTCGGTATATCCGTTCTGGGATGCCAGCATCAGGGATGTGTATCCGTCAGTTGCCTGAAGATTTATATTTGCCCCGTTATCGAGTAACAATTTTACGATCTTCGTGTGTCCGTTCTGGGAAGCCATCATCAGGGCGTTCATTCCATCAATTGCCTGCAAGTCCAGGTTGAACCCCCTTTCCAGCAACAGTTTTACTATTTTGACATAACCGTTATAAGATGCGTACATGGCAGCAGTTATACCATCAATTGCCTGGAGATTAGGATCTGCTCCTTTTCTGATCAATATTCTGCACACTTTTGTATACCCATTTGCTGCTGCATACATCAATAAACTTCGGTCATATGTGTCCGTGTAATCAACATAATCGACATTTCGTACTACCATCAGTGCACCTCTGAGGTCTTTTACTCTCAACAGGTAGTTCAATTTTTCTGCGTCTGTTAATCTCTGTGCCTGTGTTTCACTTATACAGAGTAGCACGAATAAACCAATCATTGCTGTTAAACATTTTATTTTCAAATGATTTGGTTTTAGTGAGTCAGCAATCATTGCTTCAATTATTATGTCAATTAATGATTCATACTTATTGGCGATAATAACAATCTTATCTCAATCAACCTAATAAAGATATGAAAAAGGCAGGATTTTCTTTAACTTTTATCAATCCGAATTATCACAAAATCTGATTCAATCTAATTAACTCAAGTTGCAAGTTACTCTACTGTATAAGTCGGACGTGTTGACCACATTTGGCCGATTAGATTACAATTAACATATATAACTTAGCAACAAGCACTTAACTCTGGCCAAGGATGGTCAATCTACCTCGGTCAGATGTGGTCAAGGCCACCGGTTTTTCCAGTATACTATAAAGAGTAATGCAAATGCAATTATTATCTGCCATAATCACCCAAGTGGTAATATGCAGCCAAGTGAGGCTGATATACACCTGACAAAAAAGATTAAGGATGCATTAAAACTGATGGATGTACAGTTGCTTGATCATTTGGTTATAGTTTCAGAAGGGAAGTATTATAGTATGGTAGATGAATGTATTTTGTAATAAGCAGTTAATGTTTCATATATCTTTTAAATGCTCCGCCACACATATAAACCAGAGACACTATTTATTAAATTTTCTGACCTTAAATACACCACATTCTGCCAATTATTCATGAAATGTGTTAACAACCTAAATTCTAAACTATTTCACAAAGTCGTTATTAAAGAATCATTAGCGTAAACTTCAATTTTTTCAATTGTACCATCAGTGTCATAAGCCGAAAAATAAATATCAATTATTTCTCCCGGTTTATAAATAAAATTATCATTGGAAGGATATGTAATTTCTATATGAGGGATATAATTATAGGCAAGTAAATAGGATAATTCATTTCCATATCCTATTCCAGCACCATTAACCGCATATGATCTGATGTAGTATGTTGTTTCACTTAGCCCGGTGATTTTAGTTTCATAACTTCCGCTACCAGAGCCATCATTTGTCCAAATTGTATAAGGATCAAGATCACGTAGAGTTAGATTTTGATGAGTACCCAAACATATTCCTTTCTGAAAAATGTCTGATCCTCCGTCATTAATAATGTTTGTTCTTATCGTTACTTCAGATGACGTAAGCCCAATGATTTCTGCAGTGAGTTGCGGTAAATCTGGATTTTTAAAGCAAGCGACCAGATAAAAGTTTATGCAAAAAAGGAGGCAAATCTTAATTGCTGATTGACGGAACGGGTGATGATTTGCATTTATCATGGCATCTTTTCTTTATAGAATTATAATAGCTTAATATGATATCCGAAACTGAATGCGACCGGCCATGGCTCCCTGACATCATATCCGATAAGTTTCATATCATCTATTGCATTATGATATGCATCAGGTCTGAATGGGACTATTACTTCAAACCTCCAGAATGATTTTCCGGATCTTTTAGATTTCAAAATCAATCCGGTACCGACACTTGGACCATAGTAGGTCGTTTTACTTGTAACATTTCCTTTAACAATCAATACTGCATTGTAACCGTACATGCCTGAAATATGAAAGTTTACCCTTTTTTCGTTTGGAAAATTCAACTGTGCTCCGACATTATACCCTAACGCATTCAGGTTATAACCCAGGCCACCAAATAAACCGATTCTATCAGCAGGGAAAAAAGATAAGTGTCCTCCAAAACCGCCATAGTCCAATCCAGCACCGATGCCGACATTTATTTTCCCTGGAAGCTGGGCAAGGGTATTGCGCGAGACTAAATCCAATAAAATTATTGACAATATTAAAAGTTTTTTCATGGCGACTAATGATATACAATTGATATACAATTATGGAACTCTTAAGATAACTTATGCAAGGAACTTATATAAATTTTGGTGGAATCAATGGCAGTAATATTAAGTTAGTCAGAAGGAATTCTTGACAAATCCGGGATATTTATAGCATTTTCCTCAATTATCTCATAAGCGCTATAACCTTCCCCAGCATGTAATAAAATAAGCAGACCAATAAGAATTGTCTTTTTCATGATAATAGTGTTTTTTATCATGAAAAACAATAAGACAGTTCAACTTTACAAAGTTATACCATGTTAAAGCTAAAGTCAAATTTATTTTTGCCACTCAACCAAGCCCCATTTTCAAAGGACCTGGTGAATGATTAATAGTGCTGTTGATAATCGAAATTAATATGATTTAGAGAGCAATCCGAATACCTTCTATTGGGTTGGATCTCTCTAAGGCCAAAAAAGGTAGGTTATTTTCAAAAGCCAGTCCGTTTTATAATTGATGGCCATGTATAAAAATATCCAAATCCATACTATGGCCACTTTTCGGCTGCATTTGTGATTCAAATTGCCGTAGCCTTTTATTCTCCGTCAATGCAAGTTTTCGGTAACCCAGGTTGGCTACCAGATAAATACCAGGCATTCTTAAATTTCCAATAAATCTTTTAACAATACTGAGTATACTATTAAAGGCAGTCTTGGTATTGATTTCACCAACTTGCAGTTCTAATGGCGTCATATTCTTAGGTTGGAACACTACGGTATGGTGGTCATAATATCCCCATTTTTCATGTAAAAGCCTACCTTGCTTTTTAAATTCTTTATATACACGGGTACCGGGATAGGGTGTTAACACATTGATAGATGCAATGCTTATACGATTTTTTATTAAAAACTTTACTGTTTGCCCAAATGTCTCATTTGTATCTTCATCAAAACCGAAAATCACGGAGGCCTGTATTAAAATACCCATTTTTAATATTTTTTTAATACTTTGTTTGGTGTCTTCTATGCTTTTCAGCTTTTTATATTTTTGGTTGTTGGCGTCCACAACACTTTCCAATCCAATAAACAGTCCTTTGCACCCGCTTTTTTTGGCCAATTTCATCATCTCTATATCCCATGCAAACGAAATGGACGATTGCCCGATCCAATTAATTTTTAATGGTATCAATGCCTTGAAAAGCTCCTTGGCATACTTCGGATTAGCAATAATATTATCATCAAGGAAAATATAATTCCGGGACTCTGATGCCACAATATCTTTCACCACATTTTTTACGGGTATATGCTTGATTTTCTTGCCAAAAATATCCGATACACAACAAAAATCGCAATTATAAGGACATCCCCGTGTGGTTTCTAAAGGCACCAATTTATAAATCCATTTATTAGACAACATTGAAAAATCTTTGGGTATATATCGGTCTAAATCCGGGTTGGGTTCGTGATATATCCGCTGCAGGTTATTGCTTTCAATATCTTCCAGTATTTTCCCCCACACTCCTTCTGCTTCTCCAATCACTACAGCATTGGCATGTGCAAGTGCCTCATCGGGCAATATTGTGGGGTGCACACCTCCCATTACTACTATTTTGCCTTTCTCCCTGAATGCATCGGCTATCCTGTATCCGCGATAAGCATTAGAGGTCATGCAACTGATGCCAACAACATCACATTCCTCATTCGGATCCAATTGCATGCATTCCTCTTCAACTATTTTTACTTTATGTTGCTTTGGGGTAAGGCCCTGAAGTATATACAATGCAAGTTGGGGTATCAAAATGCCTCTGTTGGTAAATTGGTGTTGGTCCCTAATAGGCGAAACTAATAAGATTTTCATTACATAGTTTTTATTGTTAAAGATGACTGGCCTCTAA
>CAZQVL010000051.1:0-12322 GCA_964596715.1 uncultured Rikenellaceae bacterium
GGACGGCATTTGTGAGAAAAACCAAAAGAGTACTTTCATGGTTTTTAACACTGTTAGCAGTAATTATTATTGCATTTATCTACTGGAAATATTTCTACACGTACAGTGAAGGTTACCGGACCGGATTATTACAAAAATTTTCGAAGAAAGGCACAATCTTTAAGACCTACGAAGGAGAAATGATATTAAGCAGTGTTTCAAGCACATCCAATGTTGCCATTGCATTAGAAAAATTCTTCTTTTCTGTAACAAACACAGAGCTGGTTCCCAGGTTCGATACACTGCAGGGGGAAACGGTAATAGTGCATTATATCGAGAAAAACGGAGTTATTTTCTGGCGGGGCGATTCAAAGTACCTGGTTGACAGTGTCAGACTTAAAAAATAATACCGGTAAAAGAGTAGCTCAGCTATTTGTTATTATTTCTTCATTGCTTTTGTCAGAATCCCCATTACACCCCTTATGAAGGTGGCGCTGGTAAGGACTTTCACCACAGGGCTGGTTGCAGATCTCCTTCGGGTGTAGGTTTTCCGTGAAGTTTTTTTCACCCCTTCATCTCTTCTCCCCTTCTCCCTCTCTTCTTTTGCTGCCTCTTCAGCTGCCTGCTTCTCAATGGCTTTGATTTTTGTACTGAGAAGTTCATAAGCACTCTCACGGTCAATGGTCCGGCTGTATTTCCGTACAAGGTCAGAACCTTTGTTTAGAGTATCTATCTCTGCCTGCGACAAGATATCCATTCTGCTCATCGGAGCCCTCATCATTGTGGCTGCAAGTGGAGTTGGTATTCCCTTCTCATTTAAAGCAGTCACCAGGGCTTCTCCTGTTCCCAGGGATGTGATGATCTCATCTGTTCTGTAGAAATCCGAAAGAGGGTAGTTTTCCGCGGTGAGCTTAATTGCTTTCCTGTCAATGGCAGTAAAAGCTCTCAGTGCATGCTGCACTTTCAGACCAAGCTGGGCCAGTACTCCCCCGGGTATATCCGTCGGATTCTGGGTAACAAAAAACACACCAACACCCTTGGAACGGATAAGCTTTACAATATTCTCAATCTGATCGAGAAGTGTTTTACTTGCCTGATTGAAAATAAGATGTGCCTCATCAATAAAAATGACCAGTTCAGGTTTGTCAGAATCACCTTTTTCCGGCATCTGATTATAAACCTCTGCCAGGAGGCTTAACATGAATGTTGAGAATAACTTTGGTCTGTCCTGTATATCGGTCAGCCGGATTATATTTATATAGCCGCTCCCGTTCCTGTTGCGCCTCATCAGATCATAAACATCAAAAGAAAGTTCTCCGAAAAAAAGGTCAGCATCCTGCTGCTCAAGCTCAATAATCTTACGCAGAATTATCCCGGTGGATGAAGTTGAGATTCTGCCGTATTCATCTTCAAATTCTGCCTTCCCTTCTTCAGTGGCATATTGAATAATCTTTTTCAGATCCTTAATATCAAGCAATGGCAGGTGATGGTCGTCGCAGTATTTAAAAATAACAGACAAAATACCAGCCTGAGTATCATTCAGATCAAGTATACGGGAAAAAAGAACGGGTCCGAACTCTGATATAGTGGCCCTCAATCTTACCCCTTCCTGCTGCGAAAGAGACAATAATTCAACAGGAAACCCTTTTGCAGAATAGGGTAATCCGATCTTTGCATGTCTCTCGGTAATGAATGACTTCTCCTCTCCGGGCATGGCAATACCACTCAGGTCTCCTTTTACATCCATCAACAGTACAGGGACGCCCTTATCTGAAAGATGTTCTGAAATAACCTGCAGGGATTTGGTCTTGCCTGTACCCGTTGCCCCGGCAATAAGTCCGTGCCTGTTCATTGTCTTGAGAGGTACTTTAACAAATGTTCCGGCGGTTGTTTCGCGGTCAAGCATAGCCCCACCCAAAACAATAAAATCCCCTTTGCAGGAATAGCCTTCATTAATATGCGTAATAAAATCTTCTCTTTTCCCCATGTCTCTGATTATATTACCTGAAAATATATTCTTCTGTGTGCAATTTAAAGCTTTATAAACTAATATTATTGATGGAAAGCAAAGAATTTTATTGAGTAGCTGAAATTTACTTAAATACTATTCGCAACGTTATTCAGATGTGTTACCTCCCACCCAACCGAGAATCATTTTTCATGCTTACAAAATTTTCTTTTAGATTTTAATAAATCATTAAATAAGCGGATTCAGGAAAAGTAATTAACTTTTAAATCCTCGCATTACATTCGTTAAAAAATGCTAAATTTGGGATCATAAGGTTAAAATGCAATTTTTTCTATGCCTGAACAGATAATTTCTGCGCTTAAACCGGAAGTTGGTGACCAGTTACCAATCCAGAATAAACTCCCGGCAGGAAAGAATTTAAAAATAATCTCTTAAAAATATTTCTTTTAACTTGATTAGTACCTAATTTATCAAATCTTTTAATAATCAAAACCTTACAAAAATGGCACAATTTGAAGTTTATCAGAGTGGAAAGAAAAATGAATTCCGTTTTCGTCTTAAAGCTGATAACGGACAGACTATTCTCAGCAGTGAAGGTTACACAAGTAAGGCTTCATGCATGAATGGAATAGAATCTGTAAAGAAGAATGCTGTTGATCCCAAAAGAGTTGTCAAAACTAAAACCCCATCGAAGATGTTCCGGTTCTCCATAACTGCAACCAACAAAGAGGTGATCGGTACAAGTCAGAATTACAAAAGTGAAAGTGGCCGTGATAACGGCATTGAGTCAGTAAAAAAGAATGCACCTAAAGCCGATATTAAGGAGGTCACAAAATAGTACTGTCAGCTTTAACACACATCTCCTGTACGATGATAATATCAAGATCCCGATTGACAGAAATGATAACGGTATTATTGACCCGGGGGAGCACCGGGATCAAGGACACAATTCAAGGAGATATTTAGTGTTGGATTTTCATATAAATTCTGATATTAATAACTAAAACCTGACAAAATGAAAATTTTAGACGAGTTTAAAGCCTTCGCACTGAAAGGCAATATGATCGATATGGCCGTTGGTATCATTCATTGGAGCTGCATTTGGCAAAATTGTAGCATCAATAGTTAGTGATATTCTTATGCCTCCAATTGGATTACTTCTGGGTGGCGTTAACTTTACGGACCTGAAAGTAGTCATGA
Source organism: uncultured Rikenellaceae bacterium (assembly GCA_964596715.1). Classification (GTDB taxonomy): domain Bacteria; phylum Bacteroidota; class Bacteroidia; order Bacteroidales; family VadinHA17; genus LD21. The sequence goes on from CAZQVL010000051.1 coordinate 3,149, forward strand.
AAGCAGCAACTGAAACAGTACCGGCTGTAACATGGAATTATGGCAACTTTATACAGGTGACAATTGATTTCCTGATTATTGCTGTTTCCGTTTTTATACTGGTTAAAGCAATGAACGCAGCCAAAAAGAAAGAGGAAGAAGCACCTCCGGCTCCACCAGCTCCGACAAAAGACCAGGTGCTTCTGTCAGAAATACGCGATCTTCTGAAAAAATAAAAAATCCAGCCCCCAGCCACCAATAAATGGATGCTGTAATCAGAACGGAAAATCTCTCGAAGCATTTTGGGAAACTGAAAGCAGTTGACAGGGTTACAATTACTGTAAAGAAAGGGGAAATTTACGGCTTCCTGGGTCTTAATGGTGCAGGGAAGACAACAACCATAAGAATGCTTCTTGGATTAGTGTCTCCCACATCAGGAAAATGTTATCTGAACGGAATTAAGGTTAGCCCAGGAAATCCATCATTATGGAAAAAAACAGGATACCTTGTTGAAATTCCATATTCATATCCGGATCTGACAGTAAGAGAAAACCTTGAAATCATCAGGCGCCTGAGATTAATCAAGGATATTCGATCAGTTGATAAAGTCATAAACAACCTTGCCCTTGAGCAATATAGTGAGGTAATTGCCAAACATCTCTCTCAAGGGAACGCCCAGCGCCTGGGCCTTGCTAAAGCCCTGATTCATAATCCTGATATTCTCCTGCTGGATGAACCTGCAAATGGTTTAGATCCTGCAGGTATTGTGGAAATACGAGAGTTTCTTAAGGATCTTGCGTTCAACAAAGGTGTAACAATATTTATTTCAAGTCATATACTGGGAGAAATATCGAAATTTGCGACCCGGATCGGTATAATTCATGAAGGAGTTCTTATACATGAGTCATCTGTTCATGAAATGGAAATACTCAGGAAAAGGTGCCTGCAAATAAAAACACATAACCAGATTGGTACAAAGAATATCCTGGAAAAACATGATTATGTATCGTCCTTTTCAGAAGAAGACATTCTGGAAGTTACAGGACAGGAGGCAATTTCTAATCCCGAAAAAATTGTTACTCTCCTGGTAAATTCAGGATTCCCTCCAACATTACTTAAGGTCGAGGAGGAAGACCTTGAATCATTTTTTCTAAGAATGATCAATATGAAAGGAAGTGGAAAATGAAAGAATTTTACGCTGCATTATACACTGAATTTATGAAAGTCTGGAAATCAAAAATGCTTTGGATCACAATCGTTTTCTTCCTGTTTATTGCATTTATGATGGGTTTCCTTATGTTCATTGCAAAACATCCTGAAATTGCAGGAAATTCTGTAATTTTAAGTACTAAAGCTTCCCTTATCAGTCAATCAAACTGGCTTGCTTACTTTGGATTATTAATGCAGCTTATTCTTGTTCTGGGTGTCTTTGGGCCCGGAATTGTTCTTGTCTGGATTTTTGGCAGAGAATACTCCGACAGGGTAATCAAAGATATTCTTGCTTTACCGGTCTCGCGCTTCAGAATAGTATTTGCAAAATTTATTATAGGATTTCTATGGAGTATCCTGCTACTCGTTATCCTGTTTGGTGTTGGCATACTTGCAGGTTTCGCTGTAAAACTAGATGGATGGACTTCCGTGTCCTTTTCAGAGAATATTTTAACCTTTACTGTATGCTCTCTGCTTACAATACTCCTCAGCACTCCTGTAGCATTAATTACCTGTATCAGCCGCGGATACCTGCTTCCCATCGGGTTTATTATTCTTATAATGATAATAACTCAGTTTATTTTTATGGGAATGACAGGAATCACTCCTTACTTTCCCTGGACAATTCCCGGACTCTACAGCGGAGTTGCTGGTCCCGGAAATCCCGAACCAACTGCTATTAGTTATTTCATACTGATAATTACATCTTTTTCAGGATTTGCCGGTACTGCTGCCTGGTGGCGATATGCCGACCATGCCTGAAATACATGCTAAAAATCAACCAGTTATGGACTTCACTCCTTAATTATTACAAATATTTTTAAAAAAACCTTAAAAAAATTTGGGAATTAATGTTATTTATTTCTAACTTTGTGTTAGAATTATTTAACTAATGATTAAAAAGATGAAAAAAGCAATTATTGTATTTATTTTAGCAGCACTGATACTTACTTCTTTAGGTCTGTGGATTTTTCCCTCATCAGGCAACTTCAAGCCAATTGATATTGCAGGTTTTGGTGTTATAATCCTTTTGGTGGCATTTGCAGTTTTCATTGGTATCAGGAGACTGACAAGTGCAAAAAGAGGGGAACCGCCTGAGGATGAATTATCAAAGAAAGTGATGCAGAAAACATCTTCCCTGTCGTATTACATCTCACTTTACCTCTGGCTTGTCATAATGTACTTCTCAGACAGGCTTGATTATGAAACTCACACTATTATTGGTGCAGGGATGCTTGGTATGGCTGTTGTTTTTGCTGTTTGCTGGCTCGTGTTTAACTTCACAGGTATCAGAAATGAATAACAGGATAAAAGAGTTCCGGGCAAGATACAAGCTTACCCAGGAGGATCTGGCAAAAAAGGTGAAAGTCAGGCGAGAGACGATCGTCTTTCTGGAGAAGAATAAATATAATCCTTCTCTAAAGTTGGCTTACGACATTGCCAGGGTGTTTGACGTAAAAATTGAAGAAATATTTCCGTTTGAATAAAAGATTCAACGGGGATTAGTATTTTTATTTCTGATCTGAATCAGTGATCATCAAATATAAATACTATCTATCCCGGTTATGAACAGAATTCTAACTTTTATCCTGGCTGCATTGGTTTTGCAATTCTGCATCAAAGACACCTCATCCTATTTTAAAGTAACTCAGCTTAAATGCAACAATCTTGAAAATCCGTCAGGGACAGACAATAATCCTCTGTTCAACTGGATTGTAACCTCGACGAATCGTGGCGCCCGGCAGACTGCTTATCAGATAATTCTTGATACTGATCCCGGATCAGTTAGTTCAGAAGTAATTAATAATATTACATGACACATTTTTATAAACGGAGTATTAACGAAATACTCACTCACTTCAAATCAACTGAAACAGCAGGTCTGACATCAGAAGAAGCCAAACAGCGGCTGGAGGAGTATGGATATAACCAGTTAAGGTCAAAGCATAAGAAAAGCTTCCTTCAGATGTTCATTGCTCAGTTCAGGAGCTTCATGATCATAATCCTGCTGATCGCAGCAGCTATATCCGGAGTTGTAGGTTTCACGGAGGGCGAGGGATTACTTGATACATTTGTAATTCTTGGTATTCTGATCCTGAATGCATTTGTGGGAGCTTTCCAGGAGCAAAAGGCAGAATCATCCCTGGAGGCTCTGAAAAACCTGGCTGCACCTGAAACCATGGTTTTACGCGGTGGGGCTATAACAGAGATCCCCACGATGGAACTTGTGCCGGGAGACATTGTAGTTCTTGAAACAGGTGCCATCATCCCTGCTGATCTGAGGCTTATTGAAGCAATCAATCTTAAAATCCAGGAATCTGCCCTGACAGGAGAGTCTGTTCCTGTGGACAAGCAGACTGACACGTTACCAGGTGATGATATAGCGCTTGGTGATCGAACCAATATGGCTTTTTCCAGTGGTATGGTCACTTATGGCCGGGGTCGTGGTGTAGTTGTGGCAACAGGTATGAAAACCGAGGTAGGCAAAATAGCAGATATGCTGCAACAAACGGCAGATACTGAAACACCTATGAGCCGGCGTCTTGAACAGCTTGGCAAGATACTGGGTATGGCGGCGCTGATCATCTGCGCAGTAATTTTTCTGGTTGGTGTATTATATGGCAATTCTATATTAAGAATGTTTATGACAGCTGTCAGTCTTGCCGTTGCGGCCATTCCTGAAGGTCTTCCGGCTGTCTCAACAGTAGTACTGGCTATCGGTGTACAGCGCATGGTCAAAAGAAATGCTATAATCCGTAACCTGCCTTCAGTCGAGACACTCGGCAGTGCTTCAGTTATCTGCTCTGATAAAACCGGAACCCTCACCCAGAATAAAATGGAGGTTGCAGAGGCTTATGTTAATCATAAAAAAGATGTGGTCAACAGAGCTGCTCCCGCCAGTGTCCTCAATGACGAGGAAAAGAGACTCCTGTCAATCTCTGTCTTATGTGCTGACGCACAGCAAGTGGTAAATGAGGACGGTAAGGCTGAATTTGCCGGTGACCCTACTGAAACGGCACTGCTCGATTTTGGAGTTTTGTATGGTTTAAACAAAGATAATATTGAAAAGACCCACCCGCGAGTGGCAGAGATCCCGTTTGATTCTGAACGTAAAAGAATGACCACGGTTAACAGGATGTCCGGCAAGAGTACGCGGGTAAATGTTAAAGGAGGTCTCGAAGAGATTCTGAGTGTATGCAACAGAATAATCATTAACGGAAAGATCCGGTCCATTACATCAGATGACATAGAAAAGATCCGAAATGCCAATGAAACAATGGCACATTCAGCCTTGCGTGTCCTGGCTATGGCTTACAAGGAGCTGACAGAAGCACCGCAACATGCAACAATAGAAGAGCTGGAAAACGATCTCATTTTCATTGGTATGCTCGGGATGATCGATCCTGCCAGACCCGAGGTTATCGATGCTATAGCCAAATGCAGCACAGCAGGCATCCGCCCTGTAATGATAACCGGCGATCATAAAAGCACAGCCATGGCAATTGCCCGCGAGATCAGAATATACAGGGAAGGAGATCTTGCCATCACAGGTGCCCAACTGGAAAAACTAAGCGAAGAAGAGTTAAGTGAGAACGTGGCCAGGTACTCCGTTTACGCAAGGGTGGACCCTGAACATAAGGTCCGCATTGTAAAGGCCTGGCAGAAGCACGATGAAGTTGTTGCTATGACCGGCGACGGAGTTAATGATGCCCCTGCTCTCAAACAGGCTGATATTGGTGCTGCAATGGGGATCGTCGGTACCGATGTGGCAAAAGGTGCCGCTGATATGGTTCTCACGGATGACAATTTTGCGACCATCGTGTCAGCCGTTGAAGAAGGCAGAAGGATCTATGATAATATACTGAAAGCCATTCAATACCTTCTCTCAACTAACATAGGCGAAATTTTTCTCCTGCTTATCACCTCAATATTCAATATGGGAATCGCTCTGCTGCCCATCCATATCCTCTGGGTTAACCTGGTAACAGACAGCCTGCCTGCACTTGCACTCAGTGTTGATCCTGCAGAAAAAGGTATTATGAACAGAGAACCGCGTAATTCAAAAAGAGGATTTATGACAAAAGGTATGGTATGGAGAATAATGTACCAGGGTATAATGATCGGCGCTATCGCTCTTTTAGCTTATGCTATCGGCCTGCACGAAGGAGGAGAAACCCTGGGTCAGACAATGGCCTTTACCACTCTCATGTTTGCTCAACTAATCCATGTCCGGAACCTTCATTCAAACACCAGGTCGTCACTGGCAATAAATCCGTTGAGAAATAAACCGCTTATCGCAGCCATCATTGCTTCTGCAGGTCTGGCCCTGATAGTGCTGCTTATCCCCCAGGTGCGTGAGGCTTTCAGCCTGACAGCACTGGACGGGCAACACTGGCTTGCAGTGGTATTAATGTCGCTCATACCAATATTAGTGGTTGATATCTTCAAATTATTCAGGATCAATACAACCAGGGATGAAAAGCTCCTGACAGGAAAAGGAGAATAAGCTCTTTGAATTTATCAGGAATATCCTTTTCTCCTGATTTTACTATTTTTGATTATCTGATTGTATCTAAACCTGTGTAAAACCTTATGATATGAAAACGAATAATAATACATCCATTTTGCTGTGGTGGTCAGTTCTGGCGATGACCCTGGTAATAACGACATGTGTCTCTGATAATAAAATCACCAACGCTGAAAAGCTTGGTTTTCCTGCCGGTAAGAAGGTAATACTTCTTCATATTGATGACGCCGGGATGTGTGATGAAGCTAATATTGCAACCCGGCATTATTTTGAGAACGGAAATTTACAGTCGGCTGCAGTAATGGTACCCTGTCCTTACGCTGATGATCTTATTGAATGGGCAAAGAAACAAAAATCGCCCGACATTGGAGTCCATCTTACACTAACCAGCGAATGGAAAAGTTATCGCTGGGGGCCGGTAAGCGATTCCACAAAAGTCGCAGGGCTGATTGATCCCGAGGGAAAAATGTGGCATGATGTCCCCGATGTGGTTATGCATGCTTCTGCTGAAGAAGTTGAAACAGAAGTTCGTGCTCAGATTGACAAGGTACTGGCGATGGGCTACGCTCCTACTCATATCGATACCCATATGGGAACCCTGTACGGTTCTATTGAATATCTGAAGGTTTTTCTGAAAATAGCAGAAGAATATAATACGCCTGCAAATGCAATCGACCTTTCCGATTCCTTAATAGCAGAAAATTTCAGGAAAGAGGGCTATCCTATTACGGATGATGTGGTGGAACTATTAAATCAATACACCTTGCCAAAGCTGGATAATTTCTCCAGTGTACCTGACGGCAAGTCGTACGAAGATAAAAGGACTAATTTTTTTGCTTTGCTAAACTCCCTGGATCCCGGATTGACAGAGATTATTTTTCATCCTTCTGTTGAAACCGAAAATCTGAAAACAATCACAAATTCGTGGCAGCAGCGTGTATGGGAAGCTCAGTTATTTTCTGATCCCGTAGTACAGAAATTCTTTGAAGATAATGGTATAATCATAACCACCTGGAAAGAGGTCATGAAACGGCACGGGCAAAGAAGTATTTAGCAAAGCTGAAATTCAGTCTCTAGAAATACCACTTCCCTGGTTATTTTACGGATTATCTTATTACTTCCAGATATCGTCCGATCCAGTATGGCAGCAACCAGATATCCCCGGCAGTGTATTCTGATTTTCCGGCCCCGGTTCCATCGAGATCAAAGCGGTTTGCGTTGTGCCTGGCAATACGAAGCTCATCGGGAGGGAGCACCTCTTTTATGGTCTGCCCCCTGAAATTGGGTTCAATCTGTTCAATATCCTGACGATGACTGTTTTTAACTGACCAGTTTATTAAATCAAGCGGGTACTCCTGAAGATACCATATTGCTTCTTCAAGATCAAAATCGCTGACCCCCGTAAGGGCTGTCATGATGTTCCAGAGTCCTTCCTTTTCAGCTCTTTCAATTTCCCAGTGATCAATAATTGCCTCCCTGTATTTTGACTTAAGGGTATCGTTAAAAGCATACCTGTATAATCCCCAGTAACCGCAATAGTACATTTCATCATCCGAATGGTTCCATGCGTCTGACAACATTCTGCTCCAGTCGTCAGCATCTTCAGTAGCACGCCCTATTTCCCTCATTGGTCTCATCAGGTTTTCCAGGTACCCGTGCTCATTCATAAGATAAAATGCTGCATCCCTGTATTTTTCCTTCCCGGTAAAATGATAAGCTGTCTGCAGCATACCGATAATATTCGATGAATTGAGTTTGCGGTCGCCTACCATTACAGGACGGGCATTCACATAATCAGGATTCCACTTACCCCATAATGTCGGCTCCCCGTTCCAGTCGATCAGATAAAAATTATTTTTAACCACATACGACATCAGGGTATCAATGAGCCTTATTGCTTTTTCTCTAAGGTCAGTTATGTCAATCAGCTCTGCAATAACTCCGAACGCAAAAATATGACCTATGGCTTCATCGCTGCTTGTGGTTGATTTCCAGTCCCATTCGGGATCCTCCGCCCTTCGCCACGGCTTGTCCTCATATTTATAACCCCGCCGCTCGAACGAACGTGAAGGGAACCCAGGAACCGTATTTATGGTGTATAAACGTTCCATTGCATCAAGCGATTCCCTGATATTTTGCAAAGCCTCTTCCTCCCGGGTCACGGCATACCGGAATGCCTGACCTGCAAGATACATGGATGTCCACAGACCATCATTGTCAGAATCTGCCAGCCTGCCGGTTGTTACATCACCCTTCTCCATTCCCGTAACTGTTGCATTGAATCCATGCCTTATGTGACGTTCACGTACCTGCTTTTCAAAGAACATTGCCTTTTCATATAGCGTCATCTCCTTAAAACAGATCTTTGCCAATCCCTTATCAGTAAGAATAAGGACAGAGTTCTCAGGTCCCCCGGCAATATCCAGAACAGAATCTGACGGCAACCAGCGCTCTGATGCATAATAATTGAACCGGCCATCGTTACGAAGCATAAAAGCTCCACGGGTGGATCCAAACCAGATATTGCTGTTAATTTCGCGGATTACTGTTATTTCGGTCCAGGGTAGTTTCTTCTGAACATCACCAATCTGTTGCCCGGTTGTACTGTTCATCTTAAAATAACCGTCAGATGTGCCTGCAATTAATTCGCCTGATGTAACTTCATGACAGGTAATACCTTTATTATTAATGACTTCTTCAACCTTTCCCTGTACGGGTGAAAAAAAACTTATGGTTTCTTTGCCCAGTATCCAGAACCGATCATTCGAGGGGTCATATTTTATCTCTTTCACTTCATCTCCTGATACTCCTTCCCATAACAATTCTGAATCTTTAATAAGGTTAAGCTTTTTGCCATCAGATATAAGAAACAGGGAATCCCTGCCTCCTGCAAAAATTTTTGCCCCTGGCATGTGGTGTTTTGAGAATAGCCTCCCTGCCCGGGCATTGCTGAAAACTGATTTATCGTCAAGATAAACCAGTTGATCATCGTACATACTTATTCCTGCAATATTTTTATCAGAAGTTGGCCTGTACTGGATATCTTTAACCATTGTTCCGGGAAATAAAAGCTGTCCGTCTCGAGGACGCAATAACCCCGCTGAGGATAAGACCTGGATGTATCCATTTCGGTCAGATACGACACTGTATAATTGCACAGTTTCATCGGCAACAATGTATTTTATGCTGTAGTCCTGGATAAACGGCCTGTCATTATGAAACGGCATGGTCTTTATCCCGCTGTCTGAGGAACAGGAAACAACTGCCAGGAAAAGGATCAAAAGTGATATCCGGTTTAATTTATAATTCATTTGGCCAGTCTTTTAATCTGTTAAATGCTCTGAAGGAAACCTGTTATGTGAGCCACTCATCTCACCATGGATGTTAATGGCAATCAGTGCAAGCAATGTTTTCCCAGGATTCGGGTGAAGGGGATTCTTCCGGCCACTCAGAGCTGA
>CAZQVL010000051.1:12422-19338 GCA_964596715.1 uncultured Rikenellaceae bacterium
GCAATGTTTTCCCAGGATTCGGGTGAAGGGGATTCTTCCGGCCACTCAGAGCTGAATACGCCATAAGCCAAGGAGATGCCGCCTGCCAGGGCGGCTCCCTGCTCATGTCCGAACTGCCCTCTTATCGCCCATGCAGTACCTAAAGTCAATCCTACTATTAAAATACCAATCCACTGATTTTTCATTAATATTTGATTAAGGTTAACCTATAGAGTTTAAGTGTTCAGCATTGTCATGAACCTTTATTATTGCGGCTGTAATCATATCCATTTCAGCTTTTGAACCCATAAGAACCTTATGATGAATACATGCAGATTCTTCAAAATGAATGCGGTTACAAACAGGCAATTCAAACCGTGACGGATCGATGGCAGTCCAGTACTCCTCATTAAGTTTGTGACGCGCGGGTTTTGTTAATGGTGCATATAATGCGCATTTATTCAATGGAACATAGCTGGCGGTAACCTCAATTCCGAGCTCTGCCGTTAATGCTGACCTGAATTTATTTACAGGTAAGCCTTTAAAGTGTTTCTTATTATACCTGAAAGAAAAATTATAATAAGCTTCCTTAGTCTCACGTTTATCTCTTCTCATAGGAATAATCCCCGGAATATCTTTCAGGAGTGAGTTCAGGTATCTTCCGTTTTCATCTCTGATACGATTTTGTTCAGGTAGTCTCTTCAGACCCTCGATCAGGATAGCAGCCTGGAATTCAGTGATCCTGTAATTACCTGACTGAAGGAAATTTCCCTCATCAAGATATACTCCCTCTCCTTTATCAACTTTTAAAGAACTTGCCGGTTCAGGTTTTCTGCCACAATTACGTAGAGCATCAAGTTTTTCGTACAAATTGAAGCTATTAGTAGTTAGAGATCCTCCTTCTCCGGCAGTTAAAAGTTTTGACAACTGAAAACTAAAGCTTCCAATATCACCAATGCTCCCTGCCTTCTTCCCGTTCCATTCTCCTCCATGCTTATGGGCACAGTCTTCGATAACAAGCAGGTTATGTTCTTTTGCAATCCGCATAATTTCATCCATATCAGCAAAACTGCCATAAAGGTGTACCGGAATGATAGCTTTTGTTCGTGGAGTAATTGCTTTCTTAATCTCTTCCGGGTCGATACACCAGGTATCGTCGCAAATATCTACCAGAACCGGTGTTGCATTCACATCCAGAATAGAAGCTGCTGTTGCCTGCCAGGTAAGGCCGGGGAGTATTACTTCATCACCTACTCCAATACCACAGGCTTCTAATGCTAATTGTAAAGTAACTGTCCCGTTTGCAGCTGATAAAGCATATTTAACTCCGATAAACTTGGCAAACCGCCTGTTGAACTCAGTTTCCATGGGTCCATTGTACGACCAGATTCCGCTTTTGAGCGTTTCAATCAGTGCTTTTTCTTCATTTTTATCCCAAGCCGGCCATTTAGGCCATGGATTTGCTTTTGTGTCACGGATCGGGCTGCCACCCAATATTGCCAGTTTACTCATTTTTATTAATGTTTTTAATAGTTTACTTCAATGTAACCATATCCACATTCCAGCCATTTACTTTCAGGACTGGCTTATTACCATCTGAATCCTTAAGAAAATATTTTGCTGTGTATGTCCGCTCCTCTCCCGGGAGGAGAGTTACATAATTATCTCCAAAATAAATTGGGAGTATTGGCTTATCGGTAGAAAGATTAAGCACATCAAAAAAAAGAAAGAAGGCAATTGTTGCAGATGGATTCTTCACTTTCAACTTGATTATGCCATTCTTATCATCTTTTGAGAACTGATAATCGTAAGTAAGCTGAACTTTTGATAATTCATCGAGTGCAATATAATCGGCGTACTGTTTTGTTGGTGTGTAGTATGGCCATGGCAGCTTCCTGGCAGCTTCGTAATCAAGGATATCCTTTTTCAGGGAGAGCCAGTAAATACTATTATCAACCTCCTGATTATTCTCATTAAATATTCTCAGGTTGAGAAACCATACTGGTGTAAGATTTTTTATCTCCGGAAGCTTATAAATAAATTTTGAAGTATTGGTCTTAATATCACCTGTCCATTGATCAGTAAATATTTCCCTGGAATTAATATCAAATACCCTGATCGTTACTATAAGACCTTTAGCATCCGACAGGTCCTCATTGGCCAGATAGATATCATCAAAGCCATACCTGTAAATTGCATGTAGTGGTGTACATGCTTTTCTGACAGCATAGAATGATCCATTTGGCTGAAGATAGGTATCATATAATTGCCAGATCAGTTCAGGCCATGCAGAATTCAGCTTCCACTGGATAAGACCGGTACTTACTGGTTTGTGTGCAATGAATGCCTCAAACATTGGTCTCATCAATTCATAATTGCTAACCTGCGATTTGAAAGCAAACTCTTCAACGCCTGAAGATTCCCCATACCTGGCTGATAATGATTTCCGAAACCGGTCAAGGGTAGTAAATTCGTTTCTGCCGGTATGATATTCCCAGTATTTTTTATCAATAGGCCACAGGCTCTCCTCCGGCAACATTTTCCTGAGTGAAGCAACCGGTGGAATGGCTTCACCGGGACTGGTCTCTGTATTAAACCCCCAGGCTCCTCCCAGAATTGTGTCAGTAAACCAGTAAACAGGAGGAGTTATTGCATAAGGTCCCATCATTTTCATTCCGGTCGGGCCGCTGATGTCGCTGACGAGAGGGATCTCAGCCACCACATTATTATTTTCTGTTCCTGCACCTCCTGCTGATGTAACGTAGGAGCGCGACGGATCATACTTCTTAAATAATTCAATATACTTACGTTCAAGGTCAGGTGCAGGAAGCTTATCGCTGCCAAGCATCCATACATAAATTGACGGATGGTTGCGTAACCACATCATCTGATCGAACCATGATGCCGCCAGCAGGTTAATATCCTCTTCGCTGACAGCTCCGCCATATTTTTCATGGCAGGGTTTCAGCAAGTATTCTTCCCATTCCCAATGGCAGTTCCATCCGATCATGACCAGGATACCGTATTCATCACACAAATCATACAAGGATTCATCTTTCCCCCAGAAACCTTCACACCTGATGCTATTCATGTTCATATGTTGAACATATTTCAGCTGAGCTTCCACTGAGGACTTTGTGTCCTGAAGTAATACATCATCTGTCCATCCGCCTCCTTTAATCAATACAAATTTCCCATTTACCTCAAATGCGCGGTTCTTCCTTTCATCGAGATAACTTGTAATTTCCCTTATACCATACCGCTTTTCGACTCTATCAAGGATTTTTTTGCCGGCAATAAACTCAACCTTAAGATTATACAGACTTGGTTTTCCCATACCGTTCGGCCACCACAGACTGACATCCTTAACAGATAAAGCGGGAAACTCTTCAGGCATAAAACTGCATGATAAAGTCTCTCCTGCCTTTAGTCCCACTTTTTTCTCAACAACTCCCACCTCATAATCCACTCTTAGGATCCCTTCAACAGATTCTTTTGTACTGTTAATCAGTTCGGCCTGAATAAACAGATCGGCTTCATTCAGAGTTTCTTTATTGACTTTTGAATATACAAACGGGCTCCTGATCCTGATACCTTCATTGATTTCAAGAAAAACTTCCCTGAAAATACCCATATTCCGGTCACGCGGGAGAGGATTCCAATCAACAAATCCAATAGAATATTCACCATCAGTATGCTGTAACATCTTCAAGGAAACTGTATTTTCACCTTCCAGTACATAATCGTTGATATTAAAGGTGAACATCCTGTAAGTACCTGTAAAAATATCTTTACCGACTACCTTTTTCCCATTGACCCACAGATCAGCACGATAATTAATCCCATTAAATCTAAGTGAAATATTCTTCTTCAGATCATCCCTGGTCAGATTAAAGGTTGTCCTGAACCACCATGGCTGTTTAAATTGCTCCTGATCAATACTTTGCATATTAATTCCAAAATATGGATCTTCAATAACTCCATTTGACGCCATGCTCCCGAGAACAGTTCCCGGAACAACAGCCTCGAACCATGTCTTTGTATCAAAACCATTAAGAGAGATTGTCTCTTCACCGACATCCTTTAACTTTTCTTCCGGCTGCATCCTCCAGTTGGAAGATAACATTTCTACTCTTGAGGTAAGCCGGTTATCATAATTATTACAGGTGGATAAAATAAATACCGGCAGGATAAAAATGGTAATTAATAATTTTTTCATGTTAAAAAGCAAAATCTGTTATCCTGAAGATGTTAACAGGTTCTTACAATAACCAAGTAAAGGTAATATTCAATTATAAAATAAAATACAAATAAAGTAAAGTGTAATTTTATCTTTTATACAATTTAACTTTTATTATTCATATACTTTGTGTAATCCTTTGTGCGCCTTTGTGTCTCAAAGGTTATCATAAAGTAACACAAAGAAATACAATAGATTAAGATTATTTATGAATTAAAAAGATTAATAATCATTTATGAAACGATTTGGAATATTTCTGGGCATCTTACTTTTGTGTATATTTCTGATCCTGGATCTGAGCACCTCCTTTGTTAAAAGAACTTCCTATTTTGATGAAGAATATTATAAAAATACTGTTGTTCAGATCGACAGTTTAAGATCAGCAACACTTATAATAAATGACTCAGTACAGGCTGGTTTTGCTAAGGTAAGCATCACACCGGTGCTGAATAATCCTGAAGATAATTACCTTGAAGGGATATTCATTCAGATACCACTCGCTGGTTTTGGGGACCGAAAAGGCAAACCAGCCACAGGTGTTCACGACAATATATATGCCAAGGCTGTTGCACTTAAAATCAACAGGCAAACCCTGGTTTTTGTGAGCGCTGATCTGTTGATCATACCCCCAAATATTACAGATTCGGTGGCAATACTGCTTTCTGAAAAAGGAATCCGGCGTGAACAACTGGTTTTTTCCGCAACTCACACCCATTCAAGTCTGGGTGGATGGGGACCCGGATATATTGGAAAACAGTTTGCAGGCAAAGAGAATAAAAACCTCGAAAAATGGCTTGTCCTTCAGATTTCCAGGGTTGTCGCTTCAGCAATCAGTGATTTAAAGCCTGCCCGGATTGGATCCGGATGTTTTAATGCTGAAAGCTACACACATAATCGTGTCATAGGCGAATCAGGTACAAAAAACAATGATTTCAGTTTTATTACCCTTGAGCAAATCGGGCATAAGAAAGCAATAATAGGTTCATATTCTGCACATCCAACAACATTGGGATCAGACAATATGGAAATCAGCACTGATTATCCAGGTTATTGGGAACGGAAAATTGAAGATACTTCTGCCGATCTTGCTCTCTTCTTTGCCGGTTCCATGGGAAGCCAAAGCCCGGTAGGAAAGGGAGATAAATTCGATAAACCAAAATTTATCGGTGAAGCATTGGCTGATAGCGTGAATGTATACCTTCCACAAGTGGTTTTAAATGATAAAATAACATTTTCCTTTGTTTCATTAAAAATGCAGTTACCCGAATACCATATCCGGCTGACGACAAAAATCAACCTCTCATCATTCTGGAGTAAAAAACTGATGCCACCACCCGAGAATGTTTATCTGCAGGCAATGAGAATTGGAAATATGGTCTGGATCACCACTCCTTGTGATTTCAGTGGCGAATATGCACTCCAGATAAAAAATGCTCTGGCTGTAAAAGGATTTAATTCGAATGTTTCCAGTTTCAATGGAAGTTATGTCGGGTACATTGTTCCTGGCCGGTATTTTTACCTCGATGAATATGAATCTAAACTAATGGGCTGGTTTGGGCCCAACATGGGTGAATATACAATGGACCTGATCCGTCAGATTTCAGAAATCGTAACTGATTCTGAAAATTTATAAAGGGGACTTCATAATGTTTAAAAAAACTTAAACGACAAACATTTCGATTATCAACCAGGTGAATTGAACAAATCCATACACAAAAGAATCGCTGGAATCTCTTAATTAAGGTACTGGTTCAAAAGAAAAGATCAGAACATTAGTAGCTTTGCCAACAAGAGGTAGAGGTGGAGTTACTACAGAAGCGAAGATTGCTATCTTTAATGTGGTGGCTGTTAGTTCCTGAATGATACATTCGCTCATGAAATCCATTAAACCAATAAATCCTCCGGTTGTAAAGCTCAAGGTCATTACATTGTTGTAGGTTACATCGACAGGATTAATGCCATCAGAAGTAGTAGTAACCGTCAGGTTTTTACTCTCGTTCAATGTAAATTTAAGACCTGTTGGAGGGGTGTATGGTGTGGCTAAAGTCAAACCAATTTCAGCAGCAGTAACACTTGGAGAAGCATTAGGGATACTGTTTACCGTACAATAAACCAAACCTGCAGGGACACCTGTTCCTTTGGGACTGATAGTATAATTGTTATTGCTGAAGAAAATATATTCATCGGTATATACCGTAGTGTATCCCAGCAGAGTCAGGATACCTGCCGGAAAAGTATCATCAATTGTCAGGGTTGCATCAGGTAATGCCACATAAACCGGAGCAGATGCGCTGATTCTCCATTTCTTCCCATTTGTGACAGAAGCACCACCTGTAAGCATTTCCATTTTGGTCATAGGAGGGATTGTAACAATGTGAGTAACAGTCACCTCTCCTCCGGGACCTGTAACCGTCAAGGTAACAGTATAGTCTTTATCATATTCGACATAAGTATGAGTTGGATTCTGATTTGTTGATACAACACTACCATCTCCAAAATCCCATTCGAATTTATCGGCATCGGTAGCTACGACTGTAAAAGTAACCACATTACCTTCGACCGTTGCAGTAATAGTTGCTGTTGGTAAAGGAGGCTCTTCTTTGCAGGATGTGAAAAAGAACAGCAACACCGCAAACAAACCCGCTAAACTTAAATACTTTTTCATATCAAGATTTTTTAAAACTAAATATTAGATAA
>CAZQVL010000052.1:0-19310 GCA_964596715.1 uncultured Rikenellaceae bacterium
TGAAAATTTGCGGTTTTTCGGGACTACCACTGCTCCACCCCGCAATATATGTTAAGAACTTCTTTATCGTATTTGAACTTCCGTTCCGCCAGCTGACGGAACGGACTACCCCACAGTATTGAGGTGCAAAGTTAATACTTAGGTGCCAATAACCAAAACAATCATAGTTTTTTTAACATTTAAATCGTTATGTTTGTTATTTAACAAGGAAGCAGACTGAATCATATCATGTCAATTGAATAGTGACACATAATACCTGGAAGAAGTTCTAATGAGCAGATAATCAGATTACTAATTTAAATCAAAATAACATGCCACGAGTATTTAAAGCCATAGATATTGAAAAAGAAGATAAAGAGGTAAAACGTGACTACCTCGACCGCCACATGCCTCAAATAATTTGTCCTGGACAGGTGAAAAGAGGTGAAAAATTCGAAGTTAAAGTTAAAATGGGTAATGAATATCCCCATCCTGATGAACATGATCACTTCATCAGCCTTATTCAATTATGGAACAGGGAAACACTTCTTGCTGAAGCCCGATATACTGCCGGTGTGTATGGTAATCTGCCATCTCATGTTGAGATCAACTTCTATATTGTCGCCCCTGATGTATCGATGAACCTGTCAGCAATGTCCGTCTGTACCAAACACGGACTCTGGCAGAGCGAGGATAAACAGGTTAAAGTAATTTAACAGACTAATGTCTTCTTTTTACTTCTGTTTAAAGATTAGATGGAGCAGGATTATTATCTTTGCATGCAATTCATATGTTAAGTTATGTTCAAGAACGATAAGAAAAAACGTAACTGGAGGGATAAATACAGGTTTTCTGTTACTAACGATACTACTTTTGAAGAGGTCTGGAGGGTCAGGATCACTCAATATAATGCGTTTCTGCTGATCACTTTTCTGGTCCTTTTCATTATCGGGGCTACTGCATCACTTATGGCTTTTACCAACCTGAGAGAATTCATCCCGGGTTACCCCGATGTTGTTATGAGACGTAATATACTTATGAGTGCAATACGACTCGATTCACTGGAGAGGGAACTTGCACTAAGGGATAAGTATTTTACTAACCTGAATGCAATAATATCCGGAAACAGACCGCCTGATCTGGTTTCAGAACCGGACGCATCAAGAAATTATACCAGGATCATGTTTAACAGTTCATCTGAAGATTCCGCTTTAAGGGTACAGGTTGAGAGAGATGAACGTTATAACCTGACACTGGGAACAATACTACCTGAAACTGTTACCAGCCTTTCAGGATTGCATTTCTTCCCTCCGGCAAAGGGCATTGTGTCAGGCCGGTATGATCTTCGTACAAAACATTATGGCACTGATATTGTCACCAATCCACGTTCACCTGTTTCAGCTGCTCTTGATGGAACCGTGATCTTTACGGGATGGACAATGGAGACCGGATTTGTAATAGAAGTCCAGCATATTAACAACCTTGTAACGGTTTATAAACATAATGCTGCTCTCCTTAAAGAGCCAGGAGATCTTGTACGGGCAGGCGAAGCAATATCTGTTGTAGGTGATTCAGGCGAAATGTATACTTCCGGACCACATCTTCATTTTGAGATATGGTATAAGGGACGTCCCCTTGATCCTGAAAAACATGTTTTATTCTAATTAAGTAACACTGGTATGCCAAAACGAATAGCACTGTTGGGATCAACCGGGTCGATTGGCACCCAGGCACTTGATGTTATTTCCCGCTTCCCGGATAAATTCGTTGTGGAGACACTTACTGCCGGTAATAATATTAAACTGCTTACACAGCAGGCATTAAAGTATCTCCCGGGATCTGTTGTTATAGGGAATAAGGCACACTATCAGAAACTCAGGGAAAACCTCAAACAAACCCGTATTAAATTATATGCAGGTGACGAGGCTATTGAACAGGTTGCTACTGGTTCCGATATCGACATTGTAATAGCTGCTATGGTTGGTTATTCAGGATTGAAACCAACAATAGCTGCTGCCAGGGCAGGTAAAAAGATTGCCCTGGCCAACAAAGAAACACTGGTTGTGGCAGGAGAAATAATCTGTAAATTAGCCAGACAATCAGGGAGTCACATTATACCTGTCGATTCAGAGCATTCTGCAATCCTTCAATGCCTGGTTGGCGAATCAGACAACCCGATAGAGAAAATAACACTTACTGCCTCAGGCGGACCGTTCCTTGATTACTCAACTGAAATGCTTAAGAAGGTAAGACCACACGAAGCATTAAGACATCCTAACTGGGATATGGGAAATAAAGTTACAATTGATTCTGCCTCACTTATGAACAAAGGACTTGAAGTTATTGAAGCCAGATGGCTTTTTAAGATGGAACCCGAAAAGATAGAAGTAATTATTCACCCACAGTCAATAATCCATTCCTTTGTTCATTTTACTGACGGATCAGTAAAAGCCCAGCTCGGTGTACCCGATATGCGGGTTCCAATACTTTATGCCCTGAGCTATCCCGACAGGCTGGAATCCGATCTGCCACGTCTTAACCTTGGTGACCTGTCTGCTCTTACATTTACTGATCCCGACATTAAAAAATTCAGGAATCTGGCACTTGCATATGAAGCATTAAGACAGGGGGGTAATATGCCATGTATTTTGAATGCAGCAAACGAAGTAGCTGTGAATGCATTTCTGGCAGGGAAGATAGGTTTTATGCAAATGTCTGATGTAGTTGAATATACGATGGAGAAAACAGAATATATTTCTTCTCCGGGCCTGGGATTCCTTGAAACAACAAATACCAGGGCCAGAGAAATAACCCTTGATTATATTAATAAACTTTCCAGGAAAAATGACAATCCTTATTAAAATATTGCAATTTGTTCTTAGCCTGTCGATTCTGGTAATAATACATGAGTTTGGCCATTTCATCCTTGCAAAATTATTTAAAACAAGAGTGGAAAAATTTTACCTCTTCTTTGATCCCTGGTTTTCACTTTTCAGGTTTAAAAAAGGAGACACAGAATATGGTCTGGGATGGCTTCCGCTAGGTGGTTATGTCAAGATCTCAGGTATGATTGATGAGTCGCTCGACAAAGAGCAGATGAAAAAACCACCCCAGCCATGGGAATTCAGGTCCAAACCTTCGTGGCAACGGCTGCTTATTATGACAGGAGGAGTATTTTTGAATTTTATCCTGGCTTTATTAATCTATGTCTTTGTATTGTATGCATGGGGAGAAACTTATCTTCCTACCTCCAATGTGAAATATGGGATCGTAACCGACTCGGTTGGATATGCAATAGGTCTGCGTAACGGGGATAAGATTCTAACGGTTGATAACCAGCATATTGAAAACTTTCTTCAGATTATTCCCGATATAGTCCTTAATAATCGTAAAACCATTCAGGTTGAACGTGACGGGAAGATAATGAATATTGAAATACCTATTGAGTATATTCAACAATTGCTGAAAAATAAAGGACAGATTGAACCAAGAACACCTTTCTCGCCGTTTGTTATTTCAGTCTTTGGCAAAGAGTCACCCGCAAAAGAGGCCGGTGTTCTTATTGATGATGAGCTTGTTGGTATCGATAGTATTAAATTCACCTGGTATGAGGAATTTCAGAATTATCTGTCAGAAAATAAAAGCCGGACGCTGACATTAAATATTCTGCGCGGCGGGGAACCTGTTAACATCAAAGTAATCCCTACATCGGCAGGAATGCTTGGAATAGCAAGCTCCAAGACGCTTGGTAAGATTTTTGAACTGAAAACTATAAGATACGGATTCTTACAATCAATACCGGCCGGGATAAGCAAAGGTTTCAAAACAATAGGTGATTATCTGAAGCAGTTTAAGTTGATTTTCTCAAGACATATAAAAGCTTACGAGTCGCTTGGTGGTTTTATTACTATAGGAAGCATATTTCCAGGTGTCTGGGATTGGCAATCGTTCTGGAACCTTACAGCATTTCTCTCGATAATACTTGCTGTTATGAACATATTACCCATACCGGCTCTCGACGGAGGTCATGTAATGTTTCTGTTATTTGAAGTAATTACCGGCAGAAAGCCAAGTGATAAATTTCTTGAATATGCCCAGATAACTGGCATGATAATATTGCTTTCACTTTTGATCTTTGCAAACGGGAATGATATTCTGAGGCTGCTCAGACGATAGATTAATTATTTGCCGGATTTGTAATTGAATATAGTATTTTTATCTTTGAGTAAAATTTAATACATAAAGAGATGGGAAAGATAGGTTTAACTGAGATCATACTGATATTACTGATTATGGTTCTTCTTTTCGGAGGTCGTAAAATTCCTGAGCTCATGAAGGGAATTGGCCAGGGGATGAAAGAATTTAAGAAAGCTTCAAAATTAAGTCCGGAAGAGGAGGGCAAAGAGGTTACCAGTAAGGAAAATATATGATGAGATCATATCTGTCGGGAGGGAACCTGCATCACCAGTGCAGGTTTTTTGTTTTGCCCCCGGCCCTCTTGAATGGGGCTTTTCAAATCAGTTCATATTTCTGGTTTCTTTGTCCGGGAATAAATCCCGCCTCTTTTATTATTGATTTCATCTCTTCGGGATTAAAGCGGTTGGTTGCTCCTGCCGGGCTTACTACATTCTCTTCTATCATAACTGAACCAAGGTCATTAGCTCCCGCATAAAGAGATAACATAGCAACATCTTTTCCGACAGTCAGGATTGAAGCCTGTATGTTCTGTATATTTGTCAGCATGATCCTGCTTATTGCGATTAACCTGATATAATCCGGCCCGGTATAACTGCTTTTTACATTTAATTTATCGGAGAGAGGAGTCCCTTTATCCTGAAATGGCCATGGGATGAAAGTAATAAAACCATAATGATTTCCCGGTCTTTCATCCTGAAGGGATCTTAAGAGGACAAGATGTTCAATCCGCTCTTCAATCGTTTCCATATGTGCGTACATCATTGTAGCAGATGTAGGCAGGTTCATCCTGTGAGCTATTCTCATCACTTCAAGCCATTCCTCTGAGGTTGCTTTTGCAGGTGAAACGGTTTTTCTAATCCTGTCAGACAGAATTTCAGCTCCGGCGCCGGGAAGGCTGTCAAGCCCAGCTGCGATCAGTTCTGTAAGAACTTCAGAAAAAGAGATCCTTTCCTTTTTCGAAAGAAAAACAATTTCCGGAGGTCCAAGAGCATGAAGCTTAAGTGAAGGATATAACTCCTTGAGCTTTCTGAACAGATCAACATAAAAGCTGAGTCCAAGATCGGGATTCAGACCACCCTGTAACAAAAGCTGGTTTCCACCAAGGGCAAATAGCTCATCAATTTTTTTGATGTAATTATTTATTGATGTGACATATGCATCAGGTGAATCTTTTTTTCTGCAGAAATTGCAAAAAGTACATTGAGAGAAACAGATGTTTGTAATATTAATGTTCCGGTCGATCATCCAGCCGACAATCTTCCCGGGATTATGATGATACCTGAGCTTATCAGCAATTAACATAAGTTCTTCAAGGGGGGCCTTCTGGTAAAGAATAAGCCCTTCAGCTGTATTCAGGGGAACAAGATCAAGAGCCTTATCATATAATTGTTTTAAAACCATTCTGTTCAACAAATTTTCAGTACCCTTGTTAGCATCAGAAACACCCTTTGCAACTTGCAGGAATCAGGCATTGCAAAGGTAATGCTTTGGAAACTAAACATTCAATATTTTAATTAACTTTACATCTTCAGAAAACTCAGCTACGTTATATGAAATATACTATATCAAAAACATCACAAATATCTCCCGATCAATCTGTTATATCTATCCTTGGAAGCGACTTTGTACCTGAAAATCTCATACTCAGCAAATCTGAGAAGGAGTATGCCCATCAACTGCTTTTGGCAAAGGAGGATTATGTGTACATTAATTCATATTACAAATCAACCTATCTGGTAAGAATAAAAGAGGAAGATAATATTTACAAAACCAGGGAGGAGCTACGAAGGACGGCTTACAAGCTTAAGATACTTATTAAATCACAGAACCATAGTGAACTGGTAATAACCTCACATGATGCTTATAAAGGAGCTATTGAAGATTTCACTGAGGGATTGCTTTTAAGTTTTTATTCATTTGAGAAATACAAAACCAGGCAGGAGAAAAAAGAGCAGAAGGATTTTCCCTCCAGACTTCTGTTATATGGCGATGTTGATGATAAAGAGATTAAATGGCTTGCTGTTTTAAGTGAAGCTGTATATTTTACGCGTGATTTGATAAATGAACCGGTAAACTATCTTAACGCTCCGGCTCTTGCAGAAGAGATCAGAAAAATGGTGTCGGATACCGGATTACATTTTGAGGTATTTAATAAGGGGAAGATTGAGGCTCTGAAGATGGGAGGTCTTATTGCTGTTAACAGGGGCAGTGTAGATCCTCCTGTTTTTTGTGTTCTTGAATGGCACCCCCAAAAGTGTCTTAATGAGAAACCTTTTATACTTGTAGGTAAAGGAGTAGTATATGATACCGGTGGATTGAATATCAAAACCGGCGATTATATGGCGGGTATGAAAGGTGATATGGCAGGCGCTGCAATTGTTGCAGGTGTTTTGCATACTGCGGCAAAAACGGGTTTGCCCCTTCATGTTGTTGGTTTGATACCTGCAACAGACAACAGGCCGGGTGGTAATGCTTATACACAGGGTGATGTTATTACCATGCATAATAAAATGACTGTAGAAGTCGGGAATACCGATGCTGAAGGAAGGCTTATCCTGGCTGATGCAATCAGTTATGCATCAAGGTACTCTCCGGAACTGATTATTGATGTTGCCACTCTTACCGGATCGGCGGCAATGACTTTTGGAAATCAGGCAATTGCCATAATGGGCAATGCCGAAAGAAAATATTTCTCCCTGCTCGAAGAATGCGGGAAAGAGGTGTATGAACGAACAGCCGAATTGCCATTCTGGGAAGAGTATGGTGAGCTTTTAAAATCGGATATAGCAGACCTCAAAAATATTGGAGGAAAGGAAGCAGGAGCCATCACTGCAGGTAAATTTCTTGAGAGTTTTACTGATTTTCCTTTGATCCATATGGATATTGCCGGAACCAGTTCTCTGAAGAAAGATGATTTTTACAGGTTAAAGGACGGATGTGGCTCAGGTTTAAGGCTGCTTTCAACTTTTTTGAAGAAAATTGCAGCAAATCTTCTGGGAAAGAAATAAGTTTTTATGGAACGAAAAACAATAATCGCAGGTATCTCGCATGGAGATATTAATGGTATCGGATATGAGGTAATTATTAAGGCGCTCATGGACAATATGATAAATGAATTCTGTGTGCCGGTGGTATATGGTTCTCCGAAGGTGGCTGCGTATCACCGGAAAGCTCTTAATATTAGTAACTTCAGCTTTAATAATATAAGAACCCCTGAAGAAGCCAATCACAAGAAAGCAAACATGATCAACTGCCTTGATGATAATGTAAGAGTCGAGCTTGGCAAATCAACCCAACAGGGAGGAGAGGCAGCACTTATTTCACTCGAAAGAGCTGTAGACGACCTCAAGCATAAAAGGCTGGATGTTCTTATAACAGCACCTATTGATAAGAAGAATATACAATCGGAGAATTTTCATTATAACGGACATACTGATTACCTTAAATCAAAAACAGGAGTTGAAGAGGTTCTGATGTTTATGATAAGCGAAAGCATGAGAATAGGTATGGCCACTGATCATGTACCACTTGGCAAAGTGCCGGAGCTTATTACTGAAGAATTACTGCTCACCAAACTCCGTTTGATGAATCAATCGCTGATGTTCGATTTTGGGATACGCAAACCGGCTATAGCTGTATTGGGTCTTAATCCTCATGCCGGAGACAACTCACTGCTTGGGAGAGAAGAATCGGAAATAATAATCCCTGCAATACAACAGGCATGTAATGAAGGAATTATGGCATTCGGACCATTCTCCGCTGATGGATTTTTCGGTGCAGGATCGTTTACAAAATTCGACGGGATACTCTCAATGTATCACGACCAGGGACTAGCACCCTTTAAAGCCTTGTCATTTGATTCAGGAGTCAATTTCACTGCTGGATTACCATTTATCAGAACATCACCCGTACATGGTACTGCTTTCTCAATTGCCGGTAAAGGAGAAGCGTCAGAAAACTCTTTCCGGCATGCTATATTCCTCGCCTGCGACATCTACAAAAACAGACAACTGTATGACGAGATCACACAAAATCCTCTTAAACATCAGGATATTGATATTCATACTGACCGTGCAGACGAACTTCCGCCGGAAATTTTAAATACTGAGCACCCAATATGATCGATTATTTGATAGGAACCATAACCGCAATAACACCAACCTTTCTGACCATTGAAACCTCCGGGATCGGATATTTCGTTAATATTTCCCTTACAACTTTTTCTAAACTGGGAGATAAAAGAGAGCATAAGATTCTTATTCATGAAATAATAAGGGAAGACAGCCATCAGGTTTTTGGCTTTGCCGATAAGGAAGAACGCGATATTTTCAGGTTGCTGATATCCGTTACCGGAGTTGGCGCAGGCACCGCAAGAATGATGCTGTCATCCATGAGTCCGCCCGAAATAGAGAAAGCCATTCTGGGATCTGATGTAAATGTACTGAAAGATATAAAAGGGATAGGATTAAAAACTGCTCAGAGAATTATTGTTGACCTTAAAGATAAACTTGGTAAACAAACCGGAACAAGTGAAATATTTGCGTTTGCAGACAATACAAGACGCGAAGAGGCGTTATCTGCTTTAGTAATGCTTGGGTTTGCCAAAAGTGCTGTCTCAAAAATCCTTGATAAGATTATCAGAGAAGAAAAGAATCTGACTGTGGAGGAGTTGATAAAGAGGGCACTTAAAAACTTGTAATAGAGAAGACTAGCCGGTTTGGGATCAGGAATATCATATAAAAATATTCTGACTATATCTTATATTGTTCTGCTCGCTGCTACGGCTTTACGGTCGAGAGAAACATATGGTCAGATAACACAACAAACAATCACACCTGATACAATCCCAAAACCAATACTGAAATTAGAGGATGTTTCCGGTATACCCTGGGAATCAACACAAAAGTCCCCACTTTTCCTCGACAATCCGTCAAATATCAAGTCAACTGTTGTTTATGATCCGGGGAAAAACGAATATATTATTTATCAGAAAGTCGGAGATTTTAATTACCGTATTCCGGTACATATGAGCCCGGAAGAGTTCTGGGAATATGAGTTTGACAGAGCAATGCGCGATTACTGGCAATCAAGGATTGCCGGTGAAGAAGTTGGATTCAGATCAACGCTGATACCACAGATTGAGATAGGCGGAGCGGCATTTGATAAGATATTCGGGAGTAATGTTATTAATATTATTCCGCAGGGATCGGCAGAACTCATTTTCGGAATTAATATCTCAAGAATTCAAAATCCAACTCTTTCAGAGAAACTCAGGACTATCCCCACCTTTGATTTCAAGGAAAAAATTCAAATGAATGTAACGGGTACCATCGGTGATAAAATGCAACTGGGTGTCAATTATAATACTGATGCAATGTTTGAATTTGAGAACAGGACAAAACTTCAGTATGCTGGCAAGGAGGATGAGATTCTTAAACTGGTAGAAGCAGGAGATGTCACGCTTCCTTTAACAGGAACCCTTATTACCGGAAGCTACAGCCTTTTTGGTCTTAAAACTGAAATGCAGTTCGGCAAGCTTACAGTTACAACAGTGCTGTCACAGCAGAAAGGAGAATCTTCAGTAATTGATGTGAGAGGCGGTGCCCAATTAAGTGACTTTGAGGTATATGCCGATGAATACGAAGCAAACAGACATTTTTTTCTTTCGCAATATTTCAGGGATATTTACGATGATGCCCTTAAGAATCTCCCTGTTGTAAGTTCAGGGATTAATATCGAACGTATTGAGGTATGGATCACAAACAAGACAAGCCGTTTTGAGGAAGGCAGCAACAGGAATATCGTTGCTTTTCTGGACCTTGCTGAGAATGATAATCACATATTCAACAATATACCTGCTTTCCAGGCGACTCCCGGTGCCGGGTTGTTGCCCGACAACAATACCAACCAGTTATATGAACAGCTCACAACAGCCTATGGATTGGTCAGGGATGTTGATCAGGTGACAAACGCTTTTGATCCCTTATATCCGGATTTTCAGATCGGGAGGGATTTTGAGAAGATTGAAAACGCCAGGAGGCTTAATGAAAGAGAGTTTTATTTCAACCGTCAGCTCGGATATATTTCCCTTAACACTGCTCTCAATACAGACGAAGTTCTTGCTGTTGCTTTTGAATATATACTTGACGGAAAGGTATATAAGATAGGAGAGTTCTCAACTGACGGAGTAAACGCTCCACAGACACTTATTCTGAAATTACTTAAAGGTACAACCCTTAGTCCAAAACTTCCGACATGGGACTTGATGATGAAGAATATTTACTCGCTCGGTTCAGGTAAACTTGAAAGAACTGATTTTGCGCTGAATATTCTCTATCAGGATGACGAAACAGGTAACTCAATCAATTACCTTCCCGAAGGGAAGCTTGCAGACCAGATACTACTTCAGGTCATGGGGTTTGATAACCTGAATTCCCAGCTCGACAGAGAGTCCGATGGTTATTTTGATTTCATTGATGATATCACAGTACGAGTTGACAGGGGGAAAATCATCTTTCCTGTCATCGAGCCTTTCGGCAGTCACCTGAGAAAGAAAATATCTGATAACCGTATAGCTGATAAATATGTTTTTCAGGAGCTTTATGATTCAACCCAGACAGTAGCAAGGCAAATGGCCGAGAAGAATAAATTTCTTATGACAGGCCAGTACTCTTCCGAATCGGGATCGGAGATCCGGCTTAATGCAACAAGCATCCCCCAGGGAGCAGTGAAGGTAACTGCCGGTGGTGTTCCTCTTACTGAAAACATTGATTATACTGTCGATTATAATATGGGGAGTGTAAGAATCATCAATCCTGCACTGATTGAATCCCAGACACCCATCCAGGTATCTCTTGAAAGTAATCAGTTCTTTGGTTTCCAGACCAAAACCCTTCTAGGTACTCATCTCGATTACAGGATATCTGATAATTTTAACATCGGGGGTACTGTATTACATCTTACTGAAAGGCCATATACTCAAAAGGTAAATTTTGGGGAAGAGCCGATCTCAAATACCATCTGGGGATTAAACACATCCTATAAAACAGAGTCCCAACTGCTGACAAAGATCATAGATAAGGTCCCCCTTCTCGAAACCAAGACTCCCTCAACTTTTTCCTTCTTTGGGGAATTTGCCAATCTGATCCCCGGGCATTCAAGGGCAATCTCAAGCGCTGGCAACTCCTATATTGATGATTTTGAGGCAAGTGAAATACCTCTTGATCTTAAATCATTTAATGCCTGGACCGTGTCAAGTATCCCGCAGGGTCAGGATCAGCTTTTTCCGGAAGCAAGGTTTAATAACAACCTTGTGAGCGGATACAACAGGGCTAAGATATCCTGGTATGTTATTGATCCGCTTTTCCTCAGGAACGGAGCCTCCACACCTGATCACATAAAGCAAAATGCCGATGAACAATCGAGCCATTTTGTCCGGGAGATCTATGAAAATGAAATATTTCCCTACAGGGAGAGTCCCAGCGGAATACCAACAAATATAGCTGTATTGAACATTGCATATTACCCTGAAGAAAAGGGCCCGTATAATTATGATACTGATCCCGGCCCTTATTCAAGGGGGATGAATGCAGATGGCAAGCTTAATGATCCGGATTCAAGATGGGGCGGCATTATGAGAGAGGTTCTTACAAGCGATTTTGAGACTGCAAACATTCAATACATTAAATTCTGGCTCATGGATCCTTTTGTCGAGGATCCTGAACATGAAGGAGGTGATCTTTACATTAACCTCGGAAATATTTCAGAAGACATTTTGCGGGATTCACGAAAAAGTTTTGAGAATGGCCTGCCGGGCTCAGCTGAGTCCAAAAATATTGATACAACAGCATGGGGCCGGGTGCCGACTGTTCAGGCTGTGGTCCATGCTTTTGACAATGCTCCCGAATCGAGGTTATACCAGGATGTCGGCTTCGATGGGCTGAGAAATCAGGATGAACAGACATTCTTTACTGATTATCTGGATAGATCAATGCTGATCGCAAATCCGGAGGTTTATCAGGAAATACTAAAAGATCCCTCTAGTGATGACTTTCACTATTTCAGAGGATCTGATTACGATTTTGAACAGAAAGGAATACTTGACAGGTATAAGAAATATAACGGGCAGGAAGGTAACTCCCCTACTTCGGAAATGTCGCCTGAACCTTATCCTACTACAGGTTCCACCTTACCTGATATGGAAGATATTAACCGTGATAATACTTTAAGTGAAACAGAAAGCTATTATCAGTACAGGGTTAGCATCAGACCAGGAGATATCAGGGTTGGTTCGGACTATGTTGTTGATGAGATTGAATATGAAGCTACCATGGCAAACGGAGTTAAGTCAAAAGTGAAATGGTACCAGTTCAAAATCCCGATAACCGATTATTACAAAGTTATCGGACCAATAAGAGATTTTAAGTCTATACGTTTTATGAGGATGTTTCTCAGGGATTTTGAAGAACCTTTAGTGATGCGGTTTGCTAAACTCGATCTGGTAAGAGCTGAGTGGAGAAAATATAATATCTCGTTTATGGAGGGCGGGGAAAGGATAACCATACCCGAAGCTGCTGACGGCACTTTTGAAATTAGTTCGGTAAGCATTGAAGAGAATTCAGGGAAAGAGCCTGTCAACTACGTTTTGCCACCGGGTTTTACCAGGATAGTCGATCCTCAGAATCCCCAGTTGCGCCAGCTTAATGAGCAGGCAATGGTTCTCCGGGTTCAGAATCTCGAGGATGGTGATGCCCGTGCAGCCTTCAGAAATGTTAATCTCGATATCAGACAATACAGAAGGCTGAGGATGGAAGTGCATGCTGAAGCAATGATCGGACAACCACTTTATGATGATGAACTGACAGCTTTCATAAGGATAGGATCGGATTATAAAGGTAATTTTTATGAGTATGAAATTCCTTTAAAGCTCACTCCGCCAGGCAGATACGATAATAAGAGTGACGCATCGAGAGCGCTGGTATGGCCCGAAGAAAACAGTTTCAATATTGACCTCACAATATTCCAGGAAGCCAAGCAGGAACGTAACCGTCAGATGCAGGAGCCAGGTTCGTCACTCAGTGTATCGGATGTATTTATTTATAATTATGAATCACACAGGATTGCAGTCTCAGGGAATCCCAACCTGAGCAATGTAAAGGTAATAATGGTAGGCGTGAGGAATCCTATTAAGACCAGAAGTACAGGCTCTGATGACGGCAATCCCAAATACGGCGAAGTATGGGTAAATGAATTGCGTTTGAGCGATTTTATTGAGAATGGAGGCTGGGCTGCCAATGCACATGTTCAGGCCAGGCTGGCTGATTTTGGTACAGTCGATATGGTTGGTCAGGCAAGCACTCCCGGATGGGGAAGCATTGATAAGAAAGTAAATGAGAGAAGCAAGGAACAGATAGTGAAATATGATATCTCCTCGAGCTTTGAGATGGGTAAGTTTTTCCCCGAGGAGATTGGTGTACGAATACCTGTTTATGTTGGTTACTCTGAGACACGCATTACACCCCAGTATAATCCGCTTGACCCGGATATTCCACTAAAAAAGGCTCTAAAAGAAGCTGTAGATAAAGAGACACGTGATTCAATCAAGACAATATCAGGTGACTATGCCAGGCGAAAAACAATAACAATAAGTAATGCAGGATTAACAAGGCGTGGAGAAAAACCTCACTTATGGGACCTGGCGAACTTTAGTGTTAATTATACATATAATGAGGTTTATCGTAGTAATACCAGAACGGAAATAGATCTTGAGAAGCACTACAGGGGGGGACTGAACTATGATTATCAGTCACAGCCAGCCAATATTATGCCTTTTAAAAATGTCAGGTTTCTGAATTCACCAGTATTCAGAATAATAAAGGACTTCAATCTTTATCTTTTACCTAGAAGCCTGTCGTTCAGAACCGACCTTAGCCGTTATTATAATGAGGTGAAAACAAGGAATATAAATAATCCCTATCTGCGTATCACTCCATCATTCAGAAAGGACTTCGAGTGGAGCCGGATTTATGATGTTAAATTTGATATCACCCGCCAGCTTAAAGTTGACTTTACAGCCACTAATCTTGCCAGGATTGATGAACCAGCCGGAGGTGTTGATAAAAGAAGATACGCCAATCAATATGAAAACTGGCGTGATTCGGTACTTATCAACCTTAAAAACTTTGGAAGGACAACAACATATAACCACTTTATTAATATAACCTATACTATCCCTGTCAATAAACTTCCTCTGTTATCGTGGCTTAATGCCAATGCCCGTTACGGATCTGATTATACATGGCTTGCTGGTCCTCTTTTCCCCGATACCATGAAAATAAACCTGGGAAACACAATAAAAAATCACAATGAGCTTACTTTGACTGCTATGGCAAATCTGACAACTCTCTATGGTAAGTCAAAGTTTCTTAAAAATATCGAGAATAATACACGACCTGATGCAGTTCAAAGGATGAAAGCTGAATATAAGACAGTTACATTTACCAGAGGAAGAGTAAACTTCAGAGCAAATGTGGCCAGGTTTATCACTCATAATTTAAGAACAAGGGATGTAAATGTAAGAGTTTTAAAAAGTGATGGTACTGAATTGAAGGGTAAAGTTGAGATTGCAAGCGAGAACAGGATCAGTTTCACGGCGGAAGAAAGTGCAGATGCCACACAGGTGACAATAGACGGAAGAGTGCGGAGAAAAAGAAATCCGTTCACTGTAACTGGCGAATATATACTAAGGGCATTGATGGGAATCAGGTCAGTCAGTCTTACGTATATGTCGGCTCAGGGACAATTACTGCCAGGTTTTCTACCAGAAACAAAATACCTGGGGATGTCGGAATTTAATGATATTCTGGCTCCCGGCTGGCCTTTTATTCTGGGGTACAGCGATAAGAACTTCTTCGATAAGGCAGTCGGTTATGGCTGGCTTTCCACCGATACACTTTTGAATACTCCTGCTTCGTATAATAATAAACTTGATATCTCCATGCGGAGTACTGTGGAACCCTTTCCGGGACTCAGGATTGACATCAATGCTGACAGAAGATTCCTTGAGAATGTAAGTTCTTATTATATAGCTGATTATAATGGGAATTTCCCTGACAGTACGCGAAACCGTATCGTTACAGGTAATTTTTCAATTTCCGTTATCTCCTGGGGAACTGCATTCGAAAAGATATCAAAGGATAATGACTATGTATCTCCTACATTTGAGGCTTTCAAGAGAAATTCGGTAATTATATCGGAAAGGAGGGCAGAAGAAAGACAAAAGCTTGATCCCGGGTATGATCCGGATACCGATCCTTTAACGGGATTACTTGTGGAAGGACCTTACAAGAGCGGCTATGGCAGCACTTCACGTGAGGTTTTAATACCGGCTTTTTTAGCTGCATATACCAGAACAAATCCCAGAAAGGTAACTCTTGCAACTTTTCCTTCTGTCTTAAAAATGATGCCTAACTGGAGATTGAACTTTGACGGATTATCAAGGTTCCCGTTTATACAGAGAATCTTCAGATCAGTAAATATTTCCCATCAGTACAGAAGCATATATCAGGTTGGTTCCTATACTACAAACCTTAATTACAGTGCTGATGCAAATGGTATCAGTGCCATAAGAGATTTGCAGAATAACTTTATCCAGCAATATGAAATAAATGTTGTTACAATTAGTGAACAGTTCAGTCCTCTTATTAATATTGATCTGAACTGGAAGAACAGCCTGAACACAAGGATCGAATGGAAGAAATCGAGGACTGTTTCACTGAATCTTACAAGTAACCAGATAGCTGATGCACGTATCAATGAGCTGATTTTCGGAGCAGGATACAGATTCGATGATGTTAAGATAATTGTCAGAACAGGCGGAAGTCAGAAAACACTGAGAAGCGACCTTAATATAAGATTTGATCTGGTGATACGTGATAATAAAACAGTTGCAAGAAAACTGGTTGAAGATGTAAATCAGCCAGTAGTCGGACGAAAAGAATTTACAATAAGAGCCCAGGCTGACTATGTTCTGAGCGACAGGTTCAACCTGCAGATATTTGCCGATCACACCATGAACAATCCGTTTGTTGCCAATACCTTTCCAACCTCGAATACCAATTTCGGATTCAGTCTCAGGTTTACACTGGTCCAGTAAGAAAATCTGCTACCGGAATTTCCTGAAAATTATAATTTCAGACCTTTAATAAATAAAAAATCTCTATTTTTGGATGGCTTTCAAAATAAGAACAGAATTCTTTAATCAAATAACAAGATTCAGATATGAACATTCCGGTAGATCTATTTTATACAAAAGACCATGAATGGCTTCGGATTGATGGAACCGAAGGATTTGTTGGTATTACTGATTTTGCACAGAGCGAGCTGGGTGATGTTGTTTTCGTTGAAATTGAAACACTGGGGGAGACTCTGAGTAAAGAAGAAGTTTTCGGAACAATTGAAGCAGTAAAGACAGTGTCAGATTTGTTTATGCCGGTCGGCGGTGAGATACTTGAAGTAAATCCGGCACTTGAGGAATCACCGGAACTGGTTAATAAAGATCCTTATGGCAAAGGATGGATGATCAGAATCAAAATTACAGATCCTTCGGAAGTAAATGAGCTTCTTTCTGCAGAAAAGTATAAAGCGATAGTTTAATCAAGGTTGCAGGTTGCATGTTACATGTTGCAGGTTAATGTAATAGATCCAAATCTTCCAACCCAGCACCCAGCACCTTTTACCCACCGAAGCCTTGGCGAAGGTGGGCAGCACCCAGCATTAGCTCTTTGGTTTTTATCAGAGTGTCTTTTTAACCTCTACTTTCTGGTATCCTTCAATTATATCCCCGACTTTGATATCGTTAAAATTGGCTATGTTTAGACCGCATTCATAACCACTTGTTATTTCTTTGACATCGTCCTTGAAACGTTTGAGGGAACCGAGTTCTCCTGTATAAATTACAATACCATCGCGTATGATACGTACTTTAGTATTTCTGGTTATTTTTCCCTCTTTAACGTAACATCCTGCAACTGTTCCTACTTTTGTGACCTTGAATATTTCACGGATTTCAATAGTTGCGACTATCTCTTCCCGGATTTCCGGAACCAGCATTCCTTCCATTGCGGATTTTATTTGTTCAATAGCATTATAGATAATTGAATAGAGCCTGATATCTATTTCCTCTTTTTCGGCCAGTCTGCGTGCACTAAGTGAGGGACGTACCTGGAATCCTACGATTATTGCATTTGATGCAGCAGCGAGCAGGATATCCGACTCGGATATCTGTCCTACCGCTTTATGTATTATATTAAGCTGTATTTGCGGCTTAGAAAGTTTAATAAGTGAATCGCTCAAAGCTTCAACTGATCCGTCAACATCTCCTTTTACAATAATATTCAGTTCCTGAAAATTGCCGATAGCTATTCTCCGGCCTATTTCATCGAGTGTGATGTGTTTCTGGGTCCTCAATCCCTGTTCTCTTTGAAGTTGTGACCTCCTGGTTGCAATATCTTTTGTTTCCCGGTCGCTATCCATTACATTGAATTTATCACCAGCCTGGGGAGCTCCGTTCAATCCAAGTATAAGTGCAGGTACTGAAGGGCCTGCTTTATTAATTTTATTGCCACGTTCGTTGTACATGGCTTTTACACGGCCGTAGCAAGTACCGGCAAGAATGATATCGCTTATCTTTAATGTGCCGGCTTTTACCAGCACTGTAGCGGTAAATCCCCTGCCTTTATCAAGTGAAGATTCAATGACGGTCCCAATTGCAGGTTTTTCCGGATTTGCCTTAAGATCAAGAAGTTCAGCTTCAAGAAGGACTTTATCCAGAAGAAGTTCGATATTAATACCGGATTTTGCAGAAATCTCCTGCGACTGGTATTTACCACCCCAGTCTTCAACAAGGTAATTCATGTTTGCCAGTGCCTCTTTTATTTTATCGGGATTGGCCGTTGATTTGTCTATTTTATTAATTGCAAAGACTATAGGAACACCTGCCGCTGAAGCGTGGTTGATAGCCTCGATTGTCTGAGGCATTACTCCATCGTCAGCAGCAACAACAATAATAGCGATATCAGTTATCTGGGCACCACGGGCACGCATAGCCGTAAAAGCTTCATGACCGGGGGTATCAAGAAAAGTAATCTGGCGTCCGTCATCAAGAAGAACACTATAAGCTCCTATGTGCTGGGTTATACCTCCTGCTTCACCGGCAATGACATTGGTCCTCCTTATATAATCAAGCAATTTTGTTTTTCCATGATCAACATGACCCATTACAGTAACAATCGGTGATCTGGGTTTTAAATCTTCCTCAGAATCTTCTTCTTCCCTGACTGCTTCCAGCAGTTCAGCACTGACAAATTCTACTTTGTACCCGAATTCATCGGCCAGTAGTGCCATAGTCTCAGCATCGAGCCTTTGATTGATCGAAACAAAAAGACCAAGGTTCATACATGTTGAGATGATATCAGTAACAGGAATATTCATCATTGTTGCCAGTTCATTAACCGACACAAATTCGGTAACTTTGAGAATATTTCTTTCCTTTTCTATCTGATCTTCAGCTTCACGGTGCTTCTGGCTTATAGCGTCTCTTTTTTCCCTCCGGTATCTCGAACCTTTTGATTTTCCTTTAGTTGTAAGCCGTGCAAGAGTCTCTTTTATTTGTTTCTGAACTTCTTCCTCATCAATTTCAGCCCTGACAGGTCTTTTCTTTATTACTTTTTTGCCTGTTTTTTCTTTCTTATCAGTCAAACCTGGTTTCTTAACCGGGATTATCTCAACCTCTTTTGAAATTCTCTTCCTTTTCTTTTTTCTCCTGAGATCCTCATCAGTGTTAACCTTGACAGGCTGATGTTGAGACGATTTCTTTTTCTCTTCAACAGGCAGGTCAATTTTACCGACAACTGTTGGACCGGTTAGGTTTTTGAACTCGGGTTTAAATAATTGAACAAGATCTTCATCCTCCTCCAGTAAAAGATCATTATCAGTTATTTCATCTGCCGGGATCTTTTCTTTTTCAGCTTCTTGAACTGTTTCTTCAGCGATAATATTTTCTTTTTCTTCAGGATACTTTGCTTTTTCCTTCTTAACTTCTTCTTTATCCTTCGGTTTTTCCTTTTTTTCTTTTT
>CAZQVL010000053.1:0-15687 GCA_964596715.1 uncultured Rikenellaceae bacterium
GGGCTAACGAAGAAAATCAATAAAATTATGTTATTGATTCCAAGTACTCATATTAATTATAA
This sequence comes from uncultured Rikenellaceae bacterium, assembly GCA_964596715.1. Lineage (GTDB taxonomy): Bacteria > Bacteroidota > Bacteroidia > Bacteroidales > VadinHA17 > LD21. The sequence goes on from CAZQVL010000053.1 coordinate 63, forward strand.
TACTGGTTTATAGTAGCAGAAAATATTTCATACTCATTAATCAAAAATAAAAAGGAGGTAACAGCTATGAACAGAAAAGCCAGAAAAATTACAGCATTAACTCTATTGATCGTCGTAAGTGTCTTTTTCGCCGGCAATTCCAGGGGGCAGGGAAATGCGTCAGCTGTCAGAGAATTCGGGGGCATGGGGTACTCTATGTTTGGTAGAAGTATTATAAACCTGACAGATCTGAATAATAAGTTCGAAAGTAACGGATACTCAACGATTTCGGAAAATTTTTTCGCTGTAGGCGGAGGAGGGCACGCAATTATCAATAACAGATTGATAATAGGAGGAGAAGGCTATAGCCTGCTGGGGGAAAGTGTAACCAGCGGAAATTATACGAGCTCTGTTATTGCTGGATGTGGTTTTATAAATGTAGGGTATAATATTTTTTCCGTTAAAGATTTCAGGATTTATCCGCTTGCCGGACTGGGAGCCGGTGTTATGAATCTAAAGATATATGAGGATATAGAATCACTCTCTTTTGATGAAATCCTCCAAATACCAGCAAGAAGCTCGGTGATGTCAACAGGAGGTCTGGTACTTAATTTGGCATTGGGAGCAGAGTACTTACTTAAATTTGTCGAGGACGAAAGTGGAAGAGGTGGAATGCTTCTTGGCGTTCGTGCGGGATACACTGTATCTCCTTTTAAAGGTAAGCTGGGAATGGACGAAATAGAAATCTCAGGTGCACCAAAGATGGGTATTACGGGTCCTTATATTCGCATAATGATAGGAGGCGGAGCAATAGGCAAAGAGTAGTGATAAGATCTAAAAGTATAAATGAATGGCCAGATTTTTAAAAAGCAGAATTAAAACTAAAGGAACTGCTCCCGGGAGTTTAATTTTTATCGGAAATAAAAAAATGGATACTCCCCGGTTCAGATTATTCCGGTATAACCAGGAGACCACCTTTGAAACAGAATTTAAAACTATAGGTGAGGCAATCAGAGAAATAAAAACTGATCAGGTAAACTGGTTAAATATCGACGGTCTTCATGATGTGTCAACCATTGAAAAATTAGGTAAGCATTTTGAAATTTCTCCATTAGCCCTGGAGGATATTCTGGATACAGGGCAAAGATCCAGATTGTTTGAAGATAAAAACTCCTTAACAATACTTGCCAAAGCGGGATTCTTTGATAACATAAAAAACAAGATCAGTGTTGATCAGATATCCTTTATCCTGTGCAAACACGTTGTTATTACTTTCCAGGAAAGAACAGGAGATCATTTTGAACCTGTTTGCGAAAGGATCAGAAAGAATATTGGCTGGATCCGTAATCTATCGGAGGATTATCTGTTGTATACTTTGATTGATAGCCTCGTTGATAATTATTTAATAACCATTGAACAAATTGGCGATAAAGTTGAACAGCTCGAAAATAAACTGTCAGTGCCCGACAAGGAAACAAGTGCAGAGCTTTTCCATCTTAAAACAGAAGTAACATTCTTCCGTAAAAGTATCAGGCCTTTAAAGGAGGTGATGACCCGTTTGTTGAAGTCTAATTCAGAATTAATTCGTAAAGAATCAGTTGTTTATTATCAGGAACTTTATGACCTGGTCGATTATTCGAATGAAGCCATCGATACTTATTTTAATATGATCGGAGACCAGATCAACCTTTATAATACCAACCTCAACAGCAGGGTAAATGATGTAATGAAGGTACTGACAGTTTTTGCAACTATCTTTATTCCTTTAACGTTCATCGTTGGGATCTACGGTACCAATTTTGACTATTTACCGGAACTGCATTTCAGATACAGTTATTTCATCATGTGGGGAATAATAGTACTGATAGTCTTGGTTATGTTATACTATTTCAGAAAGAACAGATGGTTTTAGATTATTCTTTTTACTTTTGGATTCACTCTTGATTTTACAAGTACTATCCTCACCGGACCGGATTTTCATTCTGGTAGAACGGATTTATTTTTCATAGACAATCTCTCTGGATCCTGAGATCTTATTGTTGGATGATGTTATTCTAGAGGATTTCTTACCCACAATAATTGCTGTTGTTTGATTTCCTTTACCGGTTGAGCGGATAGTATTACCGGCAATGTTAATATCATGTGTTTCGCCACCAATGTAGAATCCGCCTGATTCCTGTTCAATGCCGTTGTTTTCAATAATATTATCGGTAAAAGTATTCCTGTGACCGCTGTTTTGTTCATTTTCATTCCGGAAAAGAACTCCATGATGGCCATTTTCATAAACATGGTTATTTTCAAAAATGTTATCAGTATCCTTATGGCCTATTGAAATTCCATTATCGCCGTTTGAATAAACTCTATTATTCCTGAAAATCCCGTTCTGAACCCTCCAGCACAAAAAGACCCCGTCTCCCTTATTGTTATGACTGATACAGTTTTCAACGATTGATTGATCGGAACCTGTTCCGGGATGAAATCCAAGTCCGTCCCCGTATGAGGCCTCACATCCTCTTAAGGTAATATTTTCATCGATCTGCCAGCTGAAGGAATCCCCGTTGAACTCATTGACCTTAACATTTTCAACAAGACAGTTCCTTGATTTGTGAATATATATTCCGCCTCCACGGCATCCATTTATATAGCTGTTTGTACTTTTATTCCCCTCAACAACCAGGTCAGCGATCTTAACATTCTCAACGCCAACCGCTTCGACAATCGAACAGCCATTCGTGATCGTGCCATTCAATGAAGCCAGGTAGTCATTAACTGTTTTATTGTCAAAGTAAATAACATTGTCCTGAATATCCGTTATCACGGCTGTGGTAACATCCCATCCCTGTTTATGCTTGTCATCGTATAACTGGATGCCCATTCCTTTTTTAAATCCGCTTACATCTTTCACTACGGCTTTTAACATTCCCCAGTCCGCGTCAACAGTAAAACTGGTTTCAAATCCATTGCATTTCTGCAATATGGTCTCTTTACCTGATCCGATCAGTGAAGTATTACTTGAGAGACGAACCGGACCAGTGATCTCATAAACACCGGGATTTAGTTTTACTGTACCGCCACCTCTTGCCTGGACAGCATCCAGGGCAATCTGGATCGCCCCTGATGTAAAGCCCGGAACATCAGCGCCGGGCCCACCGACAGTGATAATCTGTTCAGCGTACTTTACATCAACCAGCCCGATAGCCTGGCTGCAAATGTCCGGATTCATAGTCAGGCTGATAAGGATCAGACAAAATGCCCTAATTAATTTAAGTTTCATATTTAACACCTCCATTTTTCTTTTAAATATACTAATTAATTCAAGTTGCTAGTTTCTGGTTCCTTGTTGCTGGTTAGCTGCTGATTAATAGAATAATATGTAATTTTATATCAATTTTTTCAACTAATATCAGAATAGTCATTCGTTTCAGTTTCAATTAACTAGCAACCAGCACCAAGCAACTTAAACTAATTAATGGCTGTCATTTTTTTAGACACTCCCTTGAGAGTAAGTTCAAAAGCAAAAATAAATTGTGAAATTATTCTTATGGCATTACTTTTGTGGCAGATGGAAATTTATAAAATATTTGTGCCGGTAATATTTATTAATAACAAACCTGTAAACGACAGAACCCGGATAACTTTTAAAATTAGCTGCTGATATGAAAAAACATTTTAATTATCTATTGATGATCTTTGTTGCTCTGGTAAGTGCAGCAATGTTTTTAACTACATGCAAAAAAGATGAAGAAGAAAAAACATCTGATCCGGCTGCACCAACAGCAACTACCAATTCGGCATCATGGGTCGGACAAACATGGGCGACCCTGAACGCCACGGTAAATGCCAACGGACAGGTCACAATAGTATCTTTTGAGTATGATACGACTGCTTCTTATGGATATAGTATAAATGCAACACCTGATACGGTAAGCGGATTTACATCTACCGGTGTCAGTTCAAGCCTGACTGGTTTAACAATAAATACAGAATATCATTACCGGGTAAAAGCAGTAAACTCAATTGGAACTACTTATGGAAGCGACGTTACATTTACTACTTCTGATACAGTTGGCAGTGTTATTATCTTTAATCCTGATCTGACCTACGGATCAGTAAGTGATATTAATGATAATACTTATAAAACTATCCAGATCGGAACACAAACATGGATGGCTGAAAACCTGAAAACTATCAAATATAACGACGGGACAGATATTCCATTTGTAACAGATGAGACAGCATGGGGAGCATTAACCACACCGGGCTACTGCTGGTATAATAATGATTCAATTACTTATGGAGCAATGTACAACTGGCACACTGTAAACACAGGTAAGCTTTGCCCGACGGGCTGGCACGTACCATCTGATGAAGAATGGACAATCTTAACCGATTATCTTGGAGGTGGGATTATAGCCGGTGGTAAACTTAAGGAAACCGGTATAACGCACTGGGCAAGCCCAAATACCGGGGCAACCAATGAAACAGGTTTCACAGCTCTTCCGGGAGGCTACCGTAATTATCTTGGCACATTTAACAGTATTGGACGCCACGGTTATTGGTGGTCTTCAACGGAAGCCTCATCGTCGGATGCCTACTGCCGGGACGTGTACCACGGTTACAGCAATGTAGACAGGACCAGCAGCAACAAGAAAAGTGGATTTGCTGTTCGTTGCATTAAAGACGATTAGCCAGATCAAGTTTGTATCCTCTATTCTACAAACAGATTGCCGTTACGTGTGTAAACCAAATTATTCGGTGCAACAACCAGTGACGTTTTATCTCTTTCTGAATATTCTTTTCAGAAAGGATCTTATTTTTTGATCCGCTCTGGTGGTATCTTCTTCAAAGATGATTTTCTCCTTTTTAAAGATATCAAGGAATTTATCAAACAGGTTGTCTTCTTTAAAATCAGGACAATCGAGGGTTCCATCCAGTTCGGGAGGCAGATCCGGAAAGGGAGCAATAAGCTCCTCCATTATTCCCGGATTTGACTGAATTTTTTTCAATGTCAATGCCACCAGGGGTAATGCAAGTGCACTTCCTGAACCATTTGATCCATTGTTAAAATGAATAACCGGGGATGAGGCGCCGACCCTGGTGACAATAGTCATTTTCGGATTAAAGGCAGCAAACCAGGCATCGGCATAATTTTGTGAAGTACCTGTTTTCCCGGCCAGGGGGGTGGCAACACCAAAGACATTGTTCAATGAGGCTCCGGTACCTTCCCGGATAGCTTTTTGCAGTATTGCGCTTAGCAATAGGCTCGATCTCTCAGTCAGCACTCTGGTTCTGACTTCACTGAAATCATTCTGATAGATTATTTCTCCGTCAGGATTTGTGATTGACACTATGGATTGAGGATTAATTTTATATCCTCCATTTGCGAATGACGAATAGACAACTGCTATCTCCCTGATGCTGGCTTCAGCAGTACCCAGTGCGAGTGCCGGAGTGTTGTTGAGAGTAAAGGAGAAGCCCATTTTTCTCCATAATGAATCGAGTTTATCAAAACCAACCTTAAGGAACAGGCTGAAGGTCGGGATATTCATTGAATGGGCCAGTGCACCGGCAAGTGAATATTTTCCACCATAGGAATGATCATAATTTTCAGGGCTCCAGTCTTCAAACCCGGATAAAATAATGGAGTCATTGTCAAGATACTGGCAGGGTTCCATTCCCTCCTCAATTGCCACTGCATAAAGCATCGGTTTAAAAACTGAAGCGAGTTGCCTCCGGGCCAGTACCTGATCGTATGGCTGGGTTTTAAAGTCAATACCACCAACCCATGCCATGATGGCACCGGTCAGGGGATCAATGGCAAGTAATCCTGCATGCAACAATGTTAAAGCCTGTTTGATACTATCCCTGACAGAAATTGAATCGGCATATGAGCCGGTCCAGTCAAAGATTGTCTGTAAAGTGATATCATCTGCCCGCTTTATAAGGTTTTGCTCCTTCAGTATACTTTGCGTAATTTCCCCGATTAATTTTTCCCCTGAAGAACTATTGTATTGCTCTGATAATCTTTTCTGCATTACAGATAAATGCTCGTGAAAAGATTTATTCACATAGCTTTGTAGGGGAAGGTTCAATGTCGTAGCAACAACCAGACCGTCTTCTTCGGGATTCCATTCTTTACCTGTAGCAGAAGATATTTCCTGCAGGATCTTATCTGCCTCATTTTTTACCTGGACCAGAAAATAATCTGCTGGTCCTTTTGACTCAACATTGTAATAATCCAGTATCAAAGGAAGCTTAAGCAGAGAATCTGCTTCCTGTGGTTCCAGGTAATTGTATTTCTCCATTTGACTCAAAACAACATTTCTCCGGGTTTTTGCATTTTCAGGATGCAAATGGGGGTTGTAATATGTAGTTGCTTTGAGAATGCCAATTAATACTGCGGATTCTTCGATTTTAAGTTCTTCAACTTTTTTGTTGAAATAGCGTGTTGTCGCAGCTTCGATACCGAAAATATTCTCACCAAAAGAAACTGTATTCAGGTAAAGGGTAAGTATTTCTTCCTTACTGTATGTTTTTTCAAGGCGGTAAGCCAGTAATACCTCCTTTGTCTTGTTTACAAAAACGGTCAGCACGCCGAATTTTTTTCTGCCGAACATGTTCTTTGCAAGCTGCTGTGTGATTGTACTTCCCCCTCCTGAGCTGGGATTATTAAACAGGACCGACTTAAACAAAACCCTTGCAAGACTCCTTGAATCAACACCTTCATGTTCAAAGAACCTGGCGTCTTCTGTGGCGATCAGAGCGTCTATCAGACAGGATGGTATTTGTGTGTAAGAAACATTTGTCCGGTTTTCAGAAAAAAATTTGCCAATAAGCTCACCTTCAGCGGATAATACTGTTGAGGCTGTTGCGTTTTTAAAATTCAGCAACTCCTCCCTGCTCTGAAGATGCCCGAACGCACCGCAATAAACAGATACGATGAACAGACAAGGGACTGCAATAGTTACCAGGGCAATTACAATTATGATTATCCATTTCTTCTTCATCCTTCGAAGGAAGTCATGGATTTTAAACGCAAAAAAGCTCCTGAAAGTACTTTCAGACATGAGGAACGGTTAAGACTCCTGTAAAGCTTCCTTTCTATACTTGCCGGTTAAATGATACAGTTTTCCAAATGTTGCATAACTGGCCATCCACCTGGGCCGTGAATCCCATTTTTATTATATTTACAGTTCCTTTTCAAAGCGGTAAGCCAGTAATGCCTCCTTTGTCTTGTTTACAAAAACGGTCAGCACTCCGAAATTTTTTCTTTGTCAATATACCGGGCACACCGGAATCCATTCTGGGGAGAACGGTCAAAAGGAGGAAGCTGACTCCAATATTCAAATACATAGTTAGGATCATCCCATCATGCGCCTGAAATAATTCGACCATCGCTTGATTCATTCAAACACCACTCTCTTGCATTACCGGCTATATCATATAAACCAAACCATGATATACCATTCTTCATGCCAACCGGCAAAGGGTTTTTGCTAATTGACCGGTATCCCATCTGACCTGGAAATTCTGTGTTAAATAAACGTATTTAAAAACTTATTTTAATACGTTGATTGGATATTAAAATTGATCCGTTATCAATGAATGGCAGTGATGCCTGGAAGTTCGCATACTGGCTTAACAAAAGATTTGAAGGGCGCTTGTGTAAACAGTACACTCTGTCTGAACAGGTAAATTCCGCTATTTGTAATTGACAATAACACGATAAATGCTGGTAAAACAAATTTCTTGTTCATGACATTTCTTTTTAAATATATGATAATAGTTGACTTTTAATTTGTTAATATTTTACCTGCTATACGTTATTCTCCTTTTTGCAGGCTATTAAAGTTAGGAAAGGATTAAATATAAATCAAAAAAATATGATATAGGTTATAGCATGAAATGAAATAACTATCAGAGGATTGGAATCCAGCCAATCCTTCCTGTAAAGGTTTTACCGTAAAAATATTCATTGTATTTTCCAAGGATAGTGAATTTTTCTCCTGGTTTTACATTATCTATGTAGACAGCATTTTTACCGGGAGATTCAAGTAGGGCAATTGCTTCCGGAATAGTCTTCTCCTGGATAGCATTCCGGATCAGTTCGACCTGGTTCTCCCTGATATAACCAGATGAACCGTCAGGAAGCAGAACTCGATATAAATTATCTGTAAGGGCAGTCACCTTCATTATGGAATGTTCATCAAGTGTATCAACTATCCGGCTGGCAAGATCTGGCGAGTATTTTATAAATGCAGTTCTTTTCGACCGGACAAACTCTCCGAGGAAAAGGCTGTCTCCGAAAATTTTAACCGGTACTGTATTGGTCTCAGCAATAAAATAATACGGATCGACAGGGCCTCTGCTATAAATGCCAAAATGCAGGTGCGGAGAGGTAGTTTTTGCATTTCCCGAGTTTCCAACAGTGCCAATGACCTGTCCGGCAACGACACTGGTTCCCCGATATACTTCCTGAGTTTCAAGGTGTGCGAAATAGAGGTTCATCGATCTTACCGGGTCATGAAGCCAGACATATCTCCCACCTACTTCCCCTTCACCTACCCTCGTAACATTAGCATTGACAGGTGCAATTACAGGCGTATGCCTCGAAGCGAAGATATCAACCCCGTGATGCTTTCTCCTCCCTGCATCTCTGGGATCCCCGAAAAAACTTAAAATTGACCTGCTGTTTTTCCCCTTAACAGGAAATCCTATTGACGGAACTTCACTGATCAGTACGCTGAACCTTCCCCCGCGCAATAATTCAGGCTGTAACCGCAATACGTAGTTAGCGTCACGTCTGGGTTCAAACTCGAGCCGGCAACTATCTCTGTCTGCTGATGCAACATGTGTCCATTCGTAGATCGAATCTCCACTTTGCCGAAACAGGTCAGCAAAAAGAATCATTGAGTCAACAGAATGGACAGTTATTTCGACTTCTATTCTTTTTCCCCGCAATACAAAAAAACGATATCCCACTGCTTCAACACCCTTTGGATCAAGATAAAACTGCTCTTCGAAAGGGAGTTTAATATCAACAGGTTTAGAAAGTGAATTCTCACTTGCTTCTTTCCAGTCGTGGCCAATGGCAGTCTGAATTAAATTTGCCTGTTCAAGAGAATGCAGGTAGGTTTCATGTTCCGATCGGGGCAGGAAAGGTTCGGGTACTATTTCCGACCTGCAGCTTGAAAGTAAAAGGAGAGTTGCAGCAATTAGTATTAACACGGGATTTCTACCATTCAGATAAGAATGCCAGGTTATTCCTACAGTAGAAACAGAATTCACCACTGGCAAATTTTTATTATAAAAGATGTTTAGCATTATAAAATATAAACATTTCAAATCTGGTAAGTTTTATAAAGCCTCTTTAATTATCTTATGAAATACAATAATATTGAATAATAGCTAAATTGAGAAATAAAGTCTTTGATCCGTGTACCAAAAACATAATCTGATAAGTTCAAAAAACAGAAAAATGAGGATAAGGATATCTGTTAAGCTTAATTGTAAGTTGCTCCATCCCGAATTAAATAACTATCTTTATAAGATTCACAGGCTGAAAATTATGCAACGAGATTTTTCTTTGTACCAAGATCTAATCCTTACAAAAATGAAAATTTTAGAAAAATTCAGTTTTTATTTATTCGTACTGTCGTTACCACTATATGCGGTCGCGCAACAAAATGCGCCCAGTTCTGTCTCACTTAACAGATTAGGCGACAGGATTTATGAAGTTACAGGAGGAAGCGGGGCAAATGGAGGTGCATTTATCGGGGACTACGGTGTTTTGCTGATTGATGCCAAAATGAACAAGGAATCTGTTGATCAGACAATCAGTGAAATAAGGAAACTGACAGACAAGCCTATCCGGTTCCTTGTTAACACTCATAGTGACGGGGATCATGTTGCTGGTAACAGGTTTTTCCCGGAATCAGTCGTTTTCGTGGCGCATGAGAATTGCCGCCAGGAATTCTTTCATCCCGGAAGAAACGGCGAACCTTCATCCTGGAATGATCCAAAGCTGTCTGCATTTATCCCTTCGGTAACCTTCAGCAGTAAAATGGACCTTTATGTTGATACAAAAAAGGTTGAGCTGTGGTATTTCGGGAAGGGTCACACGACCGGAGACATTGTTATCTATTTCCCGGACGACAAGATTGCTTTTGTTGGTGATCAGATATTCGAAGGACGTGTTCAGCTTATACATTCTTACAAGGGTGGAAATTCATTTGCACATGTAGAAACATTGCAAAAAATGCTTGAGACCATCGATGCAGAAAAGTTCTGCTGTGGTCATAATGAACCACTGGACAGGAATGCGGTAATCACACATATCAGTAAAATGAAGGACCTGCAAAACAAAGTCTCGGAATACATTGGCAGGAATTACAATCTGGAACGCATCAAACAGGACTTCAGTGCTGACCATGGCAATCTGGTTGAAACAATATATAATGAATTAAATGCTTCAAAATAAGGTATTTTAATTCGGATTTTGTCGTAACACTTTAGTATTATAGCTTGTCTCCTAATCTGTTAGTTTTACACTCAGCAGGTTTCTTTAACCTCAGTAGCTTTTACGAATTCGTATAACTGAGTGAGACATGCCACGCTAGAGGTCCGTTGTAATAAAATTAAGAAAGCAATAAAGACAGGACAAATACAAATCCTCACACCCCGTAATTAATCAAACCGGAGTAACCAGAATAGTATGATTTATAAAATTTGATTACCCGATTGTGGCAGTTATTCATACACCTATTCTTTTCCATCAATAGAGAACCAAATACTTTTCTATACATTGTTAATTAAGATTAATGATTATAATATAATAAGCATGAACCGAAATTCATTCATAGTAAGAAATAATTAATAAACATAGCGTTAAAACATCGGCAAACGATAACTTATATCTATTCTAAATTAACTTGTTTCAATTTTTTACTGATGTGAAAGCTCTCCCTAATAAGGAACAAATAAATATAGTAATTAAATAGACACCATTGAAAAAGGCAGGTCATCCTCAACGATTCTGTAAAGACAATAGTCTTTCCAATCATTCACCTCACCGGACCCAGGTACTTGTCCAGCCAGGCCAGGGTCTCTTTGATATACTCAGCTCTTGGTGGGATGTGGTCAGTGTCATAGAACTTAATGTCTTTATCCTCGGGTGGAGTTCCAAGAAGTTCAAACGCAGGTATTGATGATGTCTCAGGAGGAATGAATACGTCATATTTGCCATTCAGCATAAGGGTCGGTGTCCGTACCCTACTCACGTAGTTCAAAGCATTGACCTCCGGACGTCCTGAATCCTGAAATCCTCCTCCAAGAAGCACGCTTGCCTTAAACCGTTCTTCTACTGCAGGTATAATCAGACCTAATTCTCCCCCCCAACTCATTCCATAATAAGCAATTTTCAGGCTGTCAATGTCCTGCCGGGTCTGTAGATAATCTATGCTTCGTCGAATATCTTTTATTTCCTGAATTGCAAGCTCTGTGTAAGCATAAGATTTTGTGGCTTCAACAGTCATTAGAACTGCCATATATTCTGGTGATCCGCGCTCGAATGTTCCCTTAATAACTGGATAAAGAACAGCCCGGCCATTACGGATAAGGTATGAAAGGAACATGGGAAATTCGTAATAATCCTCAATCCCCTCACTGGAAGGTGTCCAGGAAGAGGCACTGCCCGGAAAATAGATAACTGTCTGATAGGGGGATTGAGCATTGACCGGAAGGAAAAGATGGGCTATAATCCGTTCATTTCCATAGGCGGCATTGAATGAGATCTTTTGATGTACCCACCCTTGTGGATTCTCGTTTGACGTTTCGATTTTTGGATCTAACTCCTTTTGATCATAGGCAAACTGTTCTTTATAGATTTGGAAGATAGGATCGGTGATTTGTGGATGATTTCCGTAGTCCTTCATATAAAAAACCATTCTTTTTCCAAGAGCAACATCAGGTATTGCTATTGAATCAGGATAAAGTGCCAATCTGAATCCATTCCTCGGAGAACGATCCATTGATAGAGACTGTTTCTCATACTCAAAATCATATGTATTATCTTCCCATGATCCTCCTCTAATAATCCTTCCCTGTTCGGTTTCATTCCAGCACCATTCCCTGACATTGCCCGGCATATCGAATGCCCCGTAGGCTGTGACTCCGGGAAGACTTCCCACAGCAACAAGCCCTTCACCTCCAAAGTTTGTAAAAGGTGCTAAAGTTCCGAAGCCCCCAAGCTGTGGTGCTTGGATCATGGGCGTATACCCTCCCCGTGCTATGTTCCAATGGATGGAGGTGGGCAGGCTCATCCCTTTCCATTCCGCGTATGCAGCAGCTTCAAACCAGCTAATCCCTGAAACAGGGAAATCTGCTTCAACACTCGGGTAATCTCCGCCCAGCCATGTTTGCGGACCCGGCTGATCCGACTGGTCCACAAACTCTTTCATCGCTTCATCCCAGGTGAGGACCTTTCCATCTTTAATAAAAGGGTGTTTCCAGTATTCCTGATTCCAGTATCCTCCGGCATCTATGAATTCCTTATACTCATGGTTCGTAACCTCATAGCGACCGATGAAGAAATCCCCTATGGTTCCAATTTCTGTCTGCGTGGTAGGCACACGTATCATCCCCTCGGGAAGGCTCCCTTGTTTATCCATGGTTCTTACGAGATTGTAGCTGCCTATGAGATTGTCCTCCCCTCCAAGGCCCCAGGTAGATGCTGCCGCAAGAACGGTATCATACCCTTCCTTCTCCAGCTTCCAGCGAAAGATACCTAAGGGCACACGGACACTGTCCAGCGGTGTGATTCCAAGGAAGGACCACTCGGCATCCGGGTCCACGTATTCCTTCATGTAAACTCTTGCCCCGGGAGGATCGGTGATTACGTCGATGTGTCTGGAACATTGACTGAAGAGCGTCTCCAGTACTGTATCATTCCCAAGAATTTCCTCAGCCTGTTCTGCAAGCCGATAGGGTTCCACAAGATTCCTCCAGACATCATTATCTGCAATCATCTGTTCTATTTTGGGAATTGCCTCCTCCCTGGCCCAGCGGATGTCAGCCTGCCGTTTAAAGAATCTTATTGCGCCAAGGATAATGACACCTATGAATATAGCTGCTGCAGGGATAAGTAACCTTTGCAGGATAAGTTTCTTGCCAGGTTCAACCTTCTTTTCCTGCTCATATGTTCCTGCTCTGAGTGCCTCATCGATATCTTTATCTTCGATTTTTTCCAAAGTCAACAACATATGCACTACCCTATACAACTTTTTCATTTGTTCGTCCAGGGGAGGTGTCAAAGCATCGAACCAATGCACATTGCCAATATAATATTCGAGTTGTTTCGATAGCGGTACATCCTCCAAGCGAAGGTTGATGACAGACAACCCGTGATGGACTGCCCGGTCCACTTCTTTGATGACCTGCGGAGAATGGTTTGAGTTTGAGGAATAAATAAGGACAAATACTTTTGAGGTTTTTATGCCATCGATGATGGCCTCTGCAAAGGGAAGGCCCGGTGAAATGTCGCGGGGCGCAATCCAGCAACGGATCCCGTTTTCTTCCAGGATCGAACACACAGCATTAGCTGCGTCTTTATCTATGCTGGAGTAACTGATGAATACTTCATGGGCCATATCCGTCATACTTTTTGCCCGTAATGATAATTGCCATGATATAAGTATTATGTAAAGGTAAAAAAGATTGTAACATGTTCCAAATAAAATAATTATATGGAAAACATTTTATTAGCAAGTTCCCCACTGCTGGTGGAGGAAATGGTCTGATAAGTCGCCCGTTGTTTCAGTGAACTTCTGTATTAAATAAAAAAGAGTTCGTTTAATTATACGGCAGGTTCATTTTTTTGGCAATCTCTGCTGGATTAAAGTAACTGGCTTTAAATATTTCTTCCAGTTTGGGAGTCAAGGCAAGCAGTTCTCCTACAGGATTTTTGACTTAAATATAAGTTGCATATAACATCTATGTGTTAAAAGCTGTATCTTAATATGTTATTATGTTGAAAAAATGCGCCGGATCATAGGTAAACTCGCTTCTTTTCCTAAGGTTCAGCAAAAAGAAGGGTTGATTATTAATAAGCTAATTGTATTTTCATCTCAGAGTATAATTTAATATGACAATCAGAATCCCGACACCTGTCTCCGGAGGTTTATTACTTATCTCCTCCCTTCAGTGTAGTGATAAGTATAACTCCATTTGAGCCTCGTGCACCATAAATTGAAGCTGATGCGCCCTTTAATACCTCTATTGATTTTACATCATAAGGAGAAATGTCATCGATTTCGGGAATAATGATACCATCCACAACAAATATGGGTTCGGTACTTAGGTTAAAGGAAAAAGATTCCCGTATCTTTATACTTTTCCCAACTACTTCAACACCTGGAACCTCCCCTCTGATCATATCATAAATATTACTATACTGATAGTTACGTCGACCTTCAATTTTATTGACTTCAGTATTCAGGTTCTTTCTGCTGACACTTCCATAACCTATATTAATCATTTCATCTTCCGCCCGTATCGGTTCAATTGTTTGAACATTAATCATTTCATTATCCACCTGTACCGAATCAATCATACTGGTATTAAAATCTACCAGAACAATATTTATTACCACATTGTTCAAAGCTGTCAGATCACTTGCTATGTTAATTTTTTGGGCACCATACTGGTTAGAGAATGCCGATATTTGTTTTGCTGAAGGAGAGACTCTGACACGATAAAAACCTTTTGCATTAGTAACCGAATTTGTAAACACCTGATCGACAAATATAAGAGCACCTGCAACAGGTCTCATGTTTGTATTTGTAACGATACCGGATATTTTAATTTTCTTCTTGGTTAAAGGATTACCGGCAGATGCAGTCTGGATCGCGAAAGCCAAAAAAAGAACTGCTATAATAAGCGAAATATGTTTAAAAGCTTTCATGACATTAATTTATTAAAGTTTATTTATAATCCGTTAAGTTATCGAATCTGTTTTATTTCCCACACAATGACCTTTAACTGGCCCATTTGCCCTATTTGTTTTTTGTAAATATATCTTAGTACATGATAAAAATATTAACTAATTGATTATCAATACCGTGTGAGGTTATTGTTAATAAAAGCACATTAATATATTTGAATAAAATCATGATATACAATTAGTTGGAATGTATTATCAATAACATTTCCGAAAATGAATACCAAGGTTGAAAACAAAGTTAAGATTTTATCAGATACATTGGCAGAGCTCTTTGGAGATAAATTGAACGTATCTGTAAATTTATGGCTCTGGTGTTGATTGCTTTGGCCTTGATTTACAAAGCCAGGATATATCTTGACGGATTATGCCCAATACAAACAAAAAAACATGGAAGAAAGGCCAAAAGCTTCTTCAAATATGGACTGAATTATATTGCCAACTTGCTTTTTAGCAATGATATAGATAAATTTAACCAATGTAGTAAATTTTTGTCATGTACTTAGTAGTTAAAATTAAAAGAATGAAAACAAATCGACGCAAATTTATTTCGACTGCCGTTGTTGGTGGTCTGGCTGCTACTGCAGTACCGTTGCCAACTTGCGGATCAGAAACAACAGCATCTGGTTCTCAATTAGACTTAAAATCCAG
>CAZQVL010000054.1:0-2347 GCA_964596715.1 uncultured Rikenellaceae bacterium
ATTTAGAGCCTCCCACGGGAGTTGAACCCGCGACCTGCTCATTACGAGTGAGCTGCTCTGCCACTGAGCTAAGGAGGCATTAATTCACGCAAATATAATGAAAATCACTCCAGTTTCTGCAACCTTCGGAGCAAGGGAGGATGCGAATAATGAAAAACAACATAAGCAGGATGAGGAATCATGTTGGAGAGGTTTTTAACTGTTAGTTTTTTAAGCGCCTGCGCCAGAAACTCAGGCTTAAAATTTTCTTTTACGAACCTGTCTGCGTCGAATTCATTCTTTCTTGAAATATAGTTAGATACCAGTCCGATAATCAATGATAACGGACTATACAGTATCCCGAAGACAATCAATCCCATATGAAAACTTGGCTTTTCAGCACCCAGTGCCCTTGATAGTGAAGGATTATTGATAACCAGCGAGAAGAGAAAGAGCATTATACCTGTAAGCAGGACAGAAAAGACAAGAGTCATAAGAACATGCCTCTTTTTATAGTGCCCTATCTCGTGAGCAAGAACAGCAACAATTTCATCTTCAGTCATTTCTTTGATAAGAGTATCAAACAGGACAATTCTTTTCTTTGGACCTAACCCTGAGAAATAAGCATTGGCTTTTGAGCTTCTTTTTGAACCATCAATAACATAAATATCCCTGAGTTTAAATCCTGTCCTCTGAGCAAATTTTTCAATCTCTGTTCTTAAAGATCCGGCTTCAAGAGGAGTCTGTTTGTTGAACACAGGTACAATCAGTTCAGAATAAAAAAGGTTCATAAAGATTGTGAACAAGGTTATTAATCCCCAGGCATACAACCAGAACTGCGGCCCGGTTTTATAATAGAACCATGTTATCAGACCAAGAACAGGGATTCCTATAAGCAGAGCCAAAAACCATGATTTGATATGATCGGTAATGAAAGTTCTGATAGTCATTGTATTAAATCCGTATTTTTTCTCGATGACAAATGTATCATAAAGGCTGAACGGTATATTTATTATATCCGATGCCAAACCAATTATTCCAAAGAATATCAGGGCAATTATTACTGCATGACTGCTGAACGACTGAGCAAACTTATCTATAAGGGCAAAACCACCTCCGGCTATCATAATAAGAATAACCAGAAGATTGACAGATGAAGACCACAGGGATAATTTCTTGTTGTCTTTATAATAAAACTGTGTTTTTCTGTATTCTTCCTCATCACATATACCTTTTAGTTTTTCAGGAAGAGTTGGCGACCACATACCCGCGTTAAGGTATTCAAGATATCTTTCTAGCACAAATCCGGTTACCGGGATTATTAGAATCAGAATAAAAATGGTGTTATCCATTGAAGTGCAGACTATTATAAAAAAAGAAGCAGGGTGCCTGTTTAAAATAAGTGTGGAATAAATATGTCTCGCTGCATTTCCTCGTGCTATAAGGATAGGCACCCTGCGGTTTTACAAATATAATAAATTTTTTTAAGTTAACATACCACCACATACCTGAATTGTTTGTCCCGTTATGTAAGAGGACAATTCTGAAGCCAGGAACAATGCTGTATTTGCCACATCTTCAGGCGTTCCGCCACGTTTTAAGGGAATTTTATTTATCCAGTCATTTTTTACTTCAGCAGCTAGTTTTTCTGTCATTTCTGTAATAATAAATCCGGGAGCTATAGCATTGCATCTGATATTTCTTGAACCGAGCTCCCTGGCAACACTTTTTGTAAATCCTATTATTCCGGCTTTAGAGGCTGAATAGTTACTCTGTCCGGCATTTCCTGAAACTCCAACCACCGAGCTAATATTAATAATTGATCCAGTTTTCTGTTTCAGCATAATCTGCATTACAGCCTTTGTAAGGTTGAAAACAGATTTAAGGTTAACAGCAATTACAGCATCCCATTGTTCCTCAGTCATTCTCATCAGAAGTGTATCCTTTGTTATGCCGGCGTTATTGACCAGGATGTCGATTTTGTTAAAATCCTTCAACACTTCGGTTACTATTTTCTGAGAGTCCTCAAAGCTTGCAGCATTTGATACATAACCTTTAACTTTTACACCCGTAGCTTTAATTTCCGAAATTGCAGCTTCGAATTCCTCATCGGCAGCAATGTTAGTGATTGCAATATCAGCGCCATGAAGGGCGAATTTGTATGCGATTGCCTTTCCTATTCCTCTTGAAGCTCCCGTGATCAGAGCAGCTTTTCCTTCAAGTAATTTCATCTGTTTTCTGGTTTAATTCCTGCAAATATAGAATAAACTATTTTATGTACGTTAGGTCGTTAGGTCGTTAGGTTGTTAAGTTGTTAGGTCGTTAGGTCGTTAGGTCGTTAGGTCGTTAGGTCGTTAGGTCGTTAGGT
>CAZQVL010000054.1:2447-15259 GCA_964596715.1 uncultured Rikenellaceae bacterium
GTTAGGTCGTTAGGTCGTTAGGTCGTTAGGTCGTTAGGTCGTTAGGTCGTTAGGTTGCAGAGGTGTTAGGTTTTAGAGATTGTAAGACTGTTAATGTTGTAATGCCGATGTCGGTTGGGGATAATACCACATGCAGCCCGCACTTTTTCATTATTTCCATCTTTGCAGCAGCAGTATCTGCCTTACCTCCTATTATTGCCCCTGCATGACCCATTCTCCTGCCTTTAGGAGCTGTCTGTCCGGCTATAAATCCTACTACAGGTTTTGTGCTATTGGTCTTAATCCACTCTGCAGCTTCAGACTCCATATTTCCACCAATTTCCCCAATAATAACAATGATTTCTGTTTCACTATCGTCCATCATGAGTTTAACAGCATCAAGTATGGTTGTCCCTACAACAGGATCCCCTCCTATTCCAATACATGTTGACTGACCCAGTCCTGATTTAGTGATCTGATCAACAGCTTCATAGGTCAGAGTACCTGATCGCGAGATAATTCCAACCGTACCCTTTTTATGTATAAACCCCGGCATTATACCTACCTTGGCTTCCTCAGGGGTAATAATCCCGGGGCAATTAGGCCCTATCAACCTGCAATTAAATGATTTAAGGTATTCCTTAACCTGTACCATATCAGAAACAGGGATACCTTCAGTTATTACAACAATAAGTCTGATCCCGCCGCTGGCAGCCTCCATTATGGCATCAGCAGCACGGGCTGGTGGCACAAAAATAACAGATACATCCGCTCCTGTCTTGTAAACAGCGTCACGTACAGTATTAAAGACCGGTAAACCAAGATGTACATGTCCCCCCTTGCCAGGAGTAACTCCTCCGGTCACTTTAGTTCCGTATTCAATCATTTGTTTTGAGTGAAAGGTCCCTTCACTGCCTGTAAATCCCTGTACTATCACTCTTGAGTTTTTATCTACTAAAACACACATAAAAATCAGATATTAAATAAATTATAAGTTATTGGTGCTATTGTTTTTGCGGAATATTTAAAAAACATGAATTCAAAAATACCTATAAATTGCCTGCTTTTGGATATATTTGAGTAAATATTATCAATACTTCTTATGCTTAATATCGATCCTGTTTTATATATAGGTATCTCCCAGTCATTCTTTGCCGGCCTTCTTATTTCGACCAGGAAACCTATTACTATTGCCAACAGGCTTCTGGCTGCGTGGCTATTTATGATCGGTATCGAGCTCATATTCGCCCTGATCAACAGTACGGTGATAGAAATGTACTCTTTTCCCTTTATTACCTTTACATACGGACCATTGCTCTATCTTTATGTAAGGTTTATGACAGATCCCTCAAGGAAGTTTAATTGGCTTGCATTAATTCATTTTGTTCCCTTTATTGCTTTTTTTACCATATCGGTAATCTTCCGTTCGGAGCCTCTTGTCAGGGACCTGAGAAGCTTTTTTAAACCGGACAGGTTTTTTTCTCTGAGAATCATATACTCCGCATCCTTTTTTCTTTCTATAACAATATACAGTGCATTGACTTTTTATGAGATTGTCCGCCACCAGAAAAATCTTAAAAACCTGGTATCTTACACATCCGGTAAAATAACCCTTAACTGGCTCAAGATCATTTCTATAAGTTTCTATACAGCCTATTTTGTCCTTTTTGTCCTTGGAGGATTAAGCATTATAGGCAACTTTATTCCTTTCGATCCCTATTTTGTAATATTTGGTTCTATAGCTCTCTTCTCCTTTGCTTATAGTTTTTATGGCATCAAACAACCGGTTATTTTCGGTGAGGCAGTTAAACCGGATAGTAATGACAGGAAAGAAACAGAGAAATATCTGAAGAGTGGTCTGAAGGAGTACCAGGCTGAAAGAATTCTGCAGAGGCTTATCTCCTACGTGGAATCACGGAAGCCTTATCTGGACCGTGATCTTACAATACATGACCTTTCTAAAATGACCGGCATTCAGCGTCATTACATCACACAGGTGCTTAATGAAAAATTTAAAAGAAACTTCTTTACATTCATTAATGAGTACAGGGTGAAGGAAGTAATTGAAAGGTTAGCCGACCAGAAATATAACAACTATACCATTCTGGCAATTGCATTTGATGCCGGTTTCAATTCCAAAACCACTTTCAATTCAATTTTTAAAAGCCAGACAGGTTTAACTCCCAGCGAATACAGGGAAAAGATCTCAACTGTGACCACAAAGGATGTGCAATCCGAGCGGGACGCACAATAAGCTATCTTATTACAGGTACGGACTACGCGGATAAGACGACAGGTCTTATTAATTATCCTTCATTTGTATAAAATGAGAAGTATGGAGGATAAAAGGAAGATATTGTCCGGACTATTTTCTTTAATAACATCTTTAGCTGTTTGTCAGAACAGTATGTTCTCCACAGTGCCGCAGAATACCAAGAGTAGCCATATCTATGGTTTTATCAGGGGCGGGTTCTATACGGCTATAGATAAAAATGATGATAAACTATATGTACCCAGTGCATTTTCCGATTTCGGACTTAAGGCTGAAATTGAGGACTTCTCCCATTTCAAAGCATTTGCTGACATGCGTTTCCGTTATGGAACAGAGTTTGGTGAACATGTAAATAAACTGGACATCCGCGAAGCCTATGTTAAAGTAAACGGCAGGAAATGGGACATCGCTGCAGGGCAGATAATAATAAAACGGGGCCGGGCTGATTTTACAAACCCTACATCCAGTCTGAGTCCCCGTAATATGATCTACAGGTCGCCCGACCGTGAAGACATGGATATGGGTAATCTTCTTTTGGCATCCCGGTTGTATCCTTCAGATTTCATTGATTTTGAATTTGAGGTAATACCTTACTACAGATCCTCAGTTTTGATTATCGATCCTGTTCCGGTACCTGATTATGTAACCATCCGGAATATCACCTCCCTTATTACCGGGAAGGAGATGTTCAGCTATGGTTTTAAAGCTGATTTTCATGTCAGGAGTTTTGACTGGAGCTTCTCGTGGTTTGACGGATTTGATCCGATGCCAGGCATTACCTTAAGTATGTTTAACCTGGATTTATCAGGACCAGAACCCGTACCTTATACAGAATTGACTGTCGAACCGTATAGAAACAGAGTGATAGGCGTTGATTTTGAGACTATTGCCGGATCTGTCGGATTTCGTGGTGAAGCTGCCTGGGCAATACCTGACCTGTCATGGCAAGAGTATGAATATGTACCTCTGCCTGAAATAAAATGGGTTGCCGGGTTTGACTGGTCTTCAGGTTCCTGGCATTTTACCGGGGAATACAGTGGCAAATATTTACCGGATTTTATTTCCCCGCAGGTTGATCCATTTATTGGTACAGAACCAGATTATTCAAAGCTGGCCGAAATGCTTTCAATCCCAGGATTCGATATTGAAGGCTACTTTCGTCAGCAGGTCGGGGTTTTCAACAGACTCTTTAATTATCAGCTTGAAAGATATTACCATAATGCAGGTCTCAGAGTTGAATCAGATCTTCTTTACGGGAAAATGCAACCTTCGGTTTTTACCATGTACAACTTCAACTCACGCGATCTACTTGTAATTCCGGAAATGAAACTTAAACCTGCTGATGGTCTGACTATTACTGCCGGTGCAGAGTTATATTATGGCCGGTCAGGTTCATTATTTGACCTTGTCAATGATTTTATGAATGGTTTTTATATATCCATGAGGGTTGATTTCTGAAAATATGGCTGATTTTATTATTAAATACCGCTGGCTTATCATAGGATTTTGTCTGATCCTTGGAGTCGCCTTTGGATTGTTGATACCATCGGCTCGGGTTGATCCTGATATGCGTAACTACATTCCGTCCACCATGTCGTCGAGGATTAAAACAGATAAGATAGAAAATGAGTTCGGAGTACAGGATATGGTGGTAGTCCTGTTTTCAGATACAAATATAATTACTATTGATAACTTAAGTCAAATCAGGGATATAGATCGTGGCATCTCAAGAGTAAGTGGAGTGTCATCAAGGATTTCACCATTTACTGTAAGAAATATTAAGAGTGAGGAAGGATTTATGGTTGTAGAACCCCTGATAAAGCAAATACCAGGTTCACCGGACGAATTAATCCAATTGAGATCAGATATTCTGGGGAATCGTTTTGCAAGGGATATTGTTGTCTCATCCGATATGTCAACCGCAACAATTACAGCCACTATCAGTAATACCGAAGTAGAAAACAGAACTTTATATGAGATCGATTCCATTATAGGGGCAAATCCTGGCAGCCCAACAATAATGACAGGCGGTTTGCCATACATAAGGAAAGCTATTATGACCGATGTAAATAAGGATGCTGTAATTCTTATTCCTTTAGCTCTTCTGATAATGCTTTTTGTTCTGAAACTTACTCTTGGTGAATGGCGCAGTGTTCTGATGCCTTTTACTGTTGTTTTGCTCTCCACCGCAGTTACTATGGGTTTAATACCTCTCCTCGGATGGAAAATGTCGATACTGAGCCTTCTGGTACCAATTATTCTGGTTGCTGTTGCAAATAATTATGGTATATATCTGGTATCCAGATATATAAACATTAGTTCGCAACATGAACAAATCACTAAAAGACTACTGGTAAAAAACCTTCTTCAATCGTTCAGGATACCGATACTTTTCAGCGGGCTTACAACTATTGCAGGAATAATGGGTCTTCTGCTGCATTCAATCATTCCTGCAAAACAGGTAGGTATCCTCGCTGCAACCGGTGTTTCAGTTGCTCTTGCAATGAGCCTGCTCTTTATTCCTGCTTTGATATATATCCGCAAGCCGGTCTTCAGAAAAGCAGGGCAAAGCAATCTCAGCAACGGCGAACCATGGTTCATACTGAAAAAGATTTCAGGATTGGTTATTCATCGGCCGGGAAGGATTCTGCTAATATCAGCCATTATTATAGGTGTACTTTCTTCAGGGATCTTCCTGTTGACGATAAACACAAATCAGGAAACCTGTTTTCCGAAACGGCATCCTGTGAGAAAGGCCTCTGACATTATAAATGACAATTTTGGAGGATCCCAGACTATATCGGTGATGATATCCGGGGATATAAAAAGCCCTGAGGTCATGATGGCAATTGATGACCTGACCCGCAGGCTTGAAAACCGGAACGGAGTTGGTGAGGTTTTTTCGATATCGCAGGTAGTCAGAGAGATGAGTAAAGCTATTTTTTTTGAAAATGATTCCGGTTACGACAGAATACCAGGGACAAGGGAGGCTATTGCCCAGATGTTTGAGCTTTACAATATGAGTGGTGATCCTGATGATTTCAGACAATTAATAAATCTTGATAATACCGGCGCACATATTCTGATAAGACTTTCCAGACCGGAAAATGAAGTTATCAGACAGATTGAAGCAGAGATTACAGGGATTGCAGAGACTTTCCCGGCTGAAATAACTGTTGGCGGATATGCCCTGATCATGGCCGATTTTGCTGCTTCAGTCATTAAGGGACAGGTCGCCTCCCTTCTGTTTGCCGCTATAGTTGTTTTTGTTCTTTTAGCGATAATATTTAAATCATTGAAAGGAGGGCTTATTGGATCTATCCCCCTGGTTGCATCAATCCTCATCTTGTTTGGATTTATGGGTATTACTGGTATAGCCCTCGATGCAGCAACTGCCCTCCTTTCTTCTATTATGATCGGTGTTGGTGTTGATTTTACAATTCAGTACATCTGGCGCTTCAAATTTTATATCTTAAAAGGATTATCGTGGGCTGAGGCAACTGTTGCCTCGCTGCAAACTATCGGACGTAGCATAATTATCAATGCTGCCGGTGTTATGGCAGGTTTTTCAGCATTGATTTTTTCAGGCTTCACATCGATAAGATTCTTTGGATACCTTGTTTTAATATCTATTGGTTCCTGCCTGATAGGTGCAATCATTTTAATACCTGCCATTCTCATGAAATTCAAACCCCGGTTTATTGAAATCAAATTAAGTAGAATCATAAAAGATAAAAAAAATGAAGAGAAAAGTGATATTACCGGTATTACTACTGCCGCTTTTTCAGTTGGCAGCGCAACAACCTGATGCCGGACAAATAATGAATAAATGCCGTGATCTGAGTATTACAGAATCAATGAGTGCATATATTGACCTTACTATAACAGAGAAAAACGGAGCTTCCCGCAACAGGAAGATTAAATTAACGACCAAAAGCTTCCCTGATGGCCAGGAGAAAAGGTTTATCAGGATCATTGAACCGGCTGATGTACGCGGGACAGCAATGCTGGTGGTCGATTACAGAGAGGAAACGGATGAAATGTGGATATATCTTCCTGCACTGAAAAGAACACGGCGTATAGTCAGCTCCGAAAAAGGAAGAAGGTTTATGAGCTCCGAATTTTCAAATGCAGATATGAGTTCACCTACCCTTTCAGATTTCAGAAACAGACATCTGCCAAACTCTGGTGAGAATAACCGGTGGATCATTGAAAGTATTCCGATAAATGAAGACAAAGCTGATGAATATGGTTATTCACGTAAGATCAGTTATATAGACACAGATACTTATCATCTCCTGAAGATGGAGTTTTACAATTATGATAATGAACTCTTTAAAATAATTGAAATAAAGAGTATTCATCCTTTATCTGATGGAAAATACCTGATTAAGGACATGGTTGCCAATAACCTTCTTAATAACAGGAAATCAGAAATTCGTTTCAGTGATATTACTGCAGGAGTTCCTGTTGATGATTCATTCTTCACGCTGCAGAATCTTGAAAGGTAACAAATTTACCCGTTAGCTCATGGTTTTATGATGGTCCCGTCACTTTTTCTGACAGTCCAGTTTGATCTTGTGCCAATCGGGTATTTAGCTGCCTCTTTCTCATTGATATCCACTCCTAGACCTGGTGCTTCATTAATATACATATATCCGTTATTGTATGTCTGACAACCAGGAAAAACTTCCTGTGCCCTTTCATTCCAGAAGTGAGATTCCTGAATACCGAAGTTCCATACTGCGAGGTCGATATGAGCATTAGCTGCATGCCCCACAGGTGAAGTGTCTCCGGGTCCGTGCCATGCGGTTTTAACATTAAACCACTCGCCCAGGCGGGCAATTTTCATTGCCGGAGTAATACCTCCAATCTGAGAAATATGAATTCGTATATAATCAAATAACTGGTCAACCATATAGTCTCTGAATTCATTATAATTATTGAATAATTCACCCATGGCAATAGGAACAGTAGTATGTGTTCTCAGATGTTTGAACCAGTTCATATTTTCCGGGGAAAAAGGATCTTCAATAAAGAAAGGGTGGTATTGTTCCAGTTGCTTAATCATATTTATAGCGTCAACCGGCTCTACCCTTTCGTGAATATCATGTAAAAGTTCCACGTCTTCGCCGCATCTTTTCCGGACAACATCAAACATTTCAGGTACTCCTTTCAGATAGGCGTTCTGATCCATGAATTGATCCTGTTCCCTTCCAAAGCCAGCTTCCTTAAAGTCAGGTTGTTGCTCTGTGGTTCCAACTCCGCCATATCCACCCTGCTGGATACGCACATGCCGGAAACCCTGATCCATAAACTGCTGAACACGGTCTGCTAATGCTTCAGGTGTTCTTCCACTGGCATGAGCATAACAGTCAACAGCAATTCTGCATTTACCACCAAGAAGCTGGTATACAGGCATATTGGCTCTTTTACCCTTAATATCCCACAAAGCTTCATCAAGTCCGCTCAAAGCATTATTCAGGACCGGACCGTTTCGCCAATAAGAACTAACGTAGGCGGATTGCCACATATCTTCAATATTATCTACATCTTTACCAGCGCAAAAATCATTCAGATAACTGTCTATCGCCGTTATTACTGCCATGGCCCGCTGTGTAAATGTTGCACAACCTACTCCATAAAGTCCGGGTTCGGTAGTTTCTACTTTTACGATTACAAGGTTTGAACCTTCGGGAGCTGTGGCAATGGCTTTAACACTTTTTATTTTAACAGGTGGTATACCTGTTGCGTAGAAAGGTGTTGCATGGGTTTCTGCTCTGGACTCCTGGCTTCCGAACAATCCCAGGATTCCGGCTGCCGAGCCTGCAGTTATTAATTTCATTGCATCCCGGCGACTAATTTCGGATTGGTTTACGAATTTTTTCATATTTAAGATTCTTTTATATATAAAAAATAAAATATAATTAAATTAAAATATTTCTAAAATAAAATATAAATAAAATGAAATATTATTATTACAGAAGTTAATTGATATTCAAGAATATCTGTCCATCTCCCAAAGTAAGGTTGAAAAGTGTACAAAAACATTATGATTTAGGATTCATCCAGACTATCTGCCTGTCAAAATTATCAGGTAGCTTATATTGTTTTATATGGTCTTTAAGAGTTTCCCCTGTTATCTTAATCTTACTTAAATCAGCAACACCCAGTCCCATCTGAGAGCAATGATTAAGATATCCGATTTTTGAAAAATCAATACCCATAAGTTCAATACCCACACGGTCAGCAGCCAGCCAGTCCTGGCTTGCAATACATACTCTGTGATCAATTGCTGTGCCCAACGTTGGCCCGTTTCCTTCCATCCCCTCGTAACCATCAATAACTGCAAGATCCGGGTGCAACTGGCAGGCTAACTGAGCTATATTGTAATTTGTCGCATGAATTCCGCTGCCATGTATCAGCCTTTTGTAACTCCTTGTACCTGGTTTTGACTCTTTTGCCCGGGAGGAAAACCTTTTATCCTCGGAATAGAGAGTGAATC
Organism: uncultured Rikenellaceae bacterium; assembly: GCA_964596715.1. Classification (GTDB taxonomy): domain Bacteria; phylum Bacteroidota; class Bacteroidia; order Bacteroidales; family VadinHA17; genus LD21. The sequence continues at coordinate 11,204 of CAZQVL010000054.1, forward strand.
CCTTGTCCTTTACAGGAGCACCCACAACAATATTTTTCAGAGAGAGAGAGACCCCTACTGAGTTATGAGTCTTCATTCTGGCTACAGAAACTATAAAGGAATCCGGATCAAGAATAATACGTGATACTCTGATAAGATGTGGTCTGAAATCTTTTTCATCGATAACATGCATGATTTCAAACGGTTCATCATCGAGATCAACAAGACTGACAGGATATTTCGATAAGAGTCTGTAATAACCGTAATTGTCAAATCCTTCCAGTGTAGAACCGCTGGCTGATGATTCAGCAATTATGACATTATTTAATTTATTGATCGATTTAAGAAACTCCAGTACACCTTCCAGTGTATCAACATGGGTACATGCCAGTGGCACATAAATAAGTACATTATTTGGTTTGAGGACAACCCGTCGGTTTCCGATTGCACGTTTGATCTGTTTTGCAAAAGGCTGAAGAGCCCGGAAGGCCATATCAGCCCTGTCATTCCCGGAAGTAATAGAAACACTACTGCCCTGAATATCCTGGTCCGTTAATGAAGAAAAAGCTTTATCAGGATTTATACAGGTGATTGCAACTCCGCCAATCAGTGAAGTCTTAAGAAAACTTCTGCGACTGTAACTGCTCATATCTGATTGTTTTTATTTTGAAAACTGTATTAAAGTTAGTATATAATTCATAATTGAAAGGCGATAAAGTTTCCTAAATTTGCTGATCATAAGATATTATCTGATGATCAGAAACGAAGAAACGATCTGTGCTCCCGCAACGTCAGGAAGTGGTGCCATTGCAGTGATCAGGATCAGTGGTTCCAGGAGTCTGAAAATATGCCAAAAGATCTTCACCCCTGCGGACAATAAAATAAAATTCACTGAATCAAAGGGATTCACAGTCATTTATGGAGATATTCATGATGGAGAGGAAGTCATTGATGATGTCCTTGTTAGTGTTTTCAGGATGCCTCATTCATACACAGGTGAAGATTCTGTTGAGATCTCCTGTCATGCTTCAAGATATATCCAGGGGAAGATACTGGAATTGTTAATAGAGAATGGAGCCAGGATTGCCGCTCCCGGTGAATTCACTCAACGTGCTTTTCTTAACGGAAAAATGGACCTATCGCAGGCTGAAGCTGTTGCTGATCTGGTCGCTTCCTCTTCTGAAGCTTCTCACAGGATTGCAATCAACCAGGTGCGCGGTGGATTCTCTGCGGAGATAAGCAAACTGAGATCGGAACTTTTACGGTTTACTTCACTTATTGAGCTTGAACTTGATTTTGGTGAGGAAGATGTTGAATTTGCAGACAGAAGTGAATTAAGATCCATAGTAATTCATGTTAAGGAACTTGCTGATAACCTTGCATCTTCATTCCGTCTCGGTAACGTAATAAAGAACGGGATACCTGTTACTATTACAGGAAAACCAAATTCAGGTAAATCTACTTTACTGAACGCCTTGTTAAATGAGGAGAGGGCCCTTGTTTCTGAAATACCCGGAACGACAAGGGATTCAATTGAGGATACAATAATTATTAATGGATTGGAATACAGATTTATAGACACTGCTGGTTTACGTGATTCTTCAGATATTGTTGAAAATCTCGGGATAAAGAAAACTCACGAAAAAATCATACAGGCTTCGGTTATCCTTCTGGTTGATGAAGTTACAGAAACACCTGAACTGATAAATAAGCGGGCAGATATTATAAGGGATGGGATTAAAGGATCAGATAAGAGACTGATAATCCTAATTAATAAAATTGACCTTGGTAATCAGAACAATATATCCTTTTTAAAGGAGAAAATATCTCTTGAAGCTGGTGATTCTCTGCTTTTCATATCGGCACGGGAATTAACCGGCCTCGACGATCTTAAAGTGAAGCTGGGTGAGATAATTGAAAAAGACAGGATTAGTCCGGAAAACATAATAATCACTAATTTAAGACATTATGAGGCATTAATTCATGTATCGGAAAGCCTAAAAAGGGTTATTAACGGGCTTGATAATAAGATTCCGGAAGATCTTATTGCAATAGATATCCGTCAGGCAATACATTACCTTGGCGAGATCACCGGGGAGATTACCACTGATGAAATCCTTGGTAATATATTCAGGGATTTTTGTATCGGAAAGTAACCGGCACATATCAGAGCAAAAAACGGACTTCGGAAAGTTCCCTTCCTATTTGCTGAACTCCTTTAAGGATACGTCTTGTCTGATCGGGCGAAGGGGTTTTTATCCCTTTGATATATTGAGCCAAAAGGCTTTGATTCATTCCTATACGTTCAGAAAGTGCCTTTGCATTGATAACCTTATAAAAATCAAAGAAACTTTCGAGGTCATAACTAAATATGATTTCATCAATATTATAAACAAACCCTTTATCTTCAAAAGCAAGGTTTACAGCTTCCAGAATATTGTTTTTAAGTTCCTCAAAAGTATCCCCCTCGGTTACAATAAAATTATTTTCCACCGAAGTTTTAGCACTATATCCCTTATCCTCTTTTACCACTGTTATATTAATCTTTGGTTTTTTCATCTTTTATCTGTTTTAATGTCCGTTAGTTTCAATAGTGCTTTTAATAAGCCCTTTTTAACCTCTTTTCCGGCATGGTACGGAACGGTAAGCTGTTCGGGTTTTGTAGGATGCTTCATAATTACATGGCTCCCCCTTTTCCTTACTACAAACCACCCATCCTTTTTTAATATTCTGAAAAGTTCGTTGTATTTCACAAATACAAAAGTAATAAATTTATTACTTATATGCAAAGAATTATTACAGTTTTATATTAAAGTAATGCAGATATATACCTGGCACCGCGAACTGAACAAACCGTAAGAAAGAACCTCAAAAGGATTTAAGGCATGAAAGTTCCTTAATGATTTAGGTTTGTTTTCAAAATAAATTCCGGATGCAGAAGTTACCCGCCTTCCCCACCCTATACAACGAATGTAAGATAATTAGCATTTCAGATTTGAAACGATGGGGATATCTTATACCCAACCAATGGAAAAGAGGAACAATTACCTGGAGCAGAAACGGAAACAAAACAGGTAGCATTTCTATTGCTATAAATACCCTTGCCGAAAACCCTTACATGGTACTGGATTACACTTGCAATAAAGTACCTATTAATTACAGTGTTCAGCTTGTTTCAATTCCTTCCAATTTGGGGAAAGGTGTTGTTTGGTTTTTCATTTGTCCACGAACTGGGAAACGTTGCCGAAAGCTACATTGTGCAGATACTTATTTTTACCACCGTTTAGCGTTCAGGGGTTGTTTTTATGAAAAGCAGGTACAAAGCCTCGGATACAGAAAGTTGGAAAAGCAATTTGGTTTGTTATATGGAATTGATAAAGTTTATCAGGAAATTAATAGTAAGCATTTCAAAAAAATTACAAAGGGAAACCGACAAAGCGTTATTCGAAGTTATTGAAACAGGTTGAAACTTATGAAGAAAATTACGATAATTATTTACGGCTTTATAGGGCATTGAGTATTCAGATAATGATTTAATAACCAGTTGGGATATCTTTTCAAATGATTTTATTAATCTTGATGGATTCAAAGATTTATCTTGGCAATCGTAGCAGTTTTTACCGACATTTAACAAAATCAGATTGCTAACATTTTTTATATACTGGTTAGCTTCAGAATTTATTTCTTCTTTTAGTTTTTGTAAAATCCAAACGGTTTTTCTACTATGTAGATTATTATACAATCTAAAATTTTCTGGTACTTCCAATTTTCTGTACTCTTTTAATTTTTCTATCGCATGGAGGTGCCAATTAGTAATTTGATCTAATGTATCTTTATTTAAGGGTGTTGCTTTTGCCTTTGTTATATAACTAGCTAAAGAATTGATGTCAGAACAAATTGTTTTCCTTCCATTTAGAATAGATTCTATGGCGGTTGTTCCTCCTCAACTTGAATAACTTATTGATATTCAGTTAAAGTTATTTTCTGTATCGGAAAGTAACCCGTGCAAAACAATTATATAGAAAACATATATAAAACATATATAAAGCCTCAATTTAAGAGGCTTTTTTAACAACT
>CAZQVL010000055.1:0-14866 GCA_964596715.1 uncultured Rikenellaceae bacterium
TTGACTTTAAATCAGAAAATAAATTTGACTTGATAATTGCCCCTTTCAGGGTGTTTATGCATCTGATTGAAAAAGAAGATCATATTACCGCATTAGGTAATGTATACAATCACCTGAACCACGGAGGTGAATTTATTTTTGATACCTTTGTTCCTGATTTAAACCAGCTTATTAAAGGCATTGATAATCTGACCGACTTCGATGGGGAATATGAACCTGGTAAAAGGGTGAAAAGAATTGTCTCAACCAAACCCGATATGATTAATCAGGTTATTAATATCACTTTTCGGTTTGAATGGAATGATAATGATACATATTTTCACAAAGAATGGAAAACCACGCTAAGATTTTTCTTCAGATATGAATTGGAACACTTAATTGAAAGATCCTATTTCAAAAAATATAAAATATCAGGTGACTTCTATGGCAATGAATTAAAACCGGATTCACGGGAATTTATTATTATCTGTCAAAAAGAATAGACTACGGGATGATTACCAGCCGGGAATAAAGTTAATTCCGAATACCCCGTTCTGAAATCCCCCGTTCTGGAGCGGGAAAGCATAGTATGGTTCAATAACCAGGTAACCAAGGAGATTAATCCTGACTGAGGCCCCGGTGCTGTAAACAGGGAATCTTGTCTCTTCAGTAAGTGAAGAAGGTTGCCAGTCGAATCTGATTTTGTTACCAGCGTACCATGCCAGTCCGCTGTCGAAGAAAAGGTTAAAATCCGTTAATATCCACTTGGATTTTATTAATGCCAGCTGTTCAGGACCTGATACCGGAAGTCTCAGCTCTGCATTGGCTACCAGTGTTCTTGACCCGCTCAGCTGTGAAACATTGAATGTATTCGTTCCCAGTGAAGCATTATCGTCAAAAGAGATATTTTCATACCCTCTTATAAACCAGGGATAACCAAGGTAAAGCGGTGAGATGGCATCATTTTCAGCTCCGCTTCCATATCTGCCGTAATGATATAACCTGAATGCCACACTTAACGGTTTAATATAGAAATATTTTCTGTAATCAAATAAGGCTGTAAAGAAGTCTACCTGACCAAAATATTTCTCGATCTGGTATCTTGAACGGTGTCCCTGCATAGGAGATGTCATACCAAAAAACGAATTGTCTTCAACATAAGCAAGTGAAACCTGCTGGTAGTTATTCCCCTTTGGAGCATCTAGTTTTTCGCGTGTCCCGCCAATATTTAATCCGTTCAGTAAATAGTAATTATTATACCTGTCTATACGATAATAATACCAGGAGAGGGAAAAACTTGTTTCAAGCCTCCTGGTCTGGGATATCGGGTAATATGCAAAACCTGAAATATTATCCTCAAACATTCTTATGTAGTCAAGGATGAGATTGTAAACAGGTATTATATTGTCACCGTAATTAATTGAATCTCTGATCATTAACATATTACCTGTGCGATATGGAATATGTGATATTGCAGTACCCCATTTGATTTTACTTTTCTGGTTAATATATGCGACCTGTCCTCCAAAATCATATATTTCACCATTAAGTGAAAGAGATGAGTACAATTGATTATTGCCAACCATATCACTGAAAATCATGTTTATACTTCCGGCCATATTATTCCTGTACATACCAGTTGAAACACCTATGCTTGCATTATTTGAGATATAGTCAAGTTTAAACTTTGACTGATATGGTACCTCTTTTAATGAATCTGCAGGCAAATCTGAAACCTCCTGCCTGTTGTAAAGATTTGTGTCAACTGTATTGTAAGCAATATGTTTCAATGGTGGTAACGTTCCCGCATCGAGATTAACATAGTTTTTGTTGACCACCGGTGTGTGCTTAAACTCTTCATCATTGGCAGCCCAAATATGATATTCATTATTGAAATAATAAGTATATGCTATCAGATTTCCAGTCCTTGCAACACTTATGGCAGGAGAATAGGGGGTAATTCCGCTGACTCCTGTCATATACTCTGTTAACCTGTAAACACTTTGAGAATTAAGGTCATATTTATACAGATTCCTGAAACCATCAGCATCGGAAAGGAAATAAATATATTTATCATCCGTGGAAAACCATGGATTCATATTATAAGCTCCGTTGAAGATATTTATCTTTCTGACACTCTTTGTCCTCAGATCAAGAATAGCTATATCAAAGCTGAATTTTTTCTGATCAGGGTTATAATTGATCTTCTCCTGCGAAAAAACGATGTAGTTACCATCCGATGACCATGATGGATGTATATTTGAAGTAAAATCATCTGTTAATCTTTCAACTGCTCCTGATCCCATATTATACAGGTAAAGATCAGAGATTCCATCAACCATCCCCGAAATAACAATTTTCTTACCGTCAGGAGACCATGCGGGATTACAGAACGAAGTAACTCCAGTGATTTCAATCTCCCTGGTTATTCTGGCTTTCTTAACGTCAAGTATGGCAAGCTTGTTTAATCCTTTGCTGAAGATCACAAATGCAAACTTCTTCCCATCCGGTGACCAGGTACCTGATGATTCAATAAAACTAAAATCATCTATCTCATTATTTTTAACAACACTCGAGAGCTTTTTAATAATCTTACCGCTACTTGTTTCAGCAAGGAACAGATCAAGAGTAAAGACATTTTTTTCTGAAAAAAAGGCGACATATTTTCCATCAGGACTAATTGAAGGAGATATATTCATTTCCCCTCCGTTTTCATCTGAGATTATCTGTTTGCCGGCTAAACTGTCAGCAGTGTTTTTCAAATACTGGCTGAAATGTATATCCATTGCATTTTCCCACATGCCTGAAAGCGTCTTTTCATTAAATCCAAATACTGAATCTACGGCCCTGTTAAATCCATACTGGGCAGTTTTTTCAAAAAGTGGCATTATTATGGTATCGCCCCAGGTTTTTCCTGCCATGGCCCAGAATGCATGCCCGTAACGATAAGGGAAATATTTTGAATCGGTTGATAGTTTTTTTAATGTTGGAAAATCATCGTTAATCAGGGCATCCCTCATCCACATGGCAGTATTGGGATCAATGCTGCCTATAGATAAATATTCCGCCATGCCTTCGATCATCCACAACGGAACATCCCTTATTGAATATTTTGTAGAAGAGTCAGGACTCACAAACATATGATACTGGAATGCATGGACAAGCTCATGACCCAGAGTATGATCAGTTTGTGCAAGTGATGGCGCAACCGGCATTATTACCCGGTTCTTTAAACTTTCTGTTACCCCGCCTGTCCCTGTGCCAATCAGACTGCTTATTGTGTTTGTTTGTTGAAAATCAGCATGATTAGTGTAAAATATGACAGGATTTTTTATGTTAAAGGTATCTCTGAATATCTTCTGATGCATCTGATACCATTTCTCCGACCACCGGGCAACTTCATTTAAGAGTGAATCATTTTTGAGGTAATGGTATATTTCAAAATGTGGTGTTTGTAATACGTTATATTTAAACGTTTTATATCCTGGCTTATTCTTACCGAAATATTGAGCACTTATACTGATACTGGTTACAAGGATTATAGCTAATACTAACAGGAAAAACCTTGTAATATCACTGATAGAATGTTTTATATTTCCCATAATTGAATTCATAAATAATCTCTTTCAATACTTGTATGTCTTTTAACCTGTAAAAGGCTAGCCAACAAATTGTCTGATTTTATTTATTTGTTCGCATATAAGATAATTTCAAATAGTATGCCATACTGGCAAAAAATTTTATCCCATTTTCTTAAATAATTGTTAAAATCGTCTAAAAGAAGTTATGATGGTTTTGTTAAGGCATGTCCATCTATACTATGTCTTTTAATTCTAATAATAGAACACTCCGCTATTCGCATGAATATCAGACCATTATGCTTAGGATGCTGGTTGAATCAGACTTTATTATTAATTCAGTAATAATTCTTTTTCACTGCAGACAAACATACGTGTGCTTTTCGAATAGACTCCGTCAACAGCATCGGGATAGACCAGGTCGATATAAAATGCTCTGAATCCTTTTTCAGGATAGTTAACCTGTACTTCAATATCCGAAATATCATTAAATTCGATCTTCTGACCGGCAAATATATCATTCCTGAAATCACGGTCAGGAGAATTGCATTCCCATAATATCACCTCCTTTAATTCTGGTGATCCTGTTACTGATAAATTAACTTTTGTACTGTCATAGTAAGTGCTCCAGTTGCAGTGTGGGTGTTGTGCTTTATCCAGGACCGTTTTGAAAAAAGCGCTCAAAGCCTGTATGGCCTGTTTTTTGTCTCCAAGATCATGTCCGGCATTAGGTACATAATGAATGTAATTTTCCCCTGGTAATTCATTAATATAATGTTTGACTGCATCAACAGGCCAGTATTCATCATTTGTTCCGATAAAAATCAATTTCGGCATAGTCAGTGCTGAACGGTAAGAATATGGATCAATCATTGTGGTTAATTCCCTGCCATCCGGGGTGTTTATATCCTGCGCAATACCAAGGTTTACATAATCTTCAATCTGAATGCTGTAATCGCCCCATACTTCCTTCTGGTAGTCGATATTCACAGGCATATTGAGCACATCGATTACCATTGGAGCAATAGCCACTACTCTCCGATCCTGGGAACCCGTTAGCCAGGTTGTCCATCCCCGTTTAGAGGCACCGGAAACCACAAACCGGGTGATTTTCTTTTTACGTTCCTTTGCTGAATACTCCTCAACAGCATCCATTGCTCTTACAGCACTTTTAACCATGGGAAAAAGTAACGGCCATGTAAAATCCCTGTCTGATCTGAAATTATGAAGTGTAAATGAGATCAGGGCATCTTCTTTCAATGTGTCATACAAAGGTTGATTAGGTACCTGTGATAAAATCGTGACAGTTGCATTGTTCTTTGCAGCAATTGCGCTCATCATCTGAAGGGCATCATCGTCCCTTCCCCTCCAGTTTGGTTCACCATTCTTATTACTTCCGCCATTGATGAAAAGTAATCCAAGATTGTTTTTATCCCCTTCAGGAGAAATGATCGTTACCTGATGTACCCATTCATATTCCCGCCATTTCTGAGAAACCATCTTCAGAATAGCTACCTTCAACCCATTGATCTCAAATGTATCTTTTACCTCCCATGAAAAAGTATTATCATTGTTATTAAGATATCTATTAAGGGCAGTTTCAGGTGTTAAAGGCGCTCTTTTCAGCGTACAGGAAGTAAATATAAGTACGAGTAATAACGAGAAAATAATCGATCTATTCATATTGTATGTTTTTATTATTTATTAATATCTCATTCAAAATTAAAGCTTTATTTTTAAGTTAAATAATAACTGCTACAAAATGAAAAAAATAACTGTCGGTTATCTTTAATAATGATCTCATGGTGCTTGAAAATCAATAAAACAATATTTATAATTTCATCCATTCAAAATGATAAATATATGAGTATCACTATCAGAAAAGCAACAGAAAAAGATTTCCCTTCAATACTCTCATTAATAAAAGAATTAGCTGCGTTTGAAAAAGCCCCTGAGAAAGTGACAAATAGTGTTGAACAGATGAAAAAGGAAAAAGAACTGTTTCAATGTTTTGTTGCTGCAACAGAAACTGCTGAAGTCGCAGGTATGGCGCTTTATTTCTTTGCATACTATACATGGGTCGGGAAATCCCTTTATTTAGATGATATTTATGTCAGGGAGTCATACAGGGCACAAAAAATTGGCACTGAATTGTTAAAAAAAGTCTTTGAAGTCGCACAAAAAGAGGGCTGTAAAAGAGTGAGGTGGCAGGTGTTGAACTGGAACAAACCGGCAATTGAAATGTATGAAAAAATCGGAGCTGAGATTGATGATGAATGGTTAAATTGCAGTTTTGATTCTTATGGAATAAAAAACTTCAGAATATAAACGTACCTGATAAAACTTAAATTTCAACCTGGTTCATCAGAGCCTCAAATAAATGAAATAACGATGAAATACATAATTCTTTTACTTACCATGGCAAGTTGTTTAAATATACATGCACAGAAAAAAAGGGCAGCGGATTACGGTATTAAGATTGGTATTCTGAAGCCCGGAAAAAATAACGCAATTACTGATGTGCCTGGTGTAAAAGTTGGTCATGCTACCATAACTGATGGCAATTCAATAAACACAGGTGTTACGGCAATTTTGCCACATTCAGGTAATATCTTCCAGAATAAAGTGCCGGCTGCAATTTTTATAGGGAATGGTTTTGGTAAACTTACCGGTTATTCCCAGATTGAAGAACTGGGAAACATCGAGACTCCCGTCATTCTTACAAATACCCTGAGTGTACCGGTGGCAGCAGATGCACTGATCGATTTTACACTCAGTTTTCCTGAAAATAAAAGTGTGAGAAGTGTAAATCCGGTTGTGGGAGAGACAAACGACGGTGGATTGAATGACATTCAAAAAAGGATTATCACAAAAGAACATGTTATTCAGGCAATAACCAGGGCGGATATCGGACCTGTTCAGGAGGGTAACGTCGGAGCTGGCACAGGAACTGTATGTTTTGGATATAAAGGAGGAATCGGTACTGCTTCAAGAAAGCTTCCTGAAACAAGAGGTGGTTATGTTGTTGGCGTTCTGGTCCAGACCAATTTCGGGGGCATCCTGCAGATCGCCGGAGTACCTGTCGGGATAGAACTTGGTAAATACAAATTCAGAAGGATAGAAAATGAATATAAGGAAGATGGTTCCTGCATGGTCGTAATAATGACAGATGCTCCTCTTGATTCCAGAAACCTTAAAAGACTGGCAGCAAGAGCCATGGCAGGAATTGCACGAACCGGAGGTATGGCCTCAAACGGAAGCGGTGATTATGTAATAGCTGTATCGACAAATGAAAATATCCGTATTACCTACTCTTCTGAATCAATGTATGACGAGGTTAAATTGCTGCGAAACGAGGAAATGGACCTCCTGTTTGAGGCAGTTATTGAAACAACAGAAGAGGCGATTATTAATTCACTGTTCGCTGCCGAAACAATGACAGGTAAAGACAATCTGAAAATTGAACCTCTCCCCATAGAAAGAACTATTGAAATAATGAAAAAATACAAAAGGCTAGAATAATTTAAACAGCATTTTAATTATGAAACGAGCATCAGTACTTCTTATTTTTCTTGTTGGGCTGGCATTCTCATCATGTTCTCAGAAAAGAGTTGAACCTGTTGATTATGTAAATGCATACATAGGAAATATCAGTCATCTTCTTGTTCCGACATACCCTACTGTTCATCTTCCCAACAGCATGTTAAGGTTCTATCCTGACCGGGGGGATTATACCGCTTATAAAATGCGGGGATTTTCTCTCAACATTTTATCCCATCGCTCAGGCAGGGTATTTTCCCTGTTGCCATTCACCGGTAAAGCAGGAGATACAAAGGCAAATCTGGTATATTCATATGATAATGAAATTATTACTCCTTACAGTTATAATGTAACTCTTGATGAGCATAATGTGGACGTTAAATTTGTTCCATCAGTAAAATCAGGCATTTTCAGTTTCCATTTTCCTGATGACAAAGCGAGGGGAGTGATCTTAAGAGCCACAAACCGTGGTGGATTCACGTACGAAAATAATTCCATCACAGGATATGATTCGGAAAGGGGATTGAATACCTTCGTGTATCTCGAAACAGATGAATCACCGGAAATAATACAGATATGGAAGAACGATTCAATGGTCATCGGATCCTCTGTTGAGGGTAACAGGGTCGCCATCAGCTTATCCTTCAGTACGGAGAGTGTAAGTGATTTGAACATCCGGTATGGCCTGTCGTACATCAGTGCCGAACAGGCCAGGAAGAATTTACAGAACGATATCAAAACCTGGGATATCAATTCTTTATCAGACCATGCAAGGAACAAGTGGAACTCAGTTCTTTCAAAAATCGAGGTGAAAGGAGGCACTGAAAACCAGCGGACAGTATTTTATACCTCATTGTATCGTTGTCATGAGAGAATGGTTGACATTACCGAAGATGGGCAGTACTATAGTACCTGGAGTAATAAAGTTGAATCCTCAAATGATACCAGCTTTTATACCGACGACTGGGTATGGGATACATATCTGGCACTTCATCCGCTTCAGGTTATCCTGAATCCTGCTCAACAGGATGAAAAGATATCATCATACATCCGCATGGCCAGACAATCGGGATGGATGCCCACTTTCCCGACCATTACAGGCGATAATCACGCAATGAACGGGAATCACTCAGTAGCAGTGATACTCGATGCATGGAACAAAGGAATCAGGGATTTTGATCTTGAAGAAGCATACAACCACCTTAAAAAAACGATACTCTATGAAACAAAACTCCCATGGGTAAAAGGCAACGCAACATGGCTTGATGAATTTTATGACATAAATGGCTATTTCCCGGGGCTTAAAAAAGGCGAGGTTGAAACTTGCCCTGAAGTGCATCCATTTGAAAAAAGACAGTCTGTGGCTGTAACTCTTGCTTCGTGTTATGATGACTGGTGTATGGCGCAGATTGCTAAAATCCTTGAAAAGGAAGAAGATTACAGTTTCTTTATTAAAAGAAGCCTTAACTACAGAAATCTGTTCAACATAAAAACAGGCTTCTATCACCCCAAAGATAAAGACGGTAACTGGATTATGCCATTTGACTACCGCATCGACGGAGGAATGGGTGCACGCGATTATTACGACGAAAATAACGGATGGACATATTTATGGCAACCCTATCATGCTTTCGATGATTTGATAAAAATGCTGGGAGGTCCCGGGAAATTTGACGCTAAACTCGATCAGCTTTTTAGCGAGAGCATAGGCAGATCAAAATGGGTGTACTATTCCACTATGCCGGATGCAACCGGCAATGTTGGACAGTTTGTTATGGGTAATGAACCTTCCATGCACATAGCCTACCTTTATAACCTTGCCGGTAAGCCATGGAAGACCCAGAAACGTATCCGTATGCTTGTAAATACATGGTTCAGGAATGACCTGATGGGAGTTCCCGGCGATGAGGACGGAGGAGGACTATCAGCGTTTTATATTTTCTCAGCAATGGGATTTTATCCGATAACACCAGGTATTCCGGAATATCAGATAGGAAGTCCTCTCTTTAGCAAAGTGAAAATCCACCTTCAGAACGGGAATACCTTTACCGTCATTGCCAATAATAACAGCCAGACCAATAAATACATACAATCCGCCAGTTTAAATAGAGAACAATTAAACAAACCCGTGATCACTCATGATGATATTATTGATGGTGGTACACTGATCCTTGAAATGGGTGAACATCCAAATTATTTGTGGGGCATTCAGCAATAGCCTTTAAAATAAAAATAATGATAAACATAAGGGAAGTCATGACATCATACTATAACTACCAGCCTTTTAAAACCGGACTTGTTGCTTTCGCCTTGACAGGTTCCTGCATAATTTCAGCCCAGACAAAACAACATCCGAATGTTATATTGATAATTACCGACGATCAGGGTTACGGCGACCTGGGCATAACCGGTAATCCGCATATTAAAACCCCGGTACTCGACAAATTTGCAAAGGAAAGTATGAGGTTTAATAATTTCTATGTGTGCCCGGTGTCTGCACCAACACGTTCAAGCTTACTGACAGGACGTTACTCCCTTCGCACAGGTATAAGGGATACGTATAACGGTGGTGCGATAATGGCCCCCGGTGAGGTTACCATTGCTGAAATGCTGAAACAGACAGACTATAAAACAGGTGCCTTCGGAAAATGGCATTTAGGCGATAATTATCCATGCAGACCCGGCGATCAGGGTTTTGATGAATCGGTAATCCATCTTTCAGGTGGTATGGGACAGGTAGGTGATATAACAACCTGGTTCAGGGGAGACAGCAGCTATTTTAATCCTGTTCTCTGGCATAACGGTGAGCAGGAAGCTTATTACGGTTATTGCTCCGATATTTTTACATCCAGTGCGATCGACTTTATTGAAAAAAACAAAAACGGGCCATTCTTCTGCTACCTTGCATTTAATGCTCCCCATACACCTTTACAGGTACCTGATACTTACTATCAGAAATATAAAGATATTGATCCTGCAGCAGGATTTGAAGATGACAAACGGCCTTTTACAAAAATGAGTGAAAGGGATAAGGAAGATGCACGTAAAGTATATGCCATGGTATCGAATATTGATGATAATATCGGAAAGCTTCTGAAAAAACTGGATGATCTGGACATCAATGATAACACCCTGGTGATTTTTATGACGGACAATGGGCCACAGCAAACAAGGTACATTGCCGGTATGCGCGGATTGAAAGGAAGTGTTTACAGAGGTGGGGTGCGGGTACCGTTCTTTCTGAGATATCCGGCTCTTTTTAAAGGGAACAGAGACATTGAAACAACGGCAGCTCATATTGATGTTTTACCAACACTTGCAGAAATATGTAACGTAGAGGTACCACGAGACAGAAAAATTGATGGTATCAATCTGCTGCCACTAATGACTGGTAAAGAGATTGGTAGTGGAGACAGATCATTGTTCTTCTACTGGACACGACACACTCCTGAATTATACAACAATATTGCATTGCAAAAAGGCAGTTATAAGCTGGTCGGACATACAGACTATAATGCTCCGGTTGAAGATTTTGAATTATTTGATATTGAAAAAGATCCTTACGAACAAATAAATATTGTCAGGGAAAACCCTGCAATTGCGGAAGAAATGAAGTCTGAACTTAACCGGATGTTCAGAGAACTGGTAAGTTCTGAAAACATGCTCAACCCTCCCTGTATTGAAGTGGGCAGCAGATACGAGAATCCCGTATTCCTGAACAGGAATGATGCCGACGGACAATGGGGCATATGGGCTCAGGAGGAAATATTCGGAAAATGGAATGTTTGCATAAAAGAAGGTTGGTATAACATCAGGTTTAAGTTCTTGAATCCCGTACCAGCTAATGGACGAATGTTCATCGAAACAAAATCCTTCATAAACCAGATGAAAAATGAAGCAGATAACACAGATATTATTGAGATGAAAAATGTTTACCTGCCAGGGATGAAATGTGATTTTGTCCCGTTTTATGCAGTTGGTTCAAGAAGAATACTTCCCTTCTGGGTTGAAATAGAAAAGATTGATAAATAACTGAATGCTATTGTGCTCCGCACACTAGAGGTCAATTAATTAAAATATGTCAGGAATTATTAAAATAATATCGGGAGGTCAGACTGGAGTAGACCGGTCTGCTTTAATGGCAGCACAGGATCTCGGCTTTGCTACCGGCGGTTGGTGCCCTCCGGGTAAATCTTCGGAAGATGGCATTATCCCCGATCAGTTCCCCTTACAGGAAACTCCGGATGACAGAAGCCAGGATGCCCCTGATATTCCCCGTTCTCAAAGGACTGAATGGAATGTGAGAGATTCAGATGCAACTTTAATAATTGTTCCTGAAAAGAACCTGACAAATGACCCGGGAACAAAATGGACTCTGAAATGTGCAATTAAGTATAATAAACCATTCATTATCTGTAATTCTGAAAAGGAAAATGCATCCTGGATATTAAAATGGATAAAATCATCATCAATTAAAGTATTAAATATTGCCGGCCCGAGTGAAAATTCTGTTAAAGGAATAACAGAAGAAGCATATTTGCTGATCCACAGTGTTCTTTCAAATCTTTTAAAATAAAAATACCCCTGATTCGTCATTGAAAACAGGAGGATCAATTAAAATGAAAAAAAGAAATCATAACAACAGGAAAGACCTCGCAGGTGAACATAAAAAGGGCGATGCAGGTCAGCTTATTATTGCAGTGATTTTTCTTATAATCTGGATAACAGATTCTTTTATTTTTAAATACTCTGTTTTTCTAAACGAAATTATACCGAATATAATAAGAACCACTGCAGGTATTTTAGTATTAATAGCAGCCGGTTATCTGTCCAAGACCGGGCTCAAACTAGTATTCGATGAAGTGAGGGAAAAGCCTGAAGTAATCCGGAAAAGTGTGTTTGGCATTGTCCGTCATCCCATTTATCTTAGCGAAATTCTTCTTTATTTCGGACTTCTCTTATTATCTGTTTCAATAGCTTCAGCAGTAATATGGATAATTGCTATTGTCTTTCTTCATTATATTTCCCGTTATGAAGAAAAGATACTCCTGGAGTTCCTTGGTGATGAATACAGGACCTACATGAAGGAAGTACTAATGTGGGTTCCAAAAATCTCCTCGTTATTCAGAAAAAGAAAACGGAGTTAAAACCTCTCTGATATAGAGAACCTAAATCTTAATACTATCAGTCGTTACCAGTAAAATTAAAAGAGTAACTTTATTGGCTGAATAGAGTAATTTTCAAAAAATGAAAATAAGACCAAAGCAAACGATAGGTTTAGTATCGGTTGTCACTGTTCATTTATTCTCAGGATGTGCAACAGATAATGAAATCGGGCGGCCAAATATTCTGATAGCAATTGGTGACGACATCTCTTTTCCTCATATGAGTGCTTATGGCTGCCCATGGATAGAAACACCTGGTTTTGACCGCGTTGCAAGAGATGGAATCCTCTTTCAAAACGCCTATACTCCAAATGCCAAATCTTCTCCATCCAGAGCATGCTTACTTACAGGCCGAAACAGCTGGCAGCTTGAAGAAGCTGCTAACCATGTTCCTTACTTTCCTCCCAGGTTTACCACCTTCATGGAGTCATTAGGAAGGAATGGATATGATGTAGGTTTTACCTCAAAGGGCTGGGCGCCAGGAGTGGCCCTCGACAGCTCAGGGAATGCAAGACAAATGACCGGGAAGCCATTTAATGCCAGGAAAGCTACTCCCCCCGCAACCGGAATATCCAATTCTAACTATGCCGCTAATTTTGAGGATTTTCTTAATGCAAGGGAAGCCGGCAAACCTTTCTGTTTCTGGTATGGCTCATACGAGCCCCACAGAAGATATCAGTATGGATCAGGTGTTGAGATAGGAGGAAAAAGTCTTTCCGACATTGAAAATGTTTACGAATTCTGGCCCGACGACGAAATAGTACGTAATGATATTCTGGATTATGCCTTTGAAACAGAACACTTTGACAGTCATCTGGTGAAGATGCTTGATATGCTTGAACAACGAAACGAACTGGACAATACAATAGTTATTGTAACATCTGATAACGGTATGCCATTCCCCCGTGTAAAAGGACAGGCGTATGAGTACTCAAATCATATGCCTCTGGCTATAATGTGGGGTAAAGGAATTAAAAATCCCGGACGTGTTGTCCACGATTATATCAGTTTTATTGATTTTGCACCCACACTCCTTGAGGTAGCTGACGTCAGCCATTCTGAAAGTGGTATGCAGCCGTTCGAGGGCAGGAGCTTTACAAATATCTTCTATTCAAGAAAAAAATGGTATATCGATAAATCACGCAACCAGGTAGTGATCGGAAAAGAACGTCACGATGTGGGTCGTCCCGATGATGCAGGTTATCCCGTAAGAGGTATCATTAAGGACGGTTTTCTTTACCTGATTAACTTCAAACCTCAACGATGGCCGGCAGGCGACCCTTTAACAGGTTATATGAACTGTGATGCAAGCCCGACTAAAACACTGATCCTTAATTTGAGAAGAGAAAGAATTTCAGAATTGTACTGGAGCCTCAGCTTTGGCCTGAGGGGCGAGGAAGAACTCTATGAGATCAGTACAGATCCGGAATGTTTGAAAAATCTTTCCGGTGATCCGGGTTACAGTAATATGAAACAGGAGCTCCGCAGAGTACTCATGAGAGAATTACGAGAACAATCAGATCCAAGAATCATTGGCAATGGAAACATATTTGATAATTATCCTTATGCTTCAGAAGCTACCAGGGATTTTTATAACAGATATAGAAAGGGTGAAATCGCACGCAAAGTAGCAGGATGGATCGATTCAACTGATTTTGAGGAGATTTATTATTGAATCCTGTTCTGGCAAAACTTAACATTTCCTGAAGAAAAATTCTTATACTTTTAAATTCCAAGAATCCAAAAAATGAAAAGATTGCTAATACTGACTTTTTACATCAATCTGATGATCACATTTCAATCAGGAGCGCAGGTTTCTTTGTTATGGGAAAATGATTCAATAACAAATAATCCGGAATCAATAGTATATGATGACATCAGAAAGTGCTGCTATGTTTCCAATTTTGGCAGGTCACCTGCAAATGGGATGATATACAATGAGGATTACGTTTCAAAGTTCAATCTGAAAGGAGAGTTACTTGAAAGAAAATTTGTCTCAAATCTGACTGCACCTACAGGATTATGCCTGTTGAATGATAAATTATATATTGTTGAAAGATTTGGCATAGTTAAATATGACCTCAAACAGAATAAAGTAGAAACAAGATTCAGAATTAACAGTACGAAGTTCCTTAATGATGTTGCAGTTGATTCAGACGAGAATATTTATGTTACTGTAAGTGATACAAATATCATTTACAGAATCAAAGATGCGAAGGTTGAAGAATGGGTAGGGAGTGCCCTTACTAAAAACCCAAACGGGATAATATGTGATGGAGACAAAATAATTGTTGGGATATGCAGCGACAATACTGTAAAATCAATAACAATTGCTGATAAGAAAATAATTAAAATAGCAAAACTTGGGACAGGATCGGGAGTAATTGATGGAATTAAAAAGTATGGTAATGATTACCTTGTATCGCATTACCAGGGGATAATATATCAGGTTCATAGCGACGGCCAGTTTTCTGAAATATTAAATACCACCAAAGAAGGGATTTTCTGTGCAGATTTTGAGTTTATTGAAAGCCAACAGCTTATTGTTATCCCTACTCTCAGAAACAACAGAGTGGCAGTATATAAATTTCAAACAGGTATAAA
>CAZQVL010000056.1:0-9531 GCA_964596715.1 uncultured Rikenellaceae bacterium
CGATTTATTTGATTATGAGTAAATCAAAGACACGCTGCAGTAATAGGTATAGTAAATGGTTTCGCATCGGTATTTTGATTGTGTCTACTATTTATTTTTTCCAATATTGATATAACAGGGAGCGGTAGGATCGCACGAAATGGTTCCATCCTCATTGTAAATCAACTCCTGAACATAAACAGCCGAGCCACGCATATTCATCGCGGCAGGAATTCTGCTGAAATAGAACATATAAGCATGATCATTGAAAATCTCGATATCGGCATGGTTTCCTCTGCTACCTTCAACCACTCTGACTCTCCTCTGCCCTTGTGTTGATCCGGCACTCTCTTCCTCCTTAAGGGGAATGCCCGCAACCAGATATTCTTCCTGTTTGATCCAGTTCAAAGCATCATCAGAACTGAATACCGAGAGGCCTTTCCATTCATCGACAATCATATAATATTTGCCATGCCAGAAGATAACATTAGGGCCTTCACCCACTGTGTTGATATCAACTTTTCCCATATCGGTCCAGTTATACAGATCCGGACTATCTGCGTAATAAATTGCTTTGTTGTCAACCTCATTGTTGTACCACAGGCGCCAGGTTCTGTCGGGCAACTGGATGATGCAGGCGTCGATGACTTTTTGAACGGCGAGTTTCAAAACCGACTGAGTTTTCCAATTGATGCCGTCGCTACCAGTCAGGTGGACAATGTCGCGAGGATGCTCCCAGTTATCAAAAATACCTGGGACATAGGTCAGGTACATATGATAGGTGCCTTTGTATTCAATTATTTCCGGGGCCCAGTATGTAGGGTCCTCATCAGGATGGTAATCGATGTTACAATCGCCGATATATTTCCAGGTGGCCCCTCCGTCAGAAGAGGCGGCAATACCAATGGGTGAACCATGTACGGATTCTATGCCATTAAGACCCTGAACATTTGAACGACGACTGGTATAATACATATACCACCTGTTTGTGTTGTAGTTATAGCAGACCATCGGATCTGTTGAACCGTTATAAACGGGATCGATATATAACGGTTTATCAGCTAAAGTGTATGTAACTCCATCACGTGTAATGGTTTTGGGCAATACCTGTTTATCGGATTTGCAGTTAGCCAGAAACGATATTAAAACAGACATTACCACTATGATGAGTAGATGCTTCTTCATAAGATCGTATTTTTAAAGTTCCTGAATATCCAATTTATAATGTTGCTGATATATATTTCTCCAATGTTTTCATACTCATTAAAACAAAGCCGGCAAACAAATACTTTTCGCCAAAAGGAATAAAATAACCAGTATGTGCAAATTGAAATTATTATTCCTTTCTCTTCTCTGCTTTCGTAATTCGAAATATAGATACCCTGCAGGCCGAATATATTAGGTACATGATAGCTCCTTGCATATGAAAGATAAGGTTTTGTTTTGGGAGTGACAATAAATATTAGTATATTGTTACATAAAATTGCTTGATTATCAGGTAAAAGTTGTTATTCCTTCCCAGAATAAAAATCTTTTCATGAATGTTCACTATAGCAAGAACAAGAACGAGTTTTTTGTAATATAACCTAACATTAGCCAAAATGAAAAAGCAAAAATTACTCCTGTCAGCGCTTGTATTGAGTGCATCCATGGGTTTGATGACATCAATGTTTTTCGGATTCACTTCCTGCAGCAAACAGCCAAAAACTGAAGTTATTTCAAGAACAGTATCATTTGATGATGGTTGGCGTTTTATTAAAGATAGTCTCTCCGGTGCTGAGGATCCTGATTTCAACGATTCAAGCTGGAGAATTCTCGATGTACCACATGACTGGAGTATAGAAGATCTTCCCGGTCAGAACGGTGAGGATATCATAGGGCCGTTTGATAAATCTGCCATTGATAGAATGAGTTCCGGCTACCTGGTAGGAGGTATCGGCTGGTATAGAAAAAGTTTTACCATCAATGAGGAGGACAAGGATAAAATCGCCTGTCTGCAGTTTGACGGAGTATATATGAATGCCGATGTGTGGCTTAACGGGAAACATCTTGGATTTCATCCTTATGGTTATACTCCGTTTTACTACGATATTACTTCATTTCTGAATCCTGCCGGACAGACTAATATTGTTGCTGTTCGTGTTAAAAACGAGGGATTGAATTCACGCTGGTATTCCGGTTCAGGTATAAACCGGCATGTGTGGCTCACCATGGTGGATCCTGTTCATATCGATGTATCGGGGGGGATATATATTACAACACCGGCAGTATCTGAAAGCTCTGCTGAAGTTAAAGTTGTGACTACCCTGGTAAATGCCGGCACTAATGATGAGAATATCGTCCTGCAGATACAGTTATTTGATCCGTCAGGTAAAGTGGCAGGTTCGTCCAGCAGCAATTCTTCACTGACAGCGGGTCAGACGATAGAGTTGACGCAGAATATTCCCGTTAATAAACCAGCTCTATGGTCTATCGAGGAGCCTAACCTCTATAATGCAAGGGTATCTGTACTGATAAATGAAACAGTGGTTGATAATGACGAAACTCA
The DNA here is from genome assembly GCA_964596715.1 of uncultured Rikenellaceae bacterium. Classification (GTDB taxonomy): domain Bacteria; phylum Bacteroidota; class Bacteroidia; order Bacteroidales; family VadinHA17; genus LD21. The sequence goes on from CAZQVL010000056.1 coordinate 2,528, forward strand.
CTTTGGAGTTCGCAGTGTAAAAATGGATGCACAGGATGGTTTATCGATAAATGGTGAAACACTTGAGCTCATAGGTGGCTGCTACCATCACGACAACGGACCTCTGGGTGCCGCATCTATCGACCGTGCCGAGGAGCGCAAGATTGAAGTTTTGAAGAAAACAGGATTTAATGCGATAAGGACCAGCCACAATCCTCCTTCTCCCGCACTGCTGGATGCATGCGACCGTCTGGGTATGGTTGTGATTGATGAAATATTCGACATGTGGGAAACACCTAAAAAGGAGAAGGACTATCATCTGTACTTCAGGGAATGGTGGCAGAAAGATGTGGAGTCGTGGGTTAAGCGAGACCGTAATCACCCGTCAGTTATTATCTGGAGTACAGGGAATGAGATCCGTGAGACTTTTGATACATCAGGATTAAGGATTGCAAGAAACCTGACAGGTGAAATTCGCCGGTTTGACCAGACACGTGCCATCACGGAGGCATTTAATGACTTTGCAGCGAGGAGAGGACTGAACAGCAAATGGGATGAGATCCCGGAGCATATGGGTCTGCTGGATGTTGTAGGTTACAACTATATGTACCAGAGGTACGAGGAAGATCATTTGAAATACCCTGACCGGATCATGGTTGGAACTGAAACCAATCCTCCACTGGCATTAGAGAACTGGCAGATGGTTGAAAAGCATCCATATGTAATCGGGTATTTCGTCTGGACTGCCACGGATAACCTTGGAGAGGCAGGCGTTGGCATACCACAACTCAGAGACATTGGCGCGAATAATAATCGGGCTCCATTTAACTTCCCCAGAGTACCCGGAGCTGCAGGTCAGCAGGGTCCTCCGCCTGCAACCGCTCCCGGTCCGCCCGCAGGATTCCAGGGAGGAGCAACACCAGGGCCGCCCCCGGGAGGAGGATTCTTCAGGCGCGAGACATGGCCCGTATATACTAATTATCAGGGTGATATTGACCTGATCGGTAACAGGAAGGTGCCATCATATTATCAGTATGTTGTCTGGGGCAAAAGCAAGGTTGAGATTTTTGTGCACCGTCCGATACCGGAAGGTAAACGGGAAGTAACAAGTAACTGGGGCTTTCCGGATGAGATGAAAAGCTGGAACTGGTCAGGCCATGAGGGTGAGAAATTTCAGGTACATGTCTACACCCGCTGTCAGCAGGTAAAACTTGAACTTAACGGAAAAGTTATTGGTGAACAGGATGTGGATCAGGAGAAATCGATCACCGCCACCTTTGAGGTGCCTTATGAGCCAGGTACACTGGTTGCTTGCTGTTATGACAATGGTGAGGAAACTGCATCCCAGACTCTTGAAACTACAGGTGAGCCGGCAGCCATCAGGCTGGTTGCCGACAGGACCAGGATCAGGGCAGACCGCAATGATCTGTCTTATGTAATGGCAGAAATAATTGATGCTGAAGGTAACATTGTTCCTGATGCAGATGATATTGTCGTAAATTTTGAGGTAACCGGTAACGGGGAGGTTGCTGGCGTTGGAAGTGGTAATCCGAGAGACATGTCAAGTTTTCAGCAGCCAGGTAAAAAAGCTTATCAGGGAATATGTCTGGCAATAATTCGTCCGGAAACAACCCCCGGGAAAATAAGTGTCAGGGCTACAGCTGATGGATTGAAAGAATCTTCTCTTGTAATAACAGCTAAGTAGCCGGACCTGCCAGAGGAATTTTGCCGGAAGAATAAAACAATAATTTCCCTGCTTATTTTCAACAATTATTTGCGAATCACATGAAACGTTTTTCAGAACCATTTTTTACCAGTTTGTTGGTAATCATAGCAGCTAACTTATCATCAGCTACTGCCCCAGCTCAGCTTTCTCCACGGCAAAGGATTTCAATCAATAATGAGTGGCGATTTACAAAGGGGGATCCGGCTGATGCAAGGGATCTCTCCTACGATATTCGTCCTGCTGTCAGGCAAAGGGGGAATACTGATCCGGACCAGGTACCTGATCCGCCCCAAACTAAAAATGTAATCAAAGCCTGGATCTTACCCTCAGGGAATGACTTTACAACAGATGCTACAAAGAAGGCTGTCAGGCCGGAAGGGGATCCGGGTGGTAATGTATCGTATGTACAGGCTGATTTTGACGACTCAGAGTGGGATCTGGTAAATCTTCCGCATGACTGGGCCATTGGGGGACCATTCATACAGGAAGGAGGGGGAGGAATGGAGCGTTTGCCATCTCCCGGTATTGGATGGTACAGAAGAAAAATATCGTTTTCACCTGAGGATCCGGGTAAATCAGTTTTTCTTGATGTTGACGGGGCAATGTCTTATGCCACAGTCTGGTTAAACGGGCACCTGGTTGGTGGTTGGCCCTTTGGGTATGCGTCATGGAGACTCGATCTCACCCCGTATATAAATACTGGAGAGAATCAATTGGTAATACGGCTGGATAATCCTCCGAATTCTTCACGATGGTACCCCGGTGGCGGAATTTACAGAAATGTATGGCTGGTAAAAACATCCCCTGTTCATGTAGGTCAATGGGGGACTTTTGTAAAAACCAGATCGGCTTCCGGCACAAATGCGGAAATTGAGCTGATTGTGACTGTTGATAATGATTCTGAGGAGATAGTGAATGCAACTATTAGTTCGGAAATTTTTATGCCGGATAGCAAAGGCAGAAAAAAACGCAAGGCTGTTTCTAAAACAGATCCCTCAGAACTGCGGATCTCTCCCGGAGGCAAATCCACATCTGCTAAGTCCGTAAACATAGCTAATCCTGATTTATGGGGTCCGGTGCCGGAACAGGATCCAAACAGGTATGTGGTTGTGACGAATGTTAGCATGGGTGGGAAAATAGTTGATAGATATGAAACAGTATTCGGGATACGAATGATCCGTTTTGATCCGGCAGAAGGTCTGTTTGTAAATAATGAGCAGATGGAGATACAAGGTGTTAACATGCATCATGATCTTGGTTCACTTGGGGCTGCAGTTAATCACCGGGCTTTGGAACGTCAGCTGGAGACACTGGTAGAGATGGGAGTTAATGCCATTCGTACAAGCCATAACCCGCCTGCTCCGGAACTTTTAGACCTGGCAGACTCAATCGGTATTCTCATTCTGGATGAGGCTTTTGATGTATGGGAGTCACGCAAGACACCATTGGATTATCATCTTTTATACAATGACTGGCATGAACAGGATCTGAGGGCTTTCATAAGGCGCGATCGTAACCATCCGTCAGTTATTATGTGGAGCATTGGTAATGAAACCGGAGAGCAACGTCGGGGAGAGGCTGGGGGCAGAGATGTCCGGGTCATTAAGTGCAATTGTTCACGAAGAGGATCCTACCAGGCCAGCAACTACAGCAATGAATAGTGCAAGAGCCGGAAGCTCATTTCCTAAGGCCGTCGATTTAATTGGTCTGAATTATCAGGGGACCGGAGTTCGTGATGCGCCCCCTCAATACCCGGTATTCCGGCAGGAACATCCGGAGAGTTTTATATACGGGAGTGAAACGGCTGCATCATTAAGTACAAGAGGTGTTTATACCTTTCCTGTCTATTCGGGCAAAGGACAGCGTATATCTTTCGGGCTTGGACGTGATGACACTAACAGACAGGTAAGCTCTTATGATGTGAATTATGCTGATTTTGGTGCTTCCCCTGACATGGAGTTTGAATCCCAGGAAAAGTGGCCATATGTCGGCGGGGAATTTGTGTGGACGGGCTGGGATTACCTCGGAGAACCAACTCCATTCAACTCGTCAAGGAGTTCATATTTTGGAATAATTGATCTGGCAGGATTCAGAAAGGACAGGTTTTATCTTTATCAGTCACATTGGCGCCCGGATCTTAAAATGGCTCATATCCTTCCTCACTGGACATGGTCCGAACGGGCAGGCGAAGTTACTCCCGTACATGTCTACTCATCGGCCGATGAAGCTGAATTGTTTCTGAATAAGAAATCCCTGGGACGCAGGAAAAAAGGAGAGTACGATTACCGTTTTCGATGGGACAGTGTGATTTATGAACCGGGAGAACTCAAAGTAATCACGTACAAAGATGGGAAAAAATGGGCAAGGGATGTAATGAGAACTGCGGGAAATGCTGTCAGACTGGAGCTTAATGCAGACAGGAGCACCATTGATTCTGACGGCAAGGATTTATCCTTTATTACTCTCCGTGTGTTGGACAGCAAGGGAACACTTGTCCCCCGGGCCGATAATCATATAGTGTTCGAAGTATCCGGCCCGGGTGAAATAGTTTCTACTGATAATGGTGATCCAACCAGTTTTGTATCGTTTCATTCCAAAGAGCGCGATGCATTCAATGGACTTGCACTTGTAATTGTCCGTGCTAAAGCCGGAATACCCGGGGTAATTAAGATAACAGCAAAATCGGAGGGTCTGGAAACAGCCCGGTTAAGTATTAATAGCCACTAACATTATTGTCTGGCCGATCGATTTCTATAAATATGAGTTTTACAAAATAGTGATACCTGTGGTATAAGATTTATTTCTTATATTTTTTCGTTCTGTCATCATTGATTACACCCGACCAGTTCAATCCAAATCCGAAATCATAGGCATTTCTGTCTGTATCAACATGACATTCCATATCATGTGGCACATCTTCATACTGTTCCTCAACAACTTTCATGTTAGCGGGCATTTGGACCGGAAGCAGGCCGGAGGGTTCCGTCCTGCCGGAGAGTATTTCCATAATCGCCTGATCCTGAATCCTGAAACTGGCAACAATAGCATTTGCCCTGTCTTCAAATTCGCTGAAAACCATTGGATTGGAGATGTTGACGGAGACAATTACCGGTTTGCCTTTCATTTTTGCATAGGTATCCAGAACAAGGGTCAGATCTGAAGTATTGCTGACAGTAACGGTTTTGCCTTTATAAGTTCTGTTAGTAAAATCCTCAAGCGGATCACCTCCGGCAATGCTGGGATCACGGGCAAACTCAGCTTTATAAGGACCATACTGAAGACTCATGGGGATATAACCATTTCCGCCTGATTCTGCATCTTCCCTGCTGTATCCGCTTCCGGGTGAGGGACTGTCAATCACAACAAGTGCAACATCAGCTTCATCAGGATTATCTGTTACATTGAAGTATTGCCGTGCAACTTCCATATTGACCGGATCGACCCAGTTTCCTTCGGCAGCACCTCCGCCAAACATTCTTCTTCTGGGTGGGCTGTACCTTTTGGGAATATAAACTGTGGTATTTTCTGCAAGCGGAAGCACATTACCTTTGTTCTTTAACAATACGATCGATTTTAGCTGCGCTTCATAACCCGCTTCCATAAATTCAGGGCTCCCCACCGTGCTTTTTGTTTTTTCCACATCCAGATAAGGATTCTCAAAGAGCCCGGCACAAAAGATATTCTTAAGCAACCTGACAGCTGACTGTTCCATGCGGGTACGCATCTCTTCCTCCCCGATTTCTGCCACACCCATATTATATGCTTCGATAACCGGACCTGCATCATTGTTTCCGCCAAACTGGTCCACACCCGCCATTATGATTTTATAATGTCTTTCTGCTTCAGTCATTTCTTCCGCGCCCCATGGTGTTGTACCAAAGCCATCGATTGCAGTTTCGTCTCTTGTCACACCCCAGTCAGTACACACCACACCATCATAATTATATGTTCCGCGCAGAAGATCTTTGATCATATACTTGCTGTACGAATTGCCGACATTTTCATTATATAGCTCATCCTGGTTATAGGAAATGGTATAATAAGGCATTACAGCAGAAGCCATATTTGTTGAGCCTTCAAGATCAAATGCACCATCAACAAAAGGAGTCAGTTGATCATCCATATTGTCTCCCGGATATACGGCATACTTGCCAAATGCGTAGTGAGCATCACGGCCTCCTTCGCCCGAGCCGCCTCCCGGCCAGTGTTTTACCATCGCATTTACGCTGTTATAGCCCCAGCCTCCTGCAATTTCGGCATCTCCTTCTGAAGTCTGAAAACCATCAGTATAGGCACGCGCCATATTTGCTGCGAGCGCAGGATCTTCACCGAAGGTGCCGCTTACACGACCCCACCGGGGGTCTGTCGCAAGATCGACCTGTGGTGAAAGAGCTGTGGATATACCCAGGGCACGGTATTCAATTGATGCTATTACTCCGAAGTTTTTCACGACTGCCGGATCAAAAGTAGCAGCCATACCCAGCGATCCGGGCCACATTGAGATGTCTCCGCCGGCACCGGCATTAAATTCAGCATTGACAGTTGTTCCATGACGTGGATCCGAGCTGTTGTTGGCGGGTATGCCAGATCCAATGCCTTCACACAGGGCCTGTGCATTGTTGTTCCAGGCTGCAGCCACTTCAGGGCTCTCGACAGAGGTGATCAGCACATGCCTCAGGTTGTCATTGGTCAGAAAGTCAATTTGCTGATCCGATAAATCCGATGGCAATGCACCACTCTCATTGTAAGGTTGTCCGTCGTAGGTGGCTGAGCCAAACCTTCCTCCACCTGACGGAATAGACTGGTGACCGCTGTATAGCATCAAACCGGCTATTTCCTCAATGGATAGTTTTGAGGCAAGGTCTGCAGCACGTTCATCAGGTGAAAGCCGCCAGTCTTCATAAACATCCAGTGTGCCGTTCTTATTAAGGTCCTTGAATGCATAACCTTTATCGGTAAGCAGACTCACTCCAGACGTGGTTGAATAACCCAGTGTCTGGCCATTTTTATTTGTTACGATCCTTATCATTTCCGTCCCGGTTTCATCCCATTTTTTTGCAGAACAGCCGGTAACGATCAGAAAAACTAATACAGAAATGATAATTACAGTTACGGAATTTTTGAAGGTTTTCATTTTGTTCATAGTAAAATTTAACCTGTTGTGCGGTTGGAATCCTAATATATTCATTTAGTGACTCTTAGATCTTCCTTGCCCTGCCTGTACAGCAATATTACGCTTTTTATTTATTGTGACAAAATCTTTTATTTTTTCGAGACATAAACCCCCTTTCATTTTCCC
>CAZQVL010000056.1:9631-13737 GCA_964596715.1 uncultured Rikenellaceae bacterium
TACCTACTCATTAAGACTTACAAACACTTATAAATCAGAAATATCAATGGATAGAAAACCATTGTCTAAAGAATAATCTAAAGAAGATGCGCATCCAAGTTTTGACATTGTTAATATTAGGATATAGGGTGTTTTTTTAACTTCGTTACAAAAACGAATTAAATAATAAGAGTAAGCTTTATAATTATAACAACTTTGTATTTTATAAATGACGGTCAATTTGAAAGATAGAAATAATTTAACAGAAGGTCCAATTTTAAAATCCTTAATAACATTATCTATCCCAATCATTTTTGCAAACATCCTGCAAACTGCTTATCAGTTGACGGATACTTTTTGGGTTGGTCGTCTTGGAACGGCTGCTGTTGCTGCTGTTTCAATCAGTTTCCCGATAATCTTTCTGATTATCTCTTTGGGTGGCGGATTAGCTATAGCAGGTACTATTCTTGTTGCTCAATACAAGGGAAGGGAAGATAAAAAGGCAGTTGATCATATAACCTCTCAGACATTATTAATGGTTCTTTTAGTTTCAATTATTCTCGCTACGACCGGTTATATTTTATCTCCCTTTTTTGTAAGTTTAATGGGTGCTGAACCGAACATTTATTCAAGTACAGTTTCATATATGAAAATTTCTTTTATAGGCATGATTTTTATGTTTACTTATATGGTTTTTCAATCATTAATGAGAGGTGTTGGTGACGTAAAGACTCCTGTGTATATTGTCCTTGGGACTGTATTATTGAATTTAATTTTAGACCCATTGTTTATTTTTGGTTATGGTTTTATTCCTGCTTTTGGTGTTGCAGGAGCCGCAGTAGCTACAATTGGGACACAAGGATTGGCAGCAATAATTGGTATAATCATACTAATAAAAGGAAAATATCAGATACAATTACACTTAAATGATCTTAAACCAGATGTGCTTTTAATAAAAAAGATGTTAAATCTGGGATTTCCAGCTTCTATTGAACAATCGGCAAGAGCATTAGGGATGACTATCATGACTTTTTTAGTTGCAACATTTGGTACACTTACTCTTGCAGCTTATGGTATTGGAAGCAGAATCTTAAGCTTTATTATAATTCCTACGATGGGTTTATCTATGGCAACATCAACACTCGTGGGACAAAATATTGGTGCAGGGAAAATAAGTAGAGCAGAAAGAATAGCAAAACATAGTTCATTGGCAGGTTTTATACTTTTAACAATCGTGGGAATAATCATATTTATATTTGCAAAGCAAATTTCTGCGATTTTTATTCCAGGAGAAACAGAAACAATTCAATCGAGCGCTTTATTTATTAAAATAATGGCTTTAACATTTGGGTTTATAGGAATTCAAATGTCTTTAAACGGACTTTTCAGAGGATCAGGGAATACTATGATTTCGATGATTTTATCTATAGTCTCATTATGGATTTTACGATTTCCATTAGCTTATATCTTATCAAAACATACTGCTCTCGCGGAAATTGGTTTGTGGATAGCCTTTCCTGCAGCTAATGTCATTGCTGCTATTATAACAATAATTTGGTTTAGCAAAGGTACATGGAAACAAAAACAGATAACTGAGGAAATTAAATTGACAAAAGAAGTAACCAAAGAGACAATCATAGAAGAAGGTATAAACAATTAACATACATAGCTTGGCAACAGGCACTTAACTCCGATTAGGGATGGTCAATTTATTCCGGCTAAAGAGGGCACTGGCTTTTCCAGTATAGTCCATTACTACCACAACCTTAAATCGCAGACCCCTGTAGATCAATGATTTACAGGAGTCTTTTTATTTCCTGTTGACGGAATTGTGATGGATTTTGTAACATGCACGTTATCAGGAAACTGCTTGCAATATATTATTTGCCAAAAAATTCTCTCTGCAAAACAGGACCGGTAATTTTACTACTAGGACCATCGCCTCGAGAAACACAAACGGCGACTTTATTTTCAAGTGCATCGAAGATTTCGGCTACATCTTTATGGGTGAAGCCTGGACAAAGAAGTACCGAATCGATTTTTTCTTTTTCATACAGATCTTTACAAACTTTAATCGCTTCGTTCTGTGTTTTTACAACATAAGTATAAAGTTTGTATTTACCTGTTTCTATCAGATTATGATGTTTTTCAGGATCTGCATCAGGTGCATGTGCAATAAATACTGCTTTAAAAGCCATTGTTACCTCCTTTTTATTTAATACTTTGGTTTATAATTACGGAATTTGTGAAGGATTTTATATAAGAGACAAACAAGTTAAATTATTTCAATTAAAAATATCTTTTTTAATAATGTTGTTTATTACTTTTTGTGCTTCAGATTTGTTACTACAAGAGTCATAGTGCAAAAGCCGGACGTATTGAACACATTTGGCCGGTCAGATTATTAATAGCATAAATAACTAAAAAACAAGAACATAACTCTGGTTACAGATGGTCAATTTATTCCGGCTAAAGGTGGTCAAGGCCACTGGCTTTTCCAATAGATAACATTTTTTAAAATGGACATATTTTACTATCATGTTCAGAAATATTAAAATATTGTACATCTCCTATTGTTTTTAGTGAAAATATGACATAAATTTGCGATATGTCCAAAATGAAGCAAATATTGAACAACTATGATTAAGCCAAAATTCGACAGGAATATTCCTTTCAACGATCTTCCTTTGCTTCCACCTCAAGTTGAAATTGATAATGATTCTGATATTCTGAAAAAACTGGTTTCCGCGTCAAGGGCCCTTGCATCAGTGAATATGAATGTTATGAGACTTCCTAATCCATACATGCTGATTAATACAATTGCTCTGCAGGAAGCTAAAACTTCTTCAGAAATCGAAAATATTTTCACAACGGAAGATGAACTTTATAAGGCTGTTTCCGATAGCATTAATGAAGAGAAGGCAAATTCGGCAGCAAAAGAGGTGATAAGATACAGAGAAGCTCTTTGGACCGGGTTTCATGCTATGAAAGAAAAACCCCCCCTGGATCTCCAGCTAATCTTATCAATCTTTCGTCAAATTAAGAATACTACATCAGGGATACGACCTCCACAGGCAAATGTTTTTATAAAAAGAGGACAAAGCGAATTACGACCTGGCGAGGTAGTATATACTCCACCCAGAGATCAGGATACAGTGGAAAAATTAATGGATAATCTTATAAATTATCTTAATGACAATGATAAATACCCTACTGATCCATTAATTAAAATGAGTATTGCACATTATCAGTTTGAGGCAATTCACCCGTTTCAGGATGGCAACGGAAGAACAGGCAGAATTCTTAATCTTATCTATCTTGTCTGCAGCGGATTACTAAATCAACCAATTCTCTATCTATCTAAGTATATTATTGTTAATAAATCAGACTATTATTTTAATCTTGGAGCTGTAACACAGTTGGGTTCATGGAAAAAATGGATTTTGTTTATGCTTGATGCAGTTGAAAATACATCTGTTTTGACAAACAATCTTATTAACGATATCCTTGAACAGATGGAATCAACTCTGAATTATGGCAAATCAAAAATCAGATGGTACACAAAGGAAGTGAACGAAGCTATTTTTAACCAGCCATACATAAAACCTAAGATTATTGGAAAAGTCCTAAACAAATCATCCAGGACGACTCATACAAAATTGATGGAAGAACTTGTTACGGCAAAAATATTGACTCCCAAAAAAGATGGTGCTGAAGTTTACTACCTGAATGATGACCTGATAAGGATCCTTGGAGGATAATTAGAATTATACTGTAATCCACTTACATTGCAAAAGCCGGGCGTCTTGACCACATTGGGCTGGTTAGATTACAATTAACATACATAACTAAACAACAGGCACTTAACTCCGGCTTTTGGTGGTCAATATAATCCGGTCAACTATAGTCAAGGCCACTGGCTTTTCCAATGTATGCTAATTATATCATTTACCTGAATATTGTCGCTGCAATCGATTTAGTCTGTTGACACTATATATTTATCCAGATCACGGTGAATACTTGCCAATAATCAAGCTTTACATATCATAACCATTCGTAGGAATTATTAACTTGTTGTAGAGGGATTCATCCTTTAGAAAAATTATTTTGCCTGAAAATCAAATTTG
>CAZQVL010000057.1:0-13623 GCA_964596715.1 uncultured Rikenellaceae bacterium
TATCCTATCCGTCTTCAGTCGATGACAAACACCGATACCCTAGATACCAACTCTTCTGTACTTCAATGTATAAGGATTATCGAAGCAGGAGCCGATTATGTCAGGCTTACTGCTCAGGGCAGAAGAGAAGCGGAAAACCTGGCAAACATAAAAAAAAAGCTTCACAAGGCCGGCTTCTTTACTCCCCTTATTGCAGATATTCACTTTAATCCTGCTGCTGCTGAGACTGCTGCACGAATAGTGGAGAAAGTAAGGATAAATCCGGGTAATTATTCTGACAGGAGAGCCTCTTTTATTAAGAATGAGCTTACAGAAAAACAATATAACGAGGAGCTCGAACGTATCCATGAACGGCTTCTTCCGTTAATCAGGATATGCCGGCAAAATAAAACAGCTATCCGTATAGGTATTAACCATGGTTCCCTGTCAGACCGGATTATGACACGTTACGGAAATACCCCCTCGGGTATGGTCAAATCAGCAATGGAATTCATAGAGATATTCCGGGCTGAGAATTTTAACGACCTCGTCCTTTCAATGAAATCATCAGACCCGGGAGTAATGATTGAGGCCAACAGAATGCTTGTCAGGTTTATGCAGGATGAAGGCATGACCTATCCTGTTCATCTCGGTGTTACCGAAGCCGGCGAAGGGGAAGACGGAAGAATAAGATCTGCTGCGGGTATCGGCACTTTGCTATCAGAAGGAATCGGAGATACTATACGAGTCTCTTTATCTGAACCACCTGAAAATGAAATACCTGTTGCAAAAAAATTAGCCGGATTTTTCCCAAAGAGAATCGCTGCTGAAAATCCCGCCGGCAAATTATCATTCCGGACTCCTCCTCATAAACCAGCCATAATCAGCAGGATACGCGGACCATTAGTGGTGGCAGATCTGACATCCCGAAGTTTTATTGATGATAATTCCTTTGCAGAGGCCGGGTACAATATTGATAAAACAACTGGTGAAGTAACCGGAACAGACAATTCCGCCGATATTTTAATTACAAACAGGCTACCTGGTGAAATGCCCCGTGACGGATTTATTGTCCTGCCTTTTAATGAGTGGATTAAAAACCGGAATGCAGGAAGATGTTATCCTCTGTTCTCATCCGAAAGTTATTCAGAGAGCCGGGAAAAATCAGATGACCTTAACCTTGTATTTTCCGGACCGGATTATAATATTGAGTTGATAAAAAAAATTGACACTGCAAAATCTTTGCTTCTGTTTCAGTTTGATGCAGAAGAAGAGAGGTATGCTGCAGATATTTTCCTGAATGAGCTTGATGAACATAATCTTGCCTTCAATATTATCCTTAATCCGGTTTTCAGCGAAAGCGATCCTGAAAATATTCAGATCAAGGCAGCAGCTCTTCTGGGACGTTATATTACCGACAGAAACATAGCAGGTATATGCATCACAAATAAAAAAGGAACAGGCATTAAGGAATCGGTTTCATTATGTTTTTCAATACTTCAGAGTACTGAAGCACGTATAACAAGAACAATTTATATTTCCTGTCCGACCTGTGGCCGCACAAAATTCGACCTTCAGGATGCCGTTAAAAAAGTAAAATCCCTGACAGCTCATCTAAAAGGTCTCAAAATAGCAGTTATGGGATGTATTGTCAACGGACCGGGTGAAATGGCAGGTGCTGACTACGGATACGTGGGAGCTTCTGAAGGGAAGGTACATATCTACAAAGGTACAGAACCTGTCCTGAAGAACGTACCACAGGAGTATGCTGCTGAAGAATTGCTTAAAGTAATTGAGGATGATCAAACAAGTTTGTAGTCAAGTTGCTTTTTCTGAAGATCTGCTTTAACCACCTCAATCGTTACCTTATCGCCAAGTGTATATTTTTTCCCCGTAGAACGTCCGCGTATACAGTAATTATCTTCGTCGTATTCATAGTAATCATCTGCAAGCTCTCTTATATTCACCATTCCCTCACACTGATTCTCAATAATTTCCACATAAATTCCCCATTCAGTTACCCCTGAGATTATCCCTTCAAATTCTTTTCCTGTTTTATCACTAATATATTCAACCTGCTTGTATTTGATCGAAGCTCTTTCCGCATCTGTGGCGAGCCGTTCCATCTTCGAAGAATGGTCACAATATTTTTCATATTTATCTCTCTTACCCGGATTCTCATGTGCAAGATAAGCAGTGAGAAGCCTGTGAACCATCATATCGGGATATCTTCTTATTGGTGATGTAAAGTGTGTATAATATTTAAATGCCAGTCCGTAATGTCCGATATTATCTGTTGAATAGACAGCTTTGGCCATTGCCCTCAGAGCGAGGGTTTCAATTAAATTCTGCTCATTTCTGCCTTCAATATCATTCATCAGACTATTCATTGCTTTTGACAGTGATGTTTTACCATCCTCTGGAAGTTTATAGCCAAACCGTTTGATGAACTGCCTGAAGTTGCTGATCTTTTCTGGATCTGGTTTATCATGAACACGGTAAACAAATGTCCTTCGTTTCAGTTCCTTCCCAACAAATTCAGCCACCCTTCTGTTTGCCAGAAGCATGAACTCTTCAATAAGCTCATTTGCCGTACCCATGTCGCGGAACCGTATGGCCAGAGGTTTACCTTCATCATCAAGATCAAACTGCACTTCAATTTTTTCAAAGTTAAAAGCACCTGCATTGAACCTTTTTGTTCTGAGTTTCTGTGCCAGCCGGTGAAGCGTAAGCATTTCCTCTTTCATATCCCCCTCTTCATCATCGATAACTTTTTGAGCCTCAGTGTAAGAGAACCGTCTGTCGGAGTTAATGACAGTTCTCCCGAACCATTCAGAAAGTACTTCAGATTTATCATTCATCTCGAGAACGACTGAGTAAGTAAGCTTATCTTCGGATGGATTAAGAGAACATATGTTGTTTGAAAGCCGTTCCGGAAGCATAGGGACCACCCTGTCGACCAGATATACTGATGTAGCCCGATGTCTGGCTTCCTCCTCAGTCAGGGATCCTGCCTTTACATAATAAGTAACATCAGCTATATGAACTCCGACCTCCCAGTTGCCATTATCAAGTTGCCTGATGGAAAGAGCATCATCAAAATCACGTGCATCGGCCGGATCGATAGTGAAAGTCGGAACCTGGCGGAAATCCCTGCGGGACTTTATATCAGCCTTGGTAATCTCACCCGGTATTTTATCAGCATCCTTTATTACCTCTTCCGGAAAATGATAGGGAAGTTCAAATTCCGCAAGGATAGCATGCATCTCGGTTTCATGCAGACCCGGATCACCCAGTACATTAATGATCTCTGCAACAGGGTTTTTTGATTTGGGATCCCAGTCAATCACCCTGGCCACTGCTTTCTGCCCCTGTTTTGCTCCGTTTATTTTCGAAGCAGGAATAAAGAGGTCAAACGGCATATTTTTATTATCAGGGATCAGAAAAGCAAAATTAGGCATGATCTCAACCGTACCTACAAAGGATGTTTTCCATCTTTCAATAATCTCAACAACCTCACCTTCGGGTCTTGTACCCTTCTTCCTGGCAAAAAGCCATACTCTCACCTTATCACCATGAAGTGCGGTACGCAGGTTTTTAGCTGTTACAAATACATCTTCCTCAATCTCATCAGATATAACAAAGCCATACCCCATTCTTGTCATATCAACAGTACCGGTTATATAACCTCTGATTAACTTAGCCTTGTATTTCCCCTGGTAAACTTCCTTGATATTTCCTGCTCTTTTGAGATCTTTCAGTATATCAGAGATTTCCAGTTTTTCATCGTGACTGGCGATATTAAGTCTTTTTGCAATCTGTTTATAATTGAATGCCTGTTCGGGGTGTTTGTTGAAAATTGCGAGTATCTGTTCAGTTATGAAGTGCTTTGAAATACCGGATTTTCCTCTTCCCTTTCCCTTCTTACTCATAATTCTGGTTTTTGCGAAGGTAACAAAAGGTACTATAATTTCTGATACATTATAATACATAAATGCAATTATCCCGGACAATCAATTAAAACGAACAGTAATACCACTGTTGCTTCTTGCTTACGCAATAATCCTCATGACATCGGTATTGTTTCAATTTACACTAACGATAGTCAATTGCAAGCTTCCTTAGCATAAAAATTCCTGATCTGCAAATTTAATCCGCCTTCGCGTAAAGCTTCGGCGGACGCGAAGGACAGGTGTAATTGGCTTCGCCGAGCTCGTAAACTCGGTTCCTCGGTGCTTGCACCGTTTTTAGAGTCCAGAGCTTGCTCTGGGGTTCATACCATTTGATTCTGCCAGTATCTATAGTTTGATTTTCTGAATTATGTGTCTTATATTGTATATGATATTTATAATAGTAGTCTTAGATATGTTGCATTAATATGTTTTAGAAGCTTAATTTTTGATATTGAATTAATTATAATGTATTGTGAGGTTAACAATTATTGAAAGAATAAATATACACTTTTTGTCTTGTGAAATAATATTAATAACCTGATAAACAATATATTAAAACTTCAACCGCGCAGTTCGTTATAACTATAATATTAATTCAGGAGAAAAAATGAAAAAGGATGCATTTTTGAAAAGCAAAGTAATTGTGCCAGTCGTTCTGTTTGTGATTGCCACTTCTTTCATGTTATTGAGCAACAATGTTATCCCCGAGGATAGCAGATTAAAATTAAATGACAGGGAATATTTTGAAACGCGTGGATTCAATGTCCTGGTTTTTGAAAACAGGTATAATGGTATGTTTTTCGATGAAAAGACAGCCGGAATTCTTCTTATTCATCATGGTGTTCGAACAGCAACAGGTGGAGCAGTGAGGTTAAAGCCCACACCGGAACAGTGGGATCAGATACCTTTTGTCGTTGAACGAAATGTAAATAAGGAAAATAATAGCATCGATGTTTTATTACGCTATGAAGATTTTGATTTTGATACGCGGGTTTATGTTCAACCTCGGGGAACTGGTATTTTATTCACCGTTACTATTGATAAACCCCTTCCGGCAAAACTTGAAGGACGTGCTGGTTTCAATCTTGAGTTTTTGCCCTCTGCTTATTTTGAAAAAACATACTTAATGGACGGCAGAACCGGCACCTTTCCGCTTTATCCATCGAGCTCAATGGAAGTCATGCCTGCCAATACCCAGTTAGGCCAGTTTGCTGATCATTCCACATTCGATGATCGTGGCCGGTCCGAATATGTTGAGCCAAAACCCATTTCCGAGGGACAAACACTTATCCTGGCACCTGAAGATCCTGAACATCACATCCAAATTCAGTCGTTGGATGGCAATCTGATGCTACTGGATGGCCGCAATGTTGCTCAAAACGGCTGGTTTGTTGTGCGAACACTGATTCCGGCAAACAAAACCGGTAAGGTAGTCGAATGGCTCCTGACTCCTAACACAATCCCGAACTGGACACGAACTCCGGTGATCGGTCATTCACAGGTAGGCTATTATCCCGACCAGGAAAAAATAGCCGTTATTGAACTGGATAAAAATGATACGCCACTTTCCACAGCTTCATTGTTGAAATTAAATGAGAGGGGTGAATTTACCGAGAAATACAACGATCAGGTAAAGGAATGGGGCCCGTTTATGCGATATCATTATATAAAATTTGATTTTTCCTCAGTGAGTGACCGCGGGATATATGTTATTCAGTACGGTGACCAGAGATCAGATCCTTTTCAGATAGGAACCCATATCTATGATAATGCCTGGCAACCAACACTCGACATCTGGTTTCCCGTGCAAATGGACCATATGTTCGTTAATGAAGCCTACAGAGTCTGGCATGGCGCCGCACACCTTGACGACGCATTACAGGCACCGGTAAATCATCAACATTTTGATGGTTATCGTATGGGAGATAGTACTGAAACCAGGTACACACCGGGGGAACGCATCCCCGGACTGAACATTGGAGGCTGGTTTGACGCAGGCGACTATGATATTCGAACAGGCTCACATTGCAATACAGTAATACATTTTGTGGATTCATGGGAGCATTTCGGTATAAAGCGTGATGAAACACTTGTTGATCATAAACAACGTTATGTTGATATTCATCATCCGGACGGCAAACCAGACATTTTACAACAGATTGAGCATGGCACACTTGCCCTTATCGCGCAGCATCGTGCTTTTGGCAGAGCTATTCCCGGAATTATTGTGCCAAAACTGCATCAGTATCACCACCTTGGCGACGGATCAACCATGACAGATAATCTTAATTACAATCCAAATCTTAAAATATATGAATCGGATGGTTATTCCAGCGGTACACCAGATGACCGGTGGGCGTTTACCAATAAATCTTCACGTAATAATTATACCTCAGCGACTGCCTTGGCAGCTGCCAGTCGCGCCCTGCGCGGGTACAACGACGCTCTTGCCGATGAATGCCTGACAACTGCAAAAAAAGTATGGACAGACGAGCACAAGCAGCCTCAACAGGAGAGCCGCCCGGGATTTATGTTTGGTGGAACCGGAGAAATGGAAGCAGCCCTTCAGCTATATATTTGCACGAAAAACAAACAATACGCCACCAGATTTGAAGAATTATTGTGGCCAGCCATGGAAAAAGGTTTCAACTTCAATATGAAAAATGCTGTTCGGGCTGTACCTTACATGGACAAAGCTTACAAAGAAAAATTACTCCCATTCGTTAAGAAGTATAAAGCATCAAATGATGAAATATTAAAGCAGAATCCATATGGAGTTATCATAACAACAGGAGGCTGGGCGGGAAATGAATCTGTGATATCCTGGGCTGTTACCAACTATCTCCTGCATAAGGCATTTCCGGAACTGATGGGTCCTGAATATACCTATCGCGGAATCAACTATATCTTAGGTTGCCATCCAAGCTCGGATATTTCATTTGTATCCGGTATAGGCACACGTTCAAAAAAGATAGCTTACGGTAATAATCGTGCTGACTATACCTTTATTGCCGGTGGTGTTGCTCCGGGAGTCCTTGTGCTTAAACCGGATTTCCCCGAAAACAAAGAAGACTGGCCATTCCTGTGGGGTGAAAATGAATATGTCATTGACATTTGTGCAGAGTATATTCTTCTGGCAAATGCGGTACTTGATTTAGGAAAAGAGTAACAGACTACCTGAATACAAAGACTTGATCAAATACGATTGCGTGATTTAATACCTATTGGCTGTTATTAAACAGAAAACCATGTAGCCTGGAAAATCCAGGCTGCATATATTTTAATACATTTGATATATGAAAATAGTATGTCATGACAGATCCGAAATCTATACTTTCCCGTAATCCTAAAATGGTCACAAAAAAAACGGGGAATGAGTATGTTCTTGTTCCGGTTACAGATAATATAGCCGATATGAACAGTGTTTATACCCTGAATGAAACCGGGGCTTTCATCTGGGAACTCATTGATGGCAAAAAAAGCGTTGAGGAAATTATCAATTCGGTTACTAAGGAATATGATATTGATATTGAGACTGCTACTTCAGATGTTTATTCATTTATCAGAGACATGAGCAAATACCTGATAATAAAATAAATGAATTTATAATTATATATTTTCTTGCCACAAAGACTCTAAGACACAAAGATTCACTAAGTTATGTATGAAGGATTATACTCTGAAAATAGCCGGATACAACATAAGATTTGAAGCTTCGGAAGAGAGTCCGGAACTGATCCCATCCGAAAGATTTCTCAGGAATATCATTCAGACTCCGGATTATGATATATTGATCAGAGTGCATCATGGAACCCTGAAATTATCGGAAGAAGCCGACAGGGTATTTATTGCGCCTTATATTATAGAGGTAAAAGGTATGAAGATAAAACAAAGAGATCACTTCTGGAGCGTATACAAGCACCATTCCGATCTTTATATCTTTACCAACTTTCCCGATTCATCTCACGGGAAAAAGGCACTGCTTAAATTTTCTCTTACATTGAGGGAATGGGATCTATGGCTTGAAGGAACCGGCGAGATTACCGACCCGTTTGAATATCCGGTCGACAGTTTAGTTCTCTATTATCTTACTGTCATTCATAGCGATATAATGATACATGCCTCGGGTGTAAACTATGCGGGTAATGGATATCTGTTCAGCGGAGCTTCAGGTAAGGGAAAAACCACCCTTGCAGAACTCTGGGAAGATTCAGGAGCAAAAGTCATTCACGACGACAGGCTTATCCTCCGGAATATCAACGGGACTTACCGGATGTTCAACACTCCTGTATACCGGGATGACGAACCTCGGGAATCCCCGCTTAACAAGATTTTTATTATAGAGCACGGAACTGAAAACAAAATAATCCCGGTAAAAGGCGCCACAGCAGTTACCCTTGTTATGGCAAATTGCATACAGCAAAACTGGGACCCGGAAGTAATTGCACCTCTTCTTGGTTCTGTATCAACAATGTGTTCAATGATTCCGACAGTAAAACTGTTTTTCAGGCCTGAAAGAAGAATAATAGATTATATCCTTGAATATGAATAATAAAAATACTGTTCCTTCAGTCGTGAAAGATATTGGATTTACCCTGCTGGCAGAGGGAAAAACCATTAAAGTGAAAGCTGATGGTTACAGTATGTATCCGGCTATCAAACCCGGTTCAATTATTTATATAGAGCCTCTTGATGAAAGTACCTCATTGACTCCGGGAGATATAATTGCCTGGAAGAGGGAATCAGGACTGGTAGTGCACAGGCTTATCAGAATAGCTTCTGATGAAAGAGCAACTCTGTACATAACACGCGGAGATAGTGTCGTAAATGAGGACCAGCCGGTTACATCAGATCAAATAGCCGGCAGGGTTTTCAGGATTGAAAATCCCGGTCTAAAACCGGTGATCGTGAGCATCAATCAGTTAAAAGTAATCAATTACAGAATTAACAGGCTGAGAGTCTGGCTCATACTTGAGCTTAAAAGAATCCGGAGATTGTTAAACAATGTATTTAATCCAAACCTGAGTAAATCTATTAAATGAAGGAAAAACTAATACTGTTCAGGGAATCGTTAAAGCTTGTGTGGAGTAGCGCTCCGGGCTGGGCAGCGGTAAATACTGCAATATCTGTCCTTCGCAGCTTTTTGCCACTTGCCTTTATTTACCTGATTAAGATCCTGATAGACAATATAACTTCGTATGTCTCTGGAGGAACCGGCAATCCGTTCAGTAATATTTTGTGGATAATCATTGCTGTTGTGGTTGTCTATTTTCTCGACGAAGCATCCGCTGATTTTGGCAATTTTGTACGCAAAAAACAGTCATTCAGGCTTGAAGCTCACATGTATGGTCTCTTGCATGCCAAAGCAGTAAGACTTGATCTGATCAATTTTGAACAACCCGGTTATTATGACTGCCTTGCACGTGCTTCAAGGGAAGCTCCCTGGCGACCGAACAGCATCCTGAATAATCTCATCTCAATGTTCAGGGGACTCCTGTCATTACTACTGATGGCCGGACTTCTGATATCTCTTCACTGGACTGTTGCAGCAGCACTGATAGTTGTTAATATCCCCGGTATCTGGTTGCGTCTTCATTATGCTGATATCCTCTATAATTTTCAGAGGGACCAGACACCTGAAGCCAGAAAATCAGCTTATTTCAACTGGCTCCTGACGGGATACAGACCATCAAGAGAGTTAAGATTATTCGGGCTTGGGAATTATTTTATCTCTCTCTTCAGAAAATCCTTTCTCCGGCAAAAAGAAGAAGAGTTAAACATTGTTAGAAAAAGAACCCTGATAGAACTTATATCCGATCTGATTAAGGCAGTAGTCATTCTCATAATCCTTGTGTTTATCGCACGTCAAACAATTAATGAAAAACTGACTCTTGGTCAGATGGCAATGTTCCTGCTCGCTTTCAGGCAGGGAATGATTTATATAAAAGACCTGTTCGGTTCTCTTGCAGCACTTTATGAAGACAGCCTTTTCATCACCGATACTTTTGAGTTTCTGGAGCTGAAGGAAACTGTGACCGCTTCTGATCCTGAAATAATCCCTTCTCCCTTAAGTGAAAGTATAATTATAGATAATCTGACTTTTTCATACCCGGGCAATAATATACCTGCAATTAATAATATCACCTTTGAAATTAAAAAGGGAGAAATAATTGCCCTGGTCGGCCCTAACGGAGCCGGTAAAAGTACTCTTGTTAAGCTCCTGACCAGACTTTATGATCCGGATTCAGGATCAGTGAAATACGACGGGAATGATATCAGGAATATAGATCCTGAGAAATACCGGAGTAATTTTTCGGTTGTTTTCCAGGATTTCATGTTGTACAATCTGAAGGCCGGGGAAAATATCAGGCTTGGCAACATAAACGAAAATGAGCCTGATGAGAAAATAAAATCCGTTGCTTCCATAACCGGTGTTCATGAAATAATAAGCAACCTGCCCAACGGGTACAACACAGTAATAGGTACCCTGTTTGATGACAGTCGGGAGCTCAGCTGGGGTGAGTGGCAGAAAATTGCGCTGGCACGGGCTCTCTTCAGGGATGCTTCCGTACTGATCCTGGATGAACCTTCCAGCGCACTCGATGCCAATACAGAATATGATATATTCAACAGGTTCAGTGAATTAGTAAAGGGAAGGACATCAATACTCATCAGTCACCGGTTTACAAATGTCAGTATTGCAGATAGAATTGTAGTGCTGGATAAAGGAGCAATAATTGAAACCGGCACTCATGATGAGCTGATGAAAAAAGACGGGATCTATTATTCAATGTACAGGAAACAGAGCAGCAGATTTAACAAATGAATCCCGATTATAATATAAGTAACGAAGAGGCCCTTTTGCTGAAATTATGCAGGCTTGCTTTTACAGATGAGATGCATGAAAGGATCAGGAAGCTTTTTTTTGCAGTAACTGACTGGAATTATTTCGGATCTCTTGCCAACAAACACGGGGTGGAAGCTCTGATTTACCATAATTTAAAAAAGTACGACCTTCTGGCTGACATCCCGGTTGATGTTACTTCAGGTCTGAGGAATGCCCTGATGCTTAATCTGAGCCGTAATACCAGCCATATCAAAGTAATGGAGGATATCCTGAAGCTATTGAACAGCGAAAATATTAAAACAGTCATGCTGAAAGGACTTGCCCTGGAGCTGACTGATTATGGAAATGCCGGACTACGGCAAATGACCGATATAGATGTCCTCATCAGAAAGGATCAGAGTATAAAAGCAAGAGAAACACTTCTCAGTAACGGTTTTGTATCTCTTCCTTTAAAAAGTATTATTTATAAATCAATCATCTCTTCCGTTGGTAAACATCTGCCATCACTTATAAGGGAAGGCACTTCTTTTGAAATACATACTGAATTGTTTGGCGCCGGAGCTTCAAAACTGACAACTTATCTTTATGAAAGCAGCTATGAAACTGAGATCAATGGAGAAAAGACCTTTATTCCAAAACCACAGATATTCTTCCTTTATCTTATTAAGCATCTTTTTCTTCATGAGCTGAATAAAGAGTCACAATTGAGGTTATATACCGATCTTGTTGTGCTTATGGATAATCACCGGGAGGAGATCATTAATCAGGAGCTTCTTTCACTTGCTACACAGGCAGGCATGGAAGAAATTCTTGCACAACGGCTTGAACCGATAGGAAGATTCTGGGGAATTAGATTTCCTGAGTGGCTTAATGAGTTTATTGGCAAGTGGATCAGTCAGGATTCATCAGACAGCTTTATTTTCTTTCTTAGAAGTCCGAAGGAAAATCCGGTTACTGATAAATCTAAATTTTACCGTCAGATAATTAAAGACATCCCCGGTTATCACCGCAAACTGCTTTTTCTCACAGGTGATCTTTTCCCCACCATCAGTTTCATGAAGAATAGGTACAGGTGCAAAAGCACATGGAAGGCGTTACTTTTCTATCCACACCGGTTTGGGAAAATCCTTTATCTCTTCAGAAAGAAATAAGAAAAAAAATTCCAATTTTTCGTCAAAATTTTCTAAAAATATTTGGAAAATAATGAAATAATTATTTAGTTTATTAATAAGTCAATGTAGTAAAATATATAATGAGTATCGGCTATTAATAATAAAAAAAAATAGATCACATATATAACATTAATTATAAGCATATAACTATTTTTTAAGATTTGTTTACCCCCTTTCTTATTTCCCCCAGGGGGGAAATGATAAAAAAGCTGATAGCTCCTTCCCCCGTGGGGGAAGGTCGGGATGGGGGTAAAAAATGATACCATTAGCGCTTAAGTTATTATTAATAACCGATAGTCATTAAATATATCACTAGTCTGACAATTATGACAAGATGTGAAAGAGAAAATCTAAAGGTCAGGATTTTAAAACTTGCTGCATTAAAAAGCACCGGCACACCATCTGAACTTGCCATTAGACTTGAGATAAGTGAAAGAACTGTCAAGAGGATAATAAGGGAGATAAGGGAAGATGGTTATGAGGTAGGATATTGTCATGTAAGGAGAACATATGTGACGGGCGAAAATTATCAATAATATGTTGTATAACATATGGCCTGTGCATTTTTTTGTCCCCGGGACTTATTAAAATTGCTTTGTAGTGTGAAAGCTTTTGTTATTCGAATGGGTTTTAATTTAGCAAATAATGTCAGCATCCGAAGGATCTATCGCAGCAATTTCCTCTTTGATGATTTTATGAAGTCATCACTGTGCTTATCAGGCTAATCTCGCTGCATCGAGTGCTTGATTATCCGTTCATTCTGACGGAAAGGTCACCCCGACCTTAAATGCAGTTCCCCGGGAGGGTTTTAAATCACTTCCGGGGAATCTTTTTGGATGTATTATGTATTACAGGCGATGTTTTGTGGTGTATTATTTGAGATGTGATAAAGACGATGTAGTATACATTACTTATTATATCACCACGGCCCGATAGCCTAACGCCGTAACGTTGTTAGGTTGTTAGGTTGTTAGGTTGTTAGGTTGTTAGGTTGTTAGGTCGTTAGGTTGTTAGGTTGTTGGGTCGCTGTAAAATTGAACTACGGAAACGATCTGTCGCTTTTTTCCAGTTTAATGTCGAAGTATCCGTTTGTTATCATGACTGAATCCAGGGGATCAGCTATGTTCTTCACTTTAAAACTGAAATCACCCCGCAGGATGCCCTCATCATCTTCCAGTATCCTGAACTGCCCTTCCGTAGAGTCATAGGTTTTGGATGATCCTCCTGGCAGATCGATAATATACCTCAATTTAGTATCGGGAAAAGTGAAGCAGATCTTTACAAAGGTACTGTCGTAAGCTTCGATAAAGAATGATTGTTTATCAACGTTGAAGATATTGTACTCGTATCCTGATTTTACTCCGTTTATATAATCGGTATATCTTTTTGCTGTTCCGGTGAACGAATAGATCTGCCCGTTTATTTCGGCTTCTAGCAGGCTGTTTTTAAATTCCGGCCCATTTTCGCATGAAATCATCAAACAGACAAAACAGGTAAAACAGATCAGTCGGTACATAGCATATATGTTTTAACTTTTTAACGAAATTAAGCAGGTTATTGTTTCGCTTCAAACCGGCAAAGCAATGTTGAGGGCTGAAGCCCGGGTTTGCGCTTGGTCCGACTACTCCGCCTTAAAAGGCGGAGTTGGTACCGGATCTTTTCTGCCTTGCAG
>CAZQVL010000058.1:0-13370 GCA_964596715.1 uncultured Rikenellaceae bacterium
GAATCATTGTTGTGATGCTCATCGGGATCATTCTGATGGTACGTGCAGTGATCCACGAGTCGGAGATATCACGCCTGAAATCTGAATTTGTCTCGAATGTATCGCATGAGCTCAAAACCCCGCTTGCGCTTATCCGTATGTTTGGTGAAACCCTCGATTCGGGTATTGTCACCGATGAGAAAAAGCGACGGAAGTTTTACAGTATAATACGAAAAGAAAGCGAACGACTCACACACCTCATCAATAATGTTCTTGATTTTTCGAGGATGGATGCCGGAGTGAAGGAATATAATTTCAGGGAAACCGACCTTGTTGAGGTGGTAAGGAATTCCCTTGAAGTCTATAAATTCCAGATAAGCGATAACGGTTTTAACATTGAAAGTGATCTGCCCGATGAATCAATAAACCTTAAAATTGACAGGGATGCTATCTCACAGGTTCTTCTTAATCTGTTAAACAATGCAGTGAAGTATTCGGATGAGAAAAAGTACATACTGGTTAAAGTTAGCAGGAATACAACTTCTGCCCTGATCTCGGTTTCGGATCATGGTGTGGGGATATCGAAAGAGGAGCTGAAAAAGATCTTTGACAAATTCTACCGGGTATTAGATGCCAGCACAAAGGAAACGCGAGGCAGTGGATTGGGCTTAACACTCGCAAAACATATTGTTGAAGCACACGGCGGGACAATTGAGGTCGAAAGTGAAGTTGGAAAAGGCAGCAGATTTACGCTTTGTATTCCGTTGAATCGAATCAGAACGTAATTACAATTGGCAGTTGGCAGTATGCAGTTGGCAGTATGCAGTTGGCAGTCGGCAGTCCTCGGTCGGTTCCACTGGAGACTGCAGACTGAGGACTGAAGACTAAAACACTATCAAACATTAATTATTCGAATAGCGACACATATCCATACTGATGAAAAAGATACTAATAGTGGAGGACGAACAAGACATGGTCACAGGTTTGAAATTCAACCTTGAGGCACGGGATTATTCTGTTATCGCTGCATACGATGGTGAGACAGGTTATCGGAAGGCACTGGAGGAAAAACCTGATCTTGTAATCCTCGACCTCATGCTGCCAAAACTCAACGGTTACGAGGTATGCAAAATCCTGAAAAAGGAGATTCCTGATCTTCCGATCATCATGCTTACTGCAAAGAGCCAGGAAGCAGAGATAGTGACAGGACTGGAGCTCGGAGCAGATGATTACATCACAAAACCTTTCAGTGTCCTGGAACTTATCGCACGTATAAATGCTCTTTTCAGGCGAGTGGCATCAGGCTCCGGGTCACAGGAAGTACACCGGTTTGGTGATCTCGAGATCAACTTCAAAAAATATAATGCACGGAAAAAAGGCAGATCACTCAAACTTTCACCACGTGAGTATGAGATACTCAGGTTCTTCATTGAGAGGCAGGGAGAGATAATCACACGTGAAGAGCTTCTGAAACAGATATGGGGTTATGATTCTTACCCGGATACCCGTACTGTCGATGCCCATATTGCAAAACTCAGGCGGAAGATCGAGAATAAGCCAGAAGATCCGAAACTGATTGTAACTGTTCACGGCATAGGATATAAATTTCTCCAGGCCTGATATTTACATTGTTTCACGTTCTTTTACAAGCCATTAACAACTATTCACAGTTCCGGCCTTACCTTTCAGGTGAAAATGATTGTGACACCGAAAAAGAGGAGGTTATTATGAAACGAAACAAAACATTAACACTGATTATGGTTCTCAGCCTGATGCTGGGAAGCTATAATTCTCTTGCCCAGACGGCTGAAGAACTGCTGCCCAGAGCTATTCAGCAGGAAGAGGTGAAGGGTGAGCTATATGAGGCCATTAAGACGTACCAGCTGATCCTGGACGAGTATCCTGATAACAGGGAGGTTTGTGCTGAAGCATTGCTGCATCTGGGAATTTGCTATGAAAAACTGGGGAAACAGGATGCAATGAAAGCCTACCGCCAAGTTATAAGTAACTATAGCGATCAGAAAGATATTGTTGCCAAAGCCAGGGAGAGGCTATCAAGGTTACTGGTCGCTGAAAAAGTATTGGTAACTACTATTACACCAAAATTTACAAAAATTAAGATTCCTACAAAACTTTGGTTGTTTGTGGCATTATCACCCAATGGAAGAGACCTTGCTTTGGTTTCTGATGACAAACTTTGGAAAATGCCTATTACAGGTAATCTCGGCCCTGAATATCCGGGGATTCCGGATCTGCTAAATACAGAAGATATAAAAGTGGAAGCATCTGGTATTTCATGGTCGGGCGACGGTAAATGGATAGCATTCAATAACATACCGCAATCCAATGAGAACTCTATGAAAATTTCAAATCAAAGCATTTATCGTATTCCATCAAATGGAGGTAATCCATATGAGATACTTAATAATTATCGTGATTCCCCATATGTGAATTACAGGATAAGTTTATCACCCGACGGGGAAAATCTTGCTTACTCTTCAGTTGAAAACAACGAACAGCATATTTATACAACACAAGTAACAGGATGCTCACCAAAACAATTGGTGGATATCCAGGCTCGTGAACCGGTTTATTCTCCCAACGGAAAATGGATTGCTTACGTTGAGGATAAAAATTTGGGGAAAGATGGAGGTGATTTATGGGTTGTACCTGCTGTTGGCGGAGTGCCAAAACTTGTTGCAAAAGCAGGCAAGGCTTCAAATCCGGTCTGGTCGCCCGACGGAAAAATGATAGCCTTCCTGGACCTTAACAAAAATAAGCAGATGAACCTGGTTAAGTTACAACAGGATGGGGAAACAACGGGGAAAGTATACAGTATTGACGCTCCTGAGGGTGTAGAAACTCTGGCAGTCCTTGCAGGCTGGACACCTGAGAATAAAATTGGGATATTAGCGACTACAAAACGTGAATTTGCACTTTTTACCTTACCTTCAAAAGGAGGACTGGCAGCTATGGTACTAAAGGATGATAGCTGGGTATACCAACCCCGGTGGTCACATGATGGGAGACAGATTTATTATACAACGGCACCTGGAATGGGCATTGAACAAGGATTAAAGCTGAGGTTGGCTTCCGTGTCTGCTTTTGGAGGAAGTGGAGAATTATTTCCACTTTTAATAACCAACGATGGAGATACTACAAGAACAATAACTTATCAGGGAGGAAACCGGATTTCTCCGGACGGAAAAATGTTAATTTCATCAGCATGGACGTCGAAAGACCAAAATCCTTCAAATCCGTATTTTCCTAATTTAAAAATATGGAGATTTTCATTAGATGGCAGTGAACGAGTACAATTAACCAACAAGTCAGGCAATTATGCTGATTTCTGTCCCTGCTGGTCGCCCAATGGTGAAAAAGTGGCTTTTATACGAAGTCGGATGACGAAAGGAAGTTTCTTCTTAGACTATGACGAAGCAGGAATTTTTATTGTTGACTCATTGGGTAATGAATCGCAGATTCTTCCCTATACTGATGACAAATTTTTCTTTTCCCTTTCCTGGTCGCCTGACGGAAAAATGCTGGCTTATTTTACCAGAGAAAAAGAAGCACCCAATAAGAGTTACATGAATGTAATCCATTTGGAAACAGGCAAAACCAGGGTAATTAGAGAATTCCCAACAGTACATGAGTACATGGAACTGGCCTGGTCTCCGGATAGCAGGCGGATAGCGTTTAATGGAGAAGAGATTCAAGTAGTAAATATTGACGATGGTAGTGTTGAGAATATTGAATCGAACCTGTTGGATGTAATAATTTTTGATATGGATTGGTCTCCTGACGGAAAATATTTTGTATTCGGAGGCTTAATAATGCCAAAATCTGAATTCTGGTTATTGGAAGATTTTCTGCCGCTGTTTGAAAATAAGAAATAAACAAATCCTTATATAATTTAATTTCCTCGAGGCAGCGGGCATTTATGGTCACCAGCCGGCAAATGGATCTGTTTTTGTTATGAGGAGATGAAAAAGGTTCGTCCGGAGAGCACTCTCTGGGAGGCTGATTATGAGGAGATTATGAATACCTTAGCCAAATGATGTAATGCTATTGGTTAGTAATAGCAACACTTGCTCATATGATCCATTGTGGTGGTTCCATCTATCTTGTGGAACCACTCCGTGGTTCAAAACGCATTATCATTCCTATTAACCTAACATTGGTGGAATCGCTCTGCGATTCCATTCAATACATTAATATCGGATGTGTTCCATAAATACTAATTAATGGTTACAAAAATACAATTAGAACCGCGGAGCGGTTCCATCAATAACAATATACAGCATAACAATACAATCAGAATCGGCTCCTTCACAAATCCGGCCTTTGTTCCTCATTAATTTCATCTTGACTGGTCACCGAACGGTGAATGATTTGTTTTTTTATTACCTTAATCCGGATTCTTGACAGGAATCCACCGATGAATCGGGGCATGGCCTCCGCGATTCATCATGTATTCTCAAAACCCTTTTACCTGTCTATTTTATTTCCGTGTTGAACACCAGAGGTGTTCCATCAATACTAATAAATGAACCTACCTCAACCCCCAGAACCGCAGAGCGGTTCCACCAATATTAATCCTCATCATAAAATTCAAACAAATAATCATCATTATAATCAACCCCATTATCATTGAGGATTTGAAAATATTCATCCCTGAAATTTTTATGCTTATGGTGTTCCTCCTGATTCAGGATATATTTATATACATGATCGAGCTCCCTGTATCCAACCGTAAAAGCCCCGTACCCTTCCTGCCAGCTAAATTTAATGTAGGATCCAACCTCATTATTAATAAACATCGCCGAACTTCTTTTGATATCACGAATTAGATCGGATATACAGATTGTCGGAGGAAATCCCACAAGAATATGTATATGATCCTTTGTCCCATTGATTGCAACCGGATAACATTTTTTCTCTTTTATTATTCCATAAACATATTTATGGACCCGGTCACGGATTGAGTCGGTTAATAAAGATCTCTTCCCTTTGGGCGTAAATACGCAATGAGCATAAAGTTTTGTGTAAGTGTCTGGTTTCATAGTCTAGAATTTTAGAAAATGCAGCATTATAAATATATGAATTATTTCAATAACCAATCAAATATTGTGGAACCACTCCATGGTTCAAAATATGATTTCATTTTCGTGTTTCTAGTATTGGTGGAACCGCTCCGCGGTTCTATCAATAATAGCAAAATAGCTATAGATGAAGCTGAACACCGGAGGTGTTCTTTCAATATTAGCACACGTACATAACAATACCAATCAGAACCGCGGAGCGGTTCCATCAATGCTAACAAATGGCACCAACAAAACGATCAGAACCGCGGAGCGGTTCCATCAAGCCTCATCATAAAATTCAAATAAATAATCATCCTTATAATCAATCCCATGATTATTGAGAATTTGATAATATTTATTTCTGAGTTTTTATTGACTTAAGCAGACTGAAGGCTTACTTTTGATATTATAAAGTTTTTGAGGTTATAAGTTTATAATACCCAGCCCATGCATGATAAAATAAAAGCGAATATCAGCAATCCTGAAATGCTTGAAAAACTATACCGTAATGACCGTAAAGGCTTTGAATCAGCCTTTGATAAGATATATCCCGAAATAGAAAATACAGAACCGGCAAAATTCTGGAAAGCCAGGTTAGAATATAACAAAAAACCTGACAGGACGAAGGCATTTGCCCTGTCAGAGATAGTTATAGTGATTGCTGTGTGTTTGATAACAGCATTCCTTATCAAAATCCCGGATCTGTTCCATATCAGTTTTTCCGACTCAGTCTTTTATCAAAAAAATGCGGCAATCATTGTCTTTTTTGGCCTTACACTCTATACAATATGGATTAACAGGATTTCAGATTCTAAGAGATTAATTATGACCGCCCTGGCTTTTCTGATTCCTGTAATATATATTAACCTTCTGCCTTCAAATGAACCGGGTGCCTCGGTCAATCTGGCTTATATTCATCTCCCCCTTCTGATGTGGTGCATATATGGAATTGTTTTTACCGGTTTTGACTTTCGTAACAGAAGTAAAAGAATTGATTTTATAAGATATAATGGCGATCTGGCAATAATCTATGCCCTGATTGCAATAGCCGGTGGTCTTTTGACAGTGATTACTATCGGCCTGTTCAATTCCATTGGCCTGAATATTGATAAGTTCTATTCGGAAAATATTGTGATAACAGGTGCAGTTGCTGCACCTGTTGTCGCAGCCTTTATAATTAAAAATTATCCAACCCTGGTCAATAAAACTGCTCCACTGATAGCCGGAATCTTCAGTCCTCTGGTACTTATAACATTGATAGTCTTCCTGATCACAATTGTGATCTCGGGAAAAGATCCCTACAATGACCGCGATTTCCTGCTGATCTTCAATATAATGCTGCTTGGTGTAATGGGAATTATTGTCTTCTCCGTTTCTGAAACATCTGTAATAAAGAATCAGAAATTCAATGAATTAACATTGTTCATTTTGTCAATTATAACTATAATAATCGATCTGATTGCTTTATCTGCGATTTTTTACAGGCTGGGAGAATATGGCCTGACCCCCAACAGGCTGGCAGTTCTTGTATCGAATATTCTTGTTCTTATTAACCTGGTTTTGATAATGATCGACCTGTTCAGGATTAACTTCAAAAGGAAAGAATTCAAAATTGTGGAAATGTCTGTTGCAAAATTCCTGCCTGTTTATCTGGTATGGATAATTATTGTGATCTTCGGATTCCCGGTTATTTTCGGGATGAAATAAAATGAAAACCATGAAAGAGAAATTCCTTGACCTATGGAAGAAGTACTTTGGGAATGCTGAGCTTCCCATTATCTTTTATTACACAGATGGTGAAGGGGGTGCAGAATGGGCAGAGATACCTGAAGGTAGAAGCTGTATGATCTGTGAGCTGGCAAAAGTGAGAAACGGGAAGTCGTTGGTCTACAACGCCGCAAGAGTTATGTGTGGGGGCGCCAAAAGATATCTTGGTTACACAGAAAAAATGAGACCAGGATTTGAATATTTCCTCTCTTGCGGAAATGAAAAGACTGAAGGAGAAAGATACCTCCGTACACCTGAACTGGTAAAGGAGTTTATGAAGAATCAGCAAACATTACCGGGTGCAGGCAGGAATATTGTCTTCAAAAGATGGGATAACATGGATGAGAATGACAAGCCCGATGTGGTGATCTTCTTTGCCAGACCTGATGTGTTATCCGGACTCTTCACCCTTGCCAACTTTGATCAGTATGAGCCAAATGGCACATTCACTCCATTTGCCGCAGGTTGCGGATCAATAGTGTACTATCCGTATCAGGAAAGTAAATCTGAACGGCAAAGAGCTGTTATCGGTATGTTTGATCCCTCAGCACGGCCGTGTGTTAATGAAAATATACTGACTTTCGCTGTCCCTTTTAAAAGATTTGAGAAGATGATCGGCTATGTGGAAGAGAGCTTTCTTATTACCGAAACATGGAGCATCCTCAGGAAAAGGATTGACTCAAAGCAGCATTTTTAGTAACTTGGTTCGTCGAATATGATCTGATCTTAATCCGGCTTAATATGTTCCAGGGTCTGAAAATAGCAGTCAAACGACAAAAAAAGCTTCTGGCGATCTTCTTTGTTACCATTTTCCTTCCTTCGGTAATACTAAGCATCTTTGGGATCATTGCCCTGCGTAATGAAAAATTCAGGGTTGAAAAACAGATCGAAAACGAACAGCTCCAGATCGCAAACAGCATTAAAGACAGGATCGAAACAAAATTCACCGAAATTGGGGAAAGACTCGAGAACCTTGCCAGCTACCCTGCCTTCCGTCAGAAAGACTATACGGTTATAAAAGAACTAATAACCGGCCTTTTTGAGAAAGATTCACTGGCCAGCATCATATTTCTTCTTTACAATAATGAAGAACCGGTTTTTTCACTGTTCCGGACAGGATCTGAAGAAAATGCGGGGAGACCTGAGCCTGTTTATGACAGTTTTCTTCAGCAACAGATAAAGGATGCTGAAGATGCAGAATACATCAGGAATGATTACCTCACGGCTGCCTCGATTTATAATGACGCCTTCCGGCAATCAGGGAATAAAATCATCAAAGCCCGGATGTTGAACCTTACAGCAAGGAACCTGATGAAAGCAGGCAAATTCAATGAAGCAGCTGATGTTTATTCGCGGATCATTAATGATTATCCGGACGAGAGAACAGAAGCAGGATTGCCTCTGGACCTGTATGCAAAAATACAGATGACAGAGTGTTACAGCATGCCTGGTGACAAAGGATCAGCTGTAGGAAATGACCTGACCGTTTTTGAGGAACTCCTTGTAAACAGGTGGAACCTGAACGAAAGCCGGTTTAAAACCTATGCTTCCATAGTTATTGAAAGACTGACAGGTTTATTATCAGATAGTGCCCTGGAATCGACGGAATATTTATCCCGGTTTGAGGAGCTTGAAAAACGATATCATTATAGGACAGAACAATGGGAGACCATTGGCAACATCAGGT
The DNA here is from genome assembly GCA_964596715.1 of uncultured Rikenellaceae bacterium. GTDB lineage: Bacteria > Bacteroidota > Bacteroidia > Bacteroidales > VadinHA17 > LD21. Next base: position 8,518 of record CAZQVL010000058.1, read on the forward strand.
CATACATAGTTCCGGAACTGCCTGGCTACTTTCAGACCGGTTCACGTTCTCCCTCTCCGTTTGAATTTTCAAAGAGGGTTGGCAGCGAGGATTACCTGGTCCTGGCGGCTATGATTCCCGGGCAAAGCCAGCTGGACAATGCGGGGATACTGGCTGCCAAACTGGACAACCTTTACCTGCAGAATAATATCCTTACCAATGCTGTTGAAGAAATCAAGCCACTCCGGAATACGGCGATATATATCACTACCCTTTCAGGAGACTCGATAAAAGGAAGTAAAAACAACAATCCGGATGCTGTCACAACAACATCATTATTTGATAACAATTTCCCTCCCTGGCGCCTTGAGCTGACTTACACCGGTCCCAAAGGTCTGGGAGAAATAAGTATTTTTTCGAATTTCTATTTCTGGACAATTATCACCCTCATCATCATCCTTGTGTTTGGTGCCGCATTGATAGCAAGGATTGTTGCCCGCGAGATGGAAATACTGAAGATCAAGTCCGATTTTGTATCATCGGTTTCACACGAATTTAAGACTCCGCTAACCTCCATGAAATCCCTCACCGAAAGGCTTGAGGAGGGAAAGGTGACAGAACCTGGAAAAATGAAACAGTATATTTCGATTATTGCCAATGATATTGACAGGCTTATTCATCTGGTCAGTAACATCCTGAGCTTTTCAAAGATAGAGGAAGGGAAAAAGATCTATAAAAAGGAAAAAACAGACATTGTCATCTGGTTAAAGGAGGTGATCAATAATTATAAGAAAGAAAATATTGAAAGCGGCATCATCATTAATGTTCAGCTTGATAATAACATGCCCGCTCTTCACATCGACAGGGATGCCATGGCACAGGCAATATTTAACCTTCTGGATAATGCTGCCAAGTTCTCACGGGGGAAAAAGGAGGCAGAGGTAACAGCGGAAAGGAAAAACTATTCGATAATCATAAAGGTTAAGGATAAAGGAATCGGCATAGAAAATGATGAAAAGGATAAGATATTTGAAAAGTTCTATAGAGGGGAAAGCGCCCTAAAATATCTGATCAAAGGGACCGGTCTTGGGCTGGCTCTGGTAAAATATACAGTTGAGGCCCACAACGGACATATTGATGTGGATAGCGAATCCGGATGGAGTACTGTTTTTACAATAACTCTTCCGGTTTCGGATAAAAAGTAAGGAGGCATAAATGGCAAAAAAAATTCTCATTATTGAAGATGATCCGGGAATTCAGCTTTCATTAAAAGATGAATTTGAATCGGAAGGATTTTATGTTTACACCGCAGATGATGGTCTGGCCGGTCAGGAAATGATTGAAAAGAATCCGCCGGATCTGATCATTCTCGATCTCATGCTGCCTTTCCGGAACGGATACGAGATCTGCAAAAAGCTGAGGCAGGAGGGTAACAACGTTCCCGTCATCATGCTCACTGTGAAAGACCAGGAGGTCGACAAGGTGCTGGGGCTGGAACTGGGAGCCGACGATTATGTCACCAAACCCTTCAGTCTCCGGGAATTATTGGCACGCGTGAATGCTTTGCTTAGAAGATCTTCTGAAAGCATGTCGGAAAGTACTCAGTTCTCAATCGGAGACACATTATTTGACCTTAAGAAATACAGGGCATTGAAGAAAGGCAAAGAGATCGAATATACCACGCTTGAATTACAGATGGTGAAGCTGCTCTATGAAAGAAGGGAACAGGTAGTAAACCGGACAGATTTTCTTAGCCGGATATGGGGTGAAAATAATACGTTGGTCAGTGAAAGGACCATTGACAGCCATATAGCCAATATCAGGAAAAAACTGGAAGATGATCCTTCAGATCCCAGGTATATTATAAGTGTCAGGGGTGTGGGTTATAAGCTGGTCGTATAGGTTACAAGCATAGTCATTGTTAAATCATCATGTTATCATCACATTTCCTTGACATTACTCCTTGAGGTTCATCTTAACTTTGATGAAAAATTACACAGTTGTTGAAAACCAAAAACAAGGAGGGCATAAAGATGAAAATGAATAAAACATGCTTAATTCTCATTTTAACAATAGCCGGACTATTCCTGTCCGGTACTGAAGTATTATCTCAGCAGGCTGCAGGGCAGTTATATGAAAAAGCGCTTTATCTGGAGGAAGCGAAAGGGGAATTGCAGGGTGCGATAGACCTCTATAATCGGATTGCGGAAAACCGGAATGCAGATCAGTCCTTCCAGGCAAAGGCATTGCTTCATATGGGATTGTGCTACGAAAAACTGGGGAAGCAGGAAGCTGTTAAATCATATCAGCGCCTGGTTAATAATTTCCCCGCACAAAAAAATGAGGTCGCCATTGCCAGGGAAAGACTTGCCAGGTTGATGCCAATTGCTGAGAAGGTTACAAAAGCTTCCCTCATACCGAAGTTTACGAAGATAGAGATCCCCACAAAACCAGGTAACGGAGTTTTATCACCAGATGGAAAGAATCTTGCTTATATTTCTGAGAAATCTCTCTGGATTGTACCTGTTCATGGTAAAACAAATCCTGACATTGCCGGCGAACCGGTCAGACTCACTGATCCTATTGAAATATGGGATCTTGCAAACATGTGCGCAGTATGGTCTGCAAACGGCAAATGGCTGGCTTTTTATGCAACTGAAAACAGAGAAGACGTTATTTACATACTTTCAGCAAATGGAGGTAAGCCAGTTAAAGTACCGATTAATCAAAAACGACCTGATATAGGTGGTTACGATTACCGTATGAGCCTATCGCCTGATGGCAAACTGCTTGCATTTGTTGATTGTAACCAAAACAATATTCCCTCTATTTATACAATCCCTACAGATGGCGGCTCCCAAAAAAAACTGACCGATTTAGGATTCAGAGAACCATCATTTTCACCTGATGGAAGATTTATTGCAATGGTCAAAATTGACGTAAAAGACAAATTGGGAAACGAAATATATATCATTCCATCAACAGGTGGGGATCCGATCCTGATCAGCGATGATGCTGACGTTGTAAAAAGCCCGGTATGGTCTCCCGATGGATCGATGATAGCATTTCTTGCCAGAAAATATGAAAAAGGTTGGGCTAACAACAGCAATGAATTATGGATTGCCGCTGTTGACAGGAATGGGAAACCTACGGGATTGATCACTAAAACAGAACTAAGTAATTCAACAACATCAATGTTGGCAGGTTGGAGCCCTGACAATAAAATTGGCATGTGGCTATCAAAGCCCGAGAAGAATTTGTTATATACAGTTCCGGCAACTGGTGGTCAGGCAATGCAGGTTACATCTAAAAACAGCTGGATGCCATGCTGGTCGCCTGACGCTAAACATTTGTATTTTGATGGCATCAATACCGATAATTTTGCAGGCCTAGAAACTGTTCCGGTTACAGGAGGTGAGGTGCTAAGAATACCCATCAGGTTCAAAGAAACAATTCAGCCTGAAATGCCTGTAGGTGGTATTTCTGTTTCCCCGGATGGACAAAAAATTGTATTTGAAACCTATTATAATAATGTCAACGATTCAATAATTCAGAAAAAGCCGGAAGGATTTCATCATATCATTACTATTCCGGTTAATGGAGGCAGCCCGGTTGAATTAACAACAAATCCTTTACCAGACGGATATCCTGTATGGTCGCCGGATGGCAGATATATTGCATTTTTACGCCGAGAAACTGGTTCTATCGGAAATATGTATACAATTCCTGCTGAGGGGGGCACGCCAAAAAAAGTTACATCGGCAAATGATAAAATAACATATGGCAGGATCGACTGGTCTCCCGATGGAAAATGGATCGGATTTTTTTCTGCAGATAGTACAATTAAAATGATCCCTGCCGGAGGAGGAAATTCAAAAGTCGTGGTTAAGGGTGTGGATGCTAATTCTCATTTCGGACTTTCATTTTCACCAGAAGGGAATAAAATAGCTTATTCCAATAAAGAAAAACTTTACGTGGTTGATTTAAATTCCGGAAAGAAGGAGGAAGTCCGGACCGGATTAGATGCTGTGCCAACTATGCCAGCCTGGTCGCCTGATGGAGGGAAAATAGCTTTTAGCGCTTACATTGAGGAAGAAACTGATCTGTGGTTCATGGAAGACTTTCTGCCACTTGAAAAGCTTGAACAACCACGAGGTCTTGAAATTGTTAAAGCATCCAAAGGAATCACAATAAAGCAGGTATGGACCGGATCTGAAGTGGGTGATTTTCATAGTGTTTCAGCTGATGGTAAATATCTGTCATTTGTTGCAAGGGAAACGGGTGACCTGGCAATTCGAAACCTGGAAACCAAGGAAAATAAACTTTTAACGAATGAAGGCTGCTGGAATGGGCCATATTACTGGTCCGATGACAATTTATTAACCGCTGATGGCAAAAAGATCGTTTATTCATGGTACAACAATGACGATGAATATGATCTGCGGTTACTGGAAGTTAATAAATCTCAACCCAGAATCATTTACAAACCAAAGACTCCTGAAAAATTAATTCCTAAGTTATTTTATTCAGATGATAAAAAAGTAATTGTTCAAAGATTTATGTCGAGCGAACCCTGGTACCTCGCAACAGTAAATTTAGAAAATGGTGATATAGTTAATCAGAAAGATTTTGAGGGTAACTATAGTATGAAGCTGGCAATGAGTCCGGATCCTAAATATTTTGGATTTGATTTTCGTAACAAAAATGATTGGTTAAGGTTTGATATTCACTTATTATCAACAGATGGAAAAGAAGAACTGCCACTGGTCGATCATCCTGCCAACGACCGGTTGATTGGCTGGCTGCCGGGAAAAGATGAAATGCTCTTTACCAGTGACCGTTCCGGTTCAAGCGATCTTTGGGCTTTAAATACT
>CAZQVL010000059.1:0-12729 GCA_964596715.1 uncultured Rikenellaceae bacterium
TTCCCCAGGTCTTTTTATGTGCTAAACTATACTGTACTACCGCATTGTTACTGTCCAAGGCATAAGCTTTCATGAGAGCCTCCATTGATTTGGGATTCCCTTCAGCAGGTGTGACGAGTCCCCATTGCTGACGATAAGCCCATACATCACAAATCCCTGTATAAGCAAGAGCATAATCAGGGTCTAGTTCTTTAGCAAGCTCAAAGTATTGCATGGCAGAATCCAGATCTGCAGGAGTGAATTTATTGAGGTAGAACTGTCCCTTCAGATAGGCCTCATATGCTATGAGATTATCAGTGGGCAGTTTTTCAATCAATTGTTTCTCCTGCGGAGTCATAACTGCTTTTAATTCTTTAGCGATTGATTCTGCAATATGAGATTGTATAAGAAAAATATCTTTTGCGTCCTGTAGTTCCTGTTGATATGAATCACCCCAGAGATGACTTTCTTTTGCTGCCATAATTAACTGTGTCCTCAGACGAAAAGCATTGCCATATTTTTGTCCGCTGCCTTCTACAATATAATTTACACCCAATTCCCTGGCAATTTCAGGAATTGGTTTTGTCTGATTTCTGTATTGTTCAACTGATGTCCTTGAAATAACCCTGAGATCTTTTATTTTCTGGAGGTTATTCAATACTTCCTCCATTATACCATTAATGAAAAAAGTATTTTCTTCATCGGGGCTGTCATTCTTGAACGGTAGGATAGCTACTGATTTTTCAAGCTTTGTGACATCAATAGCTTGTTTACCAGAGGCAGTCACTTCAAGGTATTCTTCCTTCAAGTCTGTTTTGGGAATCTCTATTCCCTTGTATTTAAGATACCATTTGGTAATTATTGAAAGATTACTTAAAACGGGCCTTACCTGCTCAGGATCGAAATCCTTCGGATGAGCCCCGTAAGTTGAAAGGCTGTTCAGACTATGCATAGAGGTAATGATATGCGAAGGCACTTTTTCCTCCCTATTCAATTTGTCAATAATGCCTTTGAGAGGTTCAGTTTTACGAGGTCTTTTCAGCTCAGATTCACAAAGATCTGTAATAATTACCTCAAGGCACCTCCTTGAATAAAGCATAACGACATTTGCATCTTTAGACTCAATCAGTTGCTCCAGTTCTTTCTCTACTTCAGGCAACTGACCTTTGAAGGACTCATGGAGTCTCTCCAGATCCTTGATTTCATGAGACCAGGTTGTCATCTGATGAATATTTTATGACTAAAAAAGTTATTGTACAGGTAAAGTTAAACTATCCTGATACCAAAGTCAATTTTTTTTTTTTTAGGAATCAAGCTCAAATGCTGTCAACCAGGAATTTTGAGATTTAGTTATGATATTATACTGCAGAATTCTATTCTGGTTGAAAAAGGCCTAAAAGGGTGGGTATGATCATAAATGGTGGTAACTACCACCGACCTTTGTTGAAATTTACCCAGTATATATAAAAACACTTAAAAACTTGGCAAGAACCTGGCAAGAAATGTCGTGCAAGCGGCATTTTTTGTTGCTCCGCCAGGGCTCGAACCTGGACTTTTCTGATCCAGAGTCAGACGTGTTGCCAATTACACCACGGAGCAGTTATGAGATGGCAAAGATATATTAAATACTGAAAAATCACAAAAAGGGTGCCGGGTCCTGGGTCCTCGAACACACCCAGCACCCAGCACCTTTTACCCACCGAAGTCTTGGCGAAGGTGGGCAGCACCCAGCAAAATGAATTATTTAAATAGTATAATAAATCGTCAGTTTCGGCCTCATGGATGGAACATCGTAATCGCTCGATGCAAACCGGAATCCCGGGAACCTTTCAGTTGGCCATAGTCTGAAGAACATGCCATAGTTCGGCGCAGCTATCTCCTGGAGAGGAACAAAAAGCCTTGTCACATCTACAATGATAAAGTTTACATTCCTGATAAATGGCCGAATGAAAACCTGGTTGGCTTCAATGGTTTCAGGCTGAGTGTTCCATGTAACCTTATATTCCTCCCATGGTTCAACAATCTGCTGCAGCACACCTCCGTAACAGGCTATACCTGTTGAGGGATCAGTATTGGTCAGATAATAAATGGTGTCAAAAGGTACAGGGATGTCGTAAAAAAGTTGTAATGTAACCTTCTTTATTATAGCTGATTTAGGTAATGCATTGCGGTCAAACCAGATTAGACTCCTGTTGGAACGCATAACGGTAAGGACAGGTTCCGACAGGAATGTAGCCTCAAAATACTTGTGATCCCCGAAATTCTTATCAGGTTCGAGATTGGAGATCATAGCGTCCTTCCCTTCATCAGGTCCGGGCTGGAGAACAAGAACCTTCCACTCATTGCTGTCCCCCGGAATTTTAAGTACCAGAGGATTGTCCCTGGTTGTCGCCATCAGTTCTCTTGCGGTGAATTCCATCTTCTGGGGTTTGTAACCTTCTTTCTCAAGTAAGAAACAGTAAACCGGGTATCCTCCCCGTATGATGAGATGATTGACTGTTGCCTTCAGCTTGAAAGTATAATGCCAGCAATCGGGAGTGTATACCGTAAGCTTTGCAGTAGTATACTGTGTGGAAGTCAGGGATGTCGGATCATCAAGGATGCAGACAAGCCAGAAATGTAAAGGCTTAATTATCTGCAATCCAAAAGCGGCATATCCGAACTGGTCGGGAGTCTGATCCCCGACGTACAGCACTTCAGGAACTATCCGTGTAACCTTGTCAGGATAAATATTAAAGATTAAAGGAAGCGGCCTTTTAACAAGGTATGCCAGTGGAGAACCCTCAACCGGAGCTGCATAAATAACTTCACCTGAGGGATTAATCACAAGAAATTTCGTAAGCTTGTATTCTCCGGACATAAGTTCTATATTCTCACTCATAAATCCTGAGCCAAAAACATAGAGAGGGATCAGGGAATCACTAATAACAACATTGCCTTCCATATCCTCAATGGAAACCATCAGCTGATAGGAGATTATTCCACTAACTGTGGATGTATCTGATTTAGCCAGACCTGCCTCGTCAGGCAGGCTTAGAGAAAACTCTGCTGTCCCCATGCCTGTATTGCCTGCATGTTTTTCACATGCCGAAAAACCAATAAAAGCAAGAAGGATCAGAGAAACCTGTAAAGATCTGATTAAAGTATTCATATTCCGCTAGTTAGGTTCAACGAAAAAAAAGATCAGGTATAACTCTTTAGGAGGCGCAAAAATTATGCCATTGTGGAAAAGCAAAGAGCACAGGCTTGCCAGCCGAAGCAATAGCGAAGGCTGGACTCAGGGCACAGAGCTCAGGACCGCCTGCCTCCTGAAGCCTGAAACCTGACGCCTGAAGTCTGTAGCCTTATTTATTGATCTTCGCCCAGGTATCCTTAAGCTGGACCGTCATATTGAAGACAGGGGCTGATTCTGTAGAGTCATGGTCAGCACAGAAATAACCGACCCGCTGGAACTGGAACTTATCCAGGGGTTTTGCAAGTTTAAGTGAGGGTTCCAGTTTGCACCCCCTCAGGATTTTGAGGGAATCGGGATTAAGGAATTTACGGAAATCTTCTTCTTTCTGTCCGGCAGGATCCTCATGATTGAACAGCCTGTCGTACAGCCTTACCTCTGCATCAATTGCATGCGGGGCGGAAACCCAGTGAAGAGTTCCTTTTACCTTTTTTTCGGATGTATTTCCACCACTTCTGGTATCCGGATCATAGGTACAGTATACTTCATCGATTGCTCCTGTATCGGGATTTTTCCTGTAATCTTCACATTTAATTATGTATGCCCCTTTCAGTCTTACCTCCCTGCCCGGAGCGAGCCTGAAAAACTTATGAGGGGGATGCTCCATAAAATCTTCCTGTTCGATGTATATCTCGCGGCTGAAGGGCACTTTCCTTTTGCCCATCTTCTCATCTTCAGGATTATTGATGAGTTCCACCTCCTCAACTTTTCCTTCAGGATAGTTGGTAATGTTTATTTTCAGGGGATTAAGCACACCGAAAACCCGCGGAGCTCTTTTATTCAGGTCTTCACGTATGGCATGTTCAAGAAGAGAGACATCGTTTATGGCTTCAACCTTGGTATAACCAATCATATCGATGAACCTCTTTATTGCCTCAGGTGTATATCCTCTGCGGCGAAGACCGCAAAGGGTTGGCATCCTGGGGTCATCCCATCCTTTGACTTTTCCTTCCTGCACCAGTTCTAGTAACCTTCTCTTACTCAAAATGGTGTAAGTAAGATTTAATCTGTTAAACTCAATTTGCCTTGGCCTGAAATCGTCTGTTCTAAGTTGTTCCACAAGCCAGTCGTATAATGGCCGGTGTACTTCAAACTCAAGAGTGCACAATGAATGTGTTATACCTTCAAAATAATCGCATTGTCCGTGAGCAAAATCATACATGGGGTAGACTTTCCATTTCTCACCGGTGCGGTGGTGGGAAGCTTTTAATATCCTGTATATGATTGGATCGCGCATATGCATATTTGGAGAGGCCATATCTATTTTTGCCCTGAGCACACGGCTTCCCTCATCGAATTCACTCTTATTCATTCTTTCGAAAAGGTCAAGACTCTCTTCGACAGGACGATTACGGAAAGGACTCAATAAACCCGGTTTGGACGGTGTGCCTTTCTGAGAAGAAATAACCTCTGCAGGCTGATCATCAACATAGGCAAGACCACATCTGATAAGATCAACAGCAAAATCGTACAGTTGACCAAAATAGTCTGATGCATAAAATTCACGGTCTTCCCAGTCGAAACCAAGCCAGTGGATATCTTCTTTTATAGAGTCGATATATTCAATTTCTTCTTTGATAGGATTGGTATCATCGAACCGCAGATTGCATTTACCACCGTATTTCAGCGCCATGCCAAAATCGAGACAAATAGCTTTGGCATGACCGATGTGAAGATATCCGTTTGGCTCCGGAGGAAATCTTGTATGAATTCTTCCGTCGTTTTTTCCTGCTTTAAGATCGTCAATAATAAATTGTTCTATAAAACTTACCGGGGATCTTGATTCTTCTTTCTCCCTGATATTCTCTTCATTCATCCTTCATAATTTTAAGATTACAAAAATAGAATGAATTTGGGATCCGGCATCGTTTATAATGAAAAAGATCCTTGCCGGGCTAATCATTCTGCCCGGGATTAAGATAATCCTTAAGTGCTTTAACATATTCAGTGAACTTTTGCTTCCCGAGCTGAGTTATCCTGCACAGGGTTAACGGGTAGTTATTTCTGAATTTCTTTGTAACCTCAATATAACCGGCCTCTTTCAATCTGGTTATCTGTATGCTCAGGTTCCCTGCAGTTGCTCCTGTTTGTTCCTTGATATAGGTGAACTCAGCTACTTCTACACCCATAAGCAGGGATATTATTGCCAGGCGCAACTGGGAATGCAGGACCGGATCGAGTTCTTTAAACTTTTTCATGACCTGTTTTTCTTTTTAGCATATACCCCGGGATCAGGTACCCGATAATTATAGCAACAGGCATTGTCAGCATAGCAATATCGGGGCCGGCAAATTGCGCAAGCGGAGTTAGTATCCAGAATGTTATTCCTCCGAAGATCAGCGGTCGGAATTTGATAATTAATCCCGACATAAATGTTGGAAAGCCGGCAAGAAGGAGGATAAACGGACCAACTGCCTGCAGGTTGTTCGAGAGAATTATGAACAGGATAATTGCAGCAAAAAGAAATCCTATCCATGTCCACCCGTATAACATGGTAGCATACGTATATACTTTTTCTTTACGTCCGGTTACAAAACCGTAAATCATTGATACAAACACACCGGGAATCACAAGGAACCATACATACCAGGGAGTTGCGTAATCGGTAAGTTTGAAAAGAAGGTATTCCGTGAGGCTGCATGCAACTATCAGCCAACCCCAGAAGAGCAGGTGAAAACTGCTCTGGCGAATGTTAACCTTTGTTTTGTTGATCATTTCTGTAATGATCCTGAGGCTCTCTTCACCCGTCATAATTTTTTCATTGTTTTCCATAATAATGTTTAATTTTATGTGTGATGTTAATATAAATATGTTACAAATATAAATAAGTTTATAATATAAACCAAATATTTTTTGAATTATTTTCTGAAAAAAATAAAAAAGTACTGGAATCGACATAATTAATGACTGAAGAGGCTGTTAGAAAAGTACACCACCTCCTTCCGATCCTTCGGCTGGAGTAGGAGTTGTCGAATAACCAGGGCTTTCGCACTTGAAATAAAAGACAGGAAAACAACAAAATATGAAATCATGGGTCAGATTCAGATCGAAAATATGGAGTTTTACTCTTTTCATGGTCATTTCAGGGAGGAACAGATAGTCGGCAGCAAGTTTCTTGTGGACCTGACACTCGAAACTGATATGGATGTACCTTCTGAAAGCGACAACCTGAAGGATGCTGTTAATTATCAGCGGGCATATGAGATAGTGAAACATGAAATGGAAAAAAAATCTCATCTTCTTGAACATATAGCCGGCAGGATCATAAAAGCATTGTATGCTGAAATGACCGGCATAAAGAAAATAACTCTCAAGGTATCAAAAATGAATCCTCCTATGGGCGGTAAGATAGGGTCGGTCAGTGTAGTGATGAGCCGGTAAGCAATACCAACTTTAGCGTAAAAAGGATTTCCTCCTCCGGGGTAATGGATCTCAATATTCTTTAAAGTAACATTTTCTATCATCACATCGGGCATATCGACAATGGCAGAGGGTGAAATATTGAGTGGCAGATCTTCTACCGGCCCCTCGTAATTATAATCCGCATCAGGCTTTGTTGAAGGAACCTCGGCATATACATTTGATATAGATATGTTGTTCATTTTTCCTTTTTTACCTTCTCTGCGTTCTCCGACACGCAGAAATATAACATTTCCGGTGTTTATGGACCTCAGGCTGTCGACAATTATGTTTTCAACCAGGCCTCCGTCCACAGCCGCGAAAGTTATTGCGGAGCGGTAAGTGTCAAAAACAAGGTTATTGGCAACCTGGAATCCCTGTCCGTCAATGACTCCTTATCCCGTAATGCCTATATTTTTCTGTTCGTGTGCAAGAATCAGAGCTGTCCAGCCGGTCAACTGTTCATAATCGAAAGGATTAACAGAACCGACAAGAATAGCTCCCTCTTCAAGTTGAATGGTAACATTTGATTTCAGGTGTATAGTGCCTGTAAGATATCTGCTTTAACCAGGCATCCTGCCGAAAGTACTGCACTCTGTGACACGAACCTTCGTCTATTCATGTATTAAATTCATTATTAGAAGTTTAGTTGAATATCATCCGGTAATCTTTCTGACATCTGAAAGTACATAAATTAACATCAAAAAGAAATATTGCCTTTAATATAAAGTATTGATATCACGTATCTCGAGAAAATATTACATGATAAAAACCGTAAGTTAAAGTTATAAGGTACTTTGAACTTGATAAAAAGCATATTTTCATCATTTCTTCATTTTTGTATTATAACTTTGCTGATGACAAAAATCAGATAATTCGTTAAACAGGCTTAATTTCAATGAATTACTGATATTATTGTGAAGCAGTTGAATATTAAAAAAAGAGAAGTTATGAATAAGAATAAGCTGGGGAAAATAATACTGGTTTTTTTGCTTTTTTCATTTCCGGGGTATTTAGGATTTGCGCAGAGCGTTACGCAGCAAAGAGATACTCTGCAGGTTACGGTTCAACAGGACCAGTCTGACCGCGATATAAATGAACAGAGCGCACAGGGAAATCAAAATATGCAGGCTGCTCAAGCCGGAAAGAATAATGCAAACAAAAAAGTCAAGCAGATAAAAGGGGCACGTCCGGATATGAGCAAAGCAAGAGGAGCCAGGCCACCTGTAATTGTCCGGCCGGGAGGCTCGGGTATTCCCAAGGGGATTGGCAAACCCAAAGGAGTCGGCAAGCGTGGTGGCAGGTAGTCTTTAAATACGGTCTTATGAAACGATCAGAATCTATTCTATTAGTATTTTTATCAGGTCTGCTGATGCTCCTTATCCCGCAGATTGCATTATCACAGGCCGATTCAATATCTGTTGTACAGGAGGCTGAAACAACGGAAGCTGTTTATGCTGGTTCACGTCATTCGTTATATACGGGTATTGGATACGGAAGTAATATGATCTACCTGGGATCAACAATCTCACAGGACCAGCCTTTTGGATATGGCTCTTTAACGTATGGATTCAACAATGAGTTTTTTGCAACTGTTTCAGCAATTCACCTTTCCGGACTGGATCCTTTCGTGGCGTTTTATACAGGTTCATTAAATTACAGTCATGTTTTTAATTCATGGTTTGATATTTCCACGGCTATTTACAGGTACCAGGTAGCTCCGTCGCTGGCCGATACTCTTTTCAGCAATTTCACATATGGGGATCTCACCGTGGGTTTTGACTGGAGGCTGATTTACTCAAAGGTCTCGGTAGGCGGATTAATATCTGATGAAAACCGGATTTTTTTGCAATTAAGGAACTCAAGATATTTCCAGACGCCTGAAATTTTCAACGGTAAGGCTAATATATCGTTCGATCCCTATATAAACCTGTTATTCGGAACACTTATAGAAGTTGAGACCATTACAGGCACAACAGTAACTATCTCTCCTCCATACCGCAAATGGAGGAGTGACGGGCAGGGCACAACCAGTACAGTCTATTCCAGGAAATTTGGTATCATGGATATTGATTTCGGATTACCTGTTGCTATCAATACGGACTTTATGACTATTGAAGCAGAAGCCGGGTATGTATTGCCTGTATATGAGGACCCGGATTTCCCCGGCACAAAGGGCTTTGTTCTCCTCTTAAGTGGCTATTTCAGAATCTTTTAACCAGCGGCTGATGAATATATTGATAGTTGAAGATGAAAAGAATCTTGCCCGGGAAATAGCTGCATTTCTCAAATCAGAAAACTTTCTGTGTGATCTTGCATATACGGGCATGGAAGCTTCAGAGAAGATTACAGTAAACCTTTACGACTTCGTTCTCCTTGATCTCGGGCTGCCTGATTATAACGGGATTGATCTTATAAATGAAGCCAGGGAAGCCGGGAGTGAAGCTTCATTCATCATCATCACTGCACGTGGAGAAGTTGAGGATAAGGTTAAAGGGCTGAATCTGGGTGCTGATGATTACCTGGCAAAACCATTTGCATTGATTGAACTTCTTTCCAGAATAAATGCTGTGGCCAGAAGAAAATTCAAAGTAACCAGCCAGGATATTATTCTCGGAGAATTCATTATGCAGATTCAGCCGCGTAAGCTTCATTGTAACGGCCGTGAAGTGGAGCTTACAAAAAAGGAGTATGACCTTCTTCAGTACCTCGTACTCAATCACGATAAGGTACTTACAAGGCATCAGCTTTATGAACATATATGGGGAAATATCCTTGACGACCAGTACGACAGTAATTTCATTGATGTTCATATAAAAAACCTCAGGAAGAAACTTAATGCTCATGCTCCCACACCATGGCTGGAGACAGTAAGGGGAGTCGGTTACAGGGCGAGTATGGAGCAATAGTCAATATATAGTCGGGGAATGATCAAACTGAAAATTAAGCTTGCATTTTTCAATCTGCTTTCAAAGCTTGTCTTTACAGCGCTCTTCCTGATATTCATGCCTTATATTGTTGAAAGAATCAACTTAAGACAGGTTGATAAGGATCTCATCCAGAAAAGAGAACAGGTAATCGACCTCATTTCGGAAGTTGGAATCGAACCTTTTATTGCATCCGATTCAACCGATACTTTCGGAAGCTATAACATTCTGAAGGAGGAATTTGTCAGCCTTGAAAGATTTGATATTGAAGAGGACTGGAATTTTATCGAGGTAACCAGCAGGTTAATTGAAGATGAAGAGATCGAATACCGGGTACTTAATTACTCATTCCTGGTTGACGGACAAAAGTATCTCCTTGAGGTGGGGAAAAGTCTTGACAGCATTTTATTTGCCAGGAAGAATATAACAAGAGTGATATTACTTTTTTTGATATTCATAATTATTATAACCCTTCTGACCGATTTACAGTATAACCATTTCCTGTTGCGTCCGCTCGATAAGATCACAGGTAAGCTCAAGGGCATTGCCAATCCTTCACTTTTTGATAAAACAGCAGTAAAGACCAACACATCGGATTTTTATCATCTCGACCATGCACTGAGAGAACTGATGGAGCATATTGATGAATTATTCAAAAAAGAAAAAGAGATCACAGTTAATATTTCCCATGAATTGCTGACTCCGGTATCGGTATTAAGAAGCAAGCTTGAGAATCTTCTTCTGAGAGAAGATATTGAATCCGATATGTCGGTAAAGATAGAGGAGTCGCTTAAAACTCTTCACAGGTTGCAGAGTCTAGTAAATTCCCTTTTACTGATTGCCCGTATTGAAAGTCACCAGTTTCTCCGTGAGGAAATCTTTTATATCAGTGATGTCCTGAAGGAAATTGTTGAAGAAATCAACCCGATAGCTGATGATAAGGGGGTGTTATTAACTGAAGATTTTCATCAGGACATGCAATATAAGCAGGCCAACCGGTCGCTTATTTTCTCAATGTTTTATAATATTGTCAATAATGCCGTCAAAAACACACAGTCAGGTGGTGAGGTTATATTAAAAAGTGCCTTTCAGCAGGGAAATTTTACGGTAACGATTGCCGACAACGGAAGAGGAATGACGGAGGCACAGCTGAGCACACTCTTTTCACGTTTCAGGACCAGGATAGATCAGAATGAAGATGGAACAGGAATCGGGCTGGCAATAGCAAAAACAATAGCCGATTTTCATAAGATAACTGTATCAGTAACTTCCGAAGCGGAAAAAGGTACAATTTTTTCTTTTATTTTCCCCGAAATTTCATGATTTCTTCATAATCACGGGATTATATTTGACTTGTGAGTTATTAATAATTAAATTAATTAAATAAAAATGAAGAAAATGAAAAGATCAATTTTTTTAACTGCCATAGCACTCATGATAAGTGCAGGCATTATGGCACAGAGCACCAATCAGGTCCGGACTCAAAATGAGAACAGGACTCAGACCCAGGTACAGAACCAGACACAGGTCCAGAACCAGACTCAGAATCAAACTCAGGTACAGAATCAGGATCAGTCAGGGACACTGGATCAGACACGTACGAGGAGTCAATTAAGGAAAGATGCTGCCGAAACCGGTCAGACAGTACGTGCGAGAGCCAGAAACACCGAATCCGGTCCGGGGAAGGGAGCTGCTGTCAGTCAGCAGGCAAAAGTCCGCGGTGAAACACAGCAGGCCCGTAAGGCAACACAAAATAGTTCAGCACGGAGCAGAGCTGCACAGCGTAATGTTATGAGAATGTCGAGAGGAACCGGTTCAGGTCGAAGGTAGAATTAAGGTAAATATTAAAAAAGGGGGTTGTCAATACCCCCTTTTTTTTGCCCCCCAACCCCATTATGCGAGTTTTGCCCCCCAACCCCTCCCGCTTCGCGGGACAGGCTCTAAAGGGGGGCTTATGTTCTGTTTTATGCAGCCTCTTAATTTTTCTTATTATCGACAAATCTTCATCAAAACTTCATTTTAGAATTGATATATTTGGTTAAAATAAATCGATCAATTAAAAATCAGAGACATATGAAAAAGCTATTTTTTACAGTTATTGCAGCCGCTTTTGTTTTAGTATTCTACGGTTGCAACAAAACTATTGACACTGACAGTCCGGGAAGGTTGATTATCAAGGTAACGGATGCACCATTTCCTGTTGACTATGTGGAATCTGCCACAGTCACGATTACAAAGGTTGAGATCAAAAAAGCCGGTGACGGAGTATGTGATGGCACTCCTTTTCTGGTTCTATCAGAAGATACGGTTACTTTCGATCTGCTTGAGCTGAGAAACGGAGTGGTTGATGATCTGGTTAATATTGAAGTTCCTGCCGGGGAATATGACCAGATAAGGCTTTATGTTGATCAGGCGGGTCTGAAGATCAAAGAGGGCGGTGACTATTGTGTTAAAGTACCAAGCGGTAAGCAGACCGGTATAAAAATTATCATTCATCCAGGGTTGTTTGTTGAAGGAGGACTTACTTCAGAGGTTTTGCTAGACTTTGATCTTTCCCGGTCGTTTGTCATGAGGGGCAATCTCCACAAGCCTTCAGGGATTAACGGTTTCATTTTCAAACCTGTAATAAGGGCTGTGAATTGTACCACTGCCGGAAGGATTGAAGGTATGGTTACCGATACAGCCAGTGTTAAGATCAAGGAAGCTTCCGTATGGGTTGAGCAGGATACTGTTGTTGCTACTGCGGTAGCTGATACTATGGGTTATTATGCAATCATTGGACTACCTGCAGGAAATTATTCCGTGTTTGCCACAAAAGAAGATTATGATACTGTCAGCTTTGATGATATCAAGGTAGTTGCTGGAAACAGGACAATTGTGGATTTTGTTCTCACAAAGGCAGAGGAAGAAGAGGCAGAAGAAGGTGGAGAGGATTAGAAAAGGGAATATATATAATTTTTATAATAGAGGCCCGTCCGGAGAAGGCGGGTCTTTTATTTAAATATCACTCAAACTCACGGATCAGGTCAATGACTTGGTCAAAATATTTGGCATATAAGCTGGAATTATGTTATTTTGCACCCTGAAACATTTGGCACGCCTTCTCCGCCGGTTGGCGGCTACGGTGTACACGGTATACCTTCGCCAAGGCTACGGTGTACACGGTCGGTTGACCGAGTGGTTAGGTAGCGG
>CAZQVL010000060.1:0-12109 GCA_964596715.1 uncultured Rikenellaceae bacterium
GGCGGAAATTCTCTTAATATTTCCTATAATTAATATTATGTAAAATAGAATATTTTATACCGGTATTTGAGTAAGATACTGCCTGGAGTTAAGAACAGATCCTCTCACCTATTTCATTACGATTCTGAAAACAGTAGTAAATTTATATACCAAGGTAAAAACCTATCCTGTCTGATGGTGTATCGCTAAGTACCGGAAGGCTTGGCAAAGCAAAAAGATCTATATCAGGGTCTCCTATTGCTCCGTATTTGGATGTTCTTATAAAGTTGTATCCGTTACGTTCTGCTGCTTCAATTATTTCAGGATCACCGTAACCATCACCAAACGGTAAAGCAAGACCTGTAACTTTTTCCGGAATATGACTTTCAATCAAGCTCTTTGACACTCCCAGTTCATAATCTAGAAACAGATTATACTCAGTTTCATTTTCAAAATTCTCTTTTTGCCCGTGAAGATATGGATGGGAAAAAGTATGCGATCCAAAAGAAAATGGTCTTTCTCCTCCCTCAAGTGTATAATAACTCATTTGTTCAACCTCTTTCCATGTAAGAAATGAGTCATGGTTAATCATGTAAACCCACAGGAAGAACGTAGCATTCATATTATATTTTAGCAACAAGGATCTTGCGAGTGTGTACCACGAATAATCACCGTCATCGAAAGTAATAATCACTGAATGACCGTCTGGCATCTTATGGGAATCAGTAACATTCTCAAGATCACTGAAACTTATGACTTTGATTCCGTTCTCCCTGATGAACCTCAGATCAGCTTCAAAATCAGTAATACTCCGCTCATACAGGTTTGTTGCGTCTCCGGTTACAATTCGATGATACATCAGGATTAATATTCTGCCTTCTTCCTCTGGTTCAGGGTCTTTTAACCTTGAACATCCTGGAAGCACAAATAAGCTGATAATCAAATATATAAGTGTGTTTTTCATTTGTTCCGGGATTTTATTTATCCTCCCCTCCTTCCATCTGTAAAAAAGCCCTTCAGGTTGAAGTGAAGGGCTTTGCAGAGATATCATTTATCTCTCTGTACTGATTACCTATTGTTGTTGTTCGAGCTTATCTAGTTTTTCTTTGATAACGTTATACTTGTCAGTCATTTTAAGTCTGTAATATAGTTCTCTCAGACTTCTCATGGCATATATATCGTCGGGCTTCAGTTCATATGCTTTTTCCATGTATGGCAGAGCTTTTGCAAAAACCCCCATTGCTGAATCAATAGCAGCGCTGTATTCGTTTACATCCATAATATCGTTTGCTTGTATAAACATATCCGATGCTTCGTTAATATATGCTGCTCCCATTCCATACTGGGTATCATATGATTCCGGATTAAGTTCTACTGCTTTTTCCAGGCTTGGAATTGCTTCATCAAACCTATTCTGATTCAGGTAGATTATGCCTTCCGCAAAATGAAGGTTTGGATTATCCGGATCTGTGCTCTGTGCAATCTTCAGATATTTAAGGGCTTCCTCATTCTTATTACTTTTAATATAGAGATCAATAAGATTAAGTGTTACGTTCGGATCGTCTGGAAATTTATCGTTGAGTCCCATCAGTACTGATTCAGCTTTAACTGTATCACCAAGCCCCAGGTAACTTTCATATATCTGATAATAAGGATTGATCCCCTGATACTTAAGCTCGGCGCATTTTTCGAAATATCCTATCGCTTTTTCATATTTTTCGGAGTTTATCGCCGCAAGACCGGCGTTATAATACATACCTGTATCCAATGTGCCTGCATACATGTCGCTTTCCGTAATTTTAATTTGTGTCTCGAATGATTTCAGTGCATCCTCATACTCTTCTGATTCGAATTGTGAGCTTGCCTGTGTGTACAGGTCAATAGCCAGAGAATTGTAAACCATATTTGTAATGATTCTCTTCTTCATGTTCTCCTTACTGTCAAGAGCTATAGCTTTCTCATATGCTTCGTATGCTTCCTGAAGAGGATCACTGTAAAATTCCTTAAATTTTGGATTATCCGTCTGAAATACAGCCTGGCATAATTTTCCTTTTGCAAAAAATGTATTGGGCCAATCTTTCGACTTGTCGTGAGCAAGTGCCTGATCTAATGCCTCTTTTGCTTTATCCAGAACACCCTGTTCAATAAAACTTAAAGCAGTGGTAACTTTTCCTCTTTGGGCAACTGCTCCAAATGAGATACTAATAATTGTAATCAGTATTAAAAACTTTTTCATGATTATGATTTTAATTAATTTTTTTAAAATTTTCCAAATTTATAATATTACTTACTAAACATCAAATTCTTTGCCATTTTCCTCAATCTTATTGGTATTTTCTTCTGAACCGGCCTGTTCAGCAGCTTTATTTCCTTCATTTATAAGCACACAGGCTACCGAGGCAATTATATCATTTTTCCTCAGGTTGATCAGTCTCACACCCTGAGTTGCCCTTCCCATGACCCGTAAATCGGATACCGGGCTTCTTAAAATGTTACCAAATTGGGTTATGATCATAAGATCATGATTATCAGTAACATCCTTTAAGGCAATCAATGATCCGGTCTTCCCTGTAATATTAATTGTCTTAACACCTTTGCCTCCCCTGTTGGTTATCCTGTAACCATCAATATCAGATCTTTTTCCATATCCCTTCTCGGCAACTACAAGTATATCTTTTTCTTTGTTTTCAACAGTAATCATACCCACAACATAATCTGTTTTTTCATCAGCGAGCTTTATTCCCCTTACACCTGAGGCTGTCCTTCCCATTGGTCTGACTGCTTCTTCGGGAAATCGAATTGCCCTGCCTGATTTTACCGCAAGCATTATATGATGTTTACCGTTTGTCATTTTAGCTTCGAGCAGCTCATCATCTTCTCTGATTGTAATTGCATTTACTCCGTTGATCCTCGGTCTGGAGTATGCTTCAAGTGATGTTTTCTTGATGATCCCTTTTTTTGTGCAAAGGATTATATAATTGTTGTTGATATAATCACTGTCGTTCAGATTACTGACGTTTATGAAGGCTCTTACCTTGTCGTCAGGTTCAATACTGATAAGGTTCTGCATTGCTCTTCCTTTTGATATCCTCGATCCTTCAGGAATACTGTAAACTTTAAGCCAGTAACATTTCCCTTTGCTGGTAAAGAAAAGCATTGTATTATGCATTGTTGCAATATAGAGATGCTCAATAAAATCTTCTTCCCGGGTTGTCCCTCCCTTTGCTCCTATTCCTCCCCGATTCTGCCTTCTGAAATCTGTCAGGGGAGTTCTTTTGATATAGCCCATATGCGAAATAGTGATTACCATGTCATCGTCAGTATAAAAATCTTCGGGATTGAATTCTTCAACGCTAGGAATAATTTCGGTACGTCTTTTATCTCCATATTTTTCTTTAATCTCAAGCAGTTCATCCTTGATTATGCTCATTTGAAGATCCACACTGTCAAGAACTTTCTTAAAATGTTCTATCATGCCCATAACTTCCTGATATTCAGTCCTTAACTTCTCCTGTTCCAGCCCGGTAAGCTGCCGGAGCCGCATTTCAACAATCGCCCTGGACTGTATCTCTGAGAGACCAAACCTTTCCATCAGTCTTTCTCTTGCAATATCAGGCGTCTGGGAAGATTTGATGATGGCAATAACTTCATCAATATTATCACTGGCTATTATAAGACCTTCAAGTATATGTGCCCGTTTTTCAGCCTGGTCCAGATCAAACCGGGTTCTTCTCAGAACAACCTCGTGACGGTGTTTAACGAAATTCTCTATAAGATTTCTGGTGTTAAGTGTTTTGGGACGACCTCTGACAAGGGCAATATTGTTTACATTATAGGAAGTTTGAAGAGATGAATACTTGTAAAGATTATTCAGGACAACACCGGCACTGGCGTCTTTTTTCAGAATAATAACGATCCGCATTCCATTGCGGTCTGATTCATCATTGATATAGGAAATACCTTCCAGTTTCTTTTCATTGATCTGATCTGCTATTTTGCGGATCATTTCGGCCTTATTGACCTGATATGGTATTTCGGTAACAATAATACATTCACGTCCCGAATGGGTATGTTCTATTTCTGTTCTGGCCCTTATAACTATCCTGCCTCTTCCTGTTTCACATGCATCCTTTATCCCCTGTTCTCCGTAAATTATTCCGCCGGTTGGAAAATCGGGTCCTTTTATATATTGCAGTAATTCCCCCGGAGTGATGCTGTTATTATCGATATATGCTATTGTCGCATCGATTATTTCCGAAAGATTATGCGGAGGCATGTTGGTAGCCATTCCCACTGCAATACCTGAGGTTCCGTTAACGAGCAGACCGGGGATTCTGGTGGGCAGTACAACCGGCTCTGATAGAGAATCATCGAAGTTTGGCTGAAAATCAACAGTCTCCTTTTCGATGTCCGACAACATCTCTTCTGCAATTTTTCTTAGCCTGGCTTCTGTGTACCTCATTGCGGCAGGACTATCACCGTCGACAGAACCAAAGTTACCCTGTCCGTCAACCAGAGGGTATCTTAACGACCAGTGCTGTGCCATCCTGACCATGGCTTCATACACTGATGAATCACCATGTGGATGATATTTTCCAAGTACCTCCCCTACTATTCTGGCTGATTTTTTATAAGGCCTGTTTGACAGTACTCCAAGCTCCGACATACCATAAAGAACACGCCGGTGCACAGGCTTAAGGCCGTCTCTGACATCAGGCAATGCCCTCGACACAATAACTGACATTGAATAATCGATGTATGCCGACTTCATTTCCTCCTCTATATTAACCTGGATGACCTTTTCTCTCTCCAACATAAAAGACTAAAATTTAAATATTTACAGTTTTCTGCCAAATTCAGGGTTTGGAAATACGAAAATAGCATTTATTTGTTTACTTTTATGCTTTCAAAAAGGTGAATTTTTAACATAATTTGTTTATAACTGGGCATGAAAATTGCCATACATATTTTGTACATAATATAACTTTAAAAAATATCTTATCTGTGTTTTTGTCAGTCATAACTGACATATTGACTCACGATGGATATCTGAATGACAACTGAAAAAATGGATTCACAATTTTCTCAAAGGGTAAAAGATATTCTTGGTTATAGCAAGGAAGAAGCTATAAGACTGGGTAACAGTCATATAAGCCCTGAACATCTTTTCCTTGGCATTCTGAGGGATGGAGAAGGTGTTGCTGTAGAGATTCTCATAAACCAGGGTATTGACCTTCTTGTTCTTAAAGGATCCCTTGAGAAAAGCATTAAGGTTGACAATCCTGTTACTGTTGCTGATCATGAGGTTATCCCCTTGTTAAGAAGTACAGAAAGAATATTGAAACTGGTTTATCTTGAAGCTAAAGCTTTGAAGAGCAACACTATCGATTCAGAGCATCTGCTTCTTGCCATTCTAAAGGACGAAAATGCTCTGGTAACAAGGTTTCTTTCCGAGATGGATGTTAATTACCAGTCGGTGCGACGATCAGTAGAAGCTGAGTTACCTTCATCAAGAGCAGATTACCCTCGTGATGAAGAGGATGAAGGCCAGGGATTTGGAGGTCAGGGTAAAGGACAACAATCCTTTTCTGCTTCTTCATCTTCAAAACCATCGTCCGACACTCCCGTTCTTGATAATTTTGGTATTGATCTAACAAAAGCAGCTGATGAAGGACGCCTTGATCCTGTTGTCGGGAGGGAAAGAGAGATAGAACGTCTGGCACAGATACTGTCGAGACGAAAAAAGAATAATCCTGTGCTGATTGGAGAACCGGGAGTCGGCAAATCAGCTATTGCTGAGGGCCTGGCCCTGCGTATTACCAGGAAGAATGTATCCAGGGTTCTCTTTAATAAACGGGTTGTTGCTCTCGACCTTGCATCAATTGTTGCCGGAACCAAATACCGCGGGCAGTTCGAAGAGAGAATGAAAGCAATCCTGAACGAGTTGATTAAGAACGACAACATAATACTGTTTATTGATGAGATTCATACTATTGTAGGTGCAGGAGGAGCTACAGGATCGCTGGATGCTGCAAATATGCTCAAACCGGCTCTCGCAAGAGGTGAAATTCAATGTATAGGTGCTACAACTCTTGACGATTACCGTCAGCATATCGAGAAAGATGGTGCCCTCGAAAGAAGATTCCAGAAAGTAATGGTTGAGCCCACAACCATTGAAGAGACAGTAAATATCCTTCATAACATAAAGGAAAGATATGAAGAGCATCATAATGTTATCTACACAGATGATGCTATAGAAGCCTGTGTTAAGCTGACCAACAGGTATATTTCTGACAGACATCTCCCCGACAAAGCCATTGATGCACTTGATGAATCAGGATCAAGAGTGCATATTTCGAATATTGTAGTACCCGAAAAGATCCTTTCACTTGAGAAACAATTTGAGGATGCAAAAAAGGAAAAAATGATGGCAGTCAAGAATCAGAACTTTGAGAAAGCTGCCAGTTTCCGTGATCGTGAAAAAGACCTGCTCGATCTGCTCGATCAGGAAAAGAAAAAATGGGAGAAAGAGCTTGCCATTAACCGCGAAACAGTTGATGCTGAGAAAGTTGCAGAGGTAGTCGCAATGATGACCGGAGTACCCGTACAGCGAATTGCACAAACTGAAGGAACAAGACTTCTCAAAATGGCTGATGAACTGAGAAGTGGTGTAATAGGCCAGGATGAAGCAATACATAAAGTCGTAAAATCAATTCAGAGAAACAGAGCAGGACTTAAAGATCCGAACAAACCAATCGGTACCTTTATTTTCCTTGGTCCTACCGGAGTTGGAAAAACACAGCTTGCCAAAATACTTGCCAAATTTCTTTTCGACACTACCGATAATCTGATTAGAATCGACATGAGCGAATACATGGAAAAATTTTCTGTTTCAAGGCTCATCGGAGCACCTCCCGGGTATGTCGGATATGAGGAAGGCGGCCAGCTTACAGAAAAAGTAAGAAGAAAACCTTATTCAGTTGTCCTGCTTGATGAGATTGAAAAAGCCCACCCTGATGTTTTCCATATTCTTCTTCAGGTTCTTGATGAAGGGCAGCTCACTGACAGCCTTGGCAGAAGAGTCGATTTCAGGAATACAATTGTAATACTTACTTCAAATATCGGAACCAGACAAATAGCTGAGTTTGGTCATGGTATCGGATTCGATACGACCGCGAAGAGAGCCACCAGGAATGAACAAACAAAGAGCATTCTTCAAAAGGCACTTCTAAAAACTTTTGCTCCTGAATTTCTGAACAGAATCGATGATGTTATAATGTTTAATTCATTGGGTAAAGAGGAAATCAATAAGATTATTGATCTTGAACTGAAGGGTTTATACGATAGGGTTAAATCACTTGGTTATCAGCTTAAAATAGCTGCACCTGCAAGAGATTTTATTGCGGATAGAGGTTTCGATGCCACATATGGTGCGCGTCCTCTTAAACGGGCAATTCAGAAATATCTCGAAGATCCGATGGCAGAGGTCCTTATAAAAGCAGAATTGCTTGAGGGTGATACCATTAATGTAGGATTTAATAATGCCAAATCGGAAATAAAAATCAAGATCCAGAAGAAATCGGAAGTGACAGAAGATCCTGATTCAGGATTGTAATCGGAATCAAAATCAGAATCAGAATAAGTTACAGAAAACCGAGCGTAGTTTCAAACTACGCCGTATTAATAACTTAATCAATATTCTCTGTTATAATACTGGTATTCCAAACAAATCAAATTCCTCTGCCTGAGTAATCTTAATATTATAGAAGTTGCCTTGTTTCAGGTTGTGCTCTGCAGGGATCAGAACCTCCTGATCAACTTCGGGACTGTCATATTCTGTTCTGCCAATAAAATAATCACCCTCCCTCCTGTCAATGATCACTCTAAAAACCTTACCTGTACTGGTTTTGTTAAGGTCAAGTGAAATATTCCTCTGTATCTCCATTAGTTCCGAAACCCTCGATTTTTTAATTTCATCAGGTATCTCATCCTTATAATTATTATACGCATAAGTTTCCTCTTCATGTGAGTATGCGAATACACCCAGCCTGTCAAATTTGAATTCAGAAACAAACTCTTTAAGTTCGTTAAACTCTCTTTCAGTCTCACCCGGATGGCCTGCTATAAGAGTAGTCCTGATTGCAGCTCCGGGAATCTCTTGTCGCAGCTTATAAAGCAGGTTTTCAGTCTCTTTTCTGCTATGGGATCTTTTCATCAACCTGAGCATCTTATCACTTATATGCTGTATAGGTATCTCAATGTAAGAGCAGAGGGCGGGATTATCCCTTATCAGTGGTATCATATCCACCGGAAAATTTGCAGGATAGAGGTAATGAAGTCTGATCCATTCAAATAACTCAATATTAAGCAGTTCATGCACAAGCCCGGGCAGCTTCTGTTCCCTGTAAAGGTCAAGACCATAATAGCTTGAGTCCTGGGCTATAAGTATAAGTTCACGGACTCCTTTACGGGAAAGGATCAGAGCTTCTTCAATGATTTCTTCAACAGGACGGGAAACGTATTTTCCGCGTATTGCCGGTATTGCACAAAAAGCACAACTTCTATCGCAACCTTCAGATATTTTAAGATATGCATAATGCGGAGGTCCAGTGAGTATCCTGTCGGAAAGCATCTCTTCTCTCAGACTCATTCCAAGTTCTCCTAGTATCTCTTTCATACTGTTAACACCAAAATACCTGTCGACCTCAGGTATTTCGGCTCGCAGCTCATCTTTATATCTCTCGGAAAGACAGCCAATAACATAAAGACTGGAGATTCTGTTAGCTTGTTTTGCCTTCACGAATCGCAATATAGTATCTATACTTTCTTCTTTTGCATCATTAATAAATCCACAGGTATTAATTATCACAGTTCCCGACCTAACATTTTCCTGATCGTTTACTATGCTGAAGCCTCCGGCATGAATTTGTTTCAGAAGTACCTCAGAATCAACGATATTCTTCGAACAACCAAGAGTTATTATATTGATTTTTTTATTCTTCATGAAGAGAAAACCGGTAAAGATTCCTGAAGATGTTCGGTATTATGAGGAGAAAAGTGAATCGACAAATTCAAAGCGGTTAAATATGAGAATGTCATCAAGTTTTTCGCCAACACCTATATATTTCACCGGGATTTTGAATTGATCGGAAATTCCGATTACCACACCTCCTTTTGCTGTACCATCCAGTTTTGTAATTGCCAGCGATGTTACACTGGTTGAAGCTGTGAATTGTTTTGCCTGTTCAAAGGCATTTTGCCCTGTTGAACCGTCGAGGACCAGCAGGACCTCATGTGGTGCATCAGGAAGGACTTTTTCTATGACACGTTTGATCTTTGATAATTCGGACATGAGATTTATCTTATTATGGAGTCTGCCTGCCGTATCGATTATGACCACGTCATATAGTCCTGCTATTGCAGATTTCACTGAGTCATAAGCCACAGATGCCGGATCTGATCCCATCTTCTGTTTTACAACCGGTACTCCGGCTCTTTCAGCCCAGATCTGAAGCTGATCAATTGCAGCTGCCCTGAATGTGTCGGCAGCTCCCAGCAATACCTTTTTTCCTGCATTTTTGTATTGATAGGCCAGTTTTGCTATGGTAGTTGTTTTGCCCGAACCATTTACTCCCACAACCATAATTACGTGGGGAACAGAGTTGAGCGGCGAGGTAAAATCAGCTGCGGAATCGGTGTTGTTTTGTTCCAGGAGAGAAATGATCTCTTCCTTCAGAATTAGATTTAATTCGCTGGAATTAAGATATTTGTCTCTGGCAACCCTGGTTTCTATCCTTTCAATGATCCTGAGAGTTGTATCAACTCCCACATCAGAAGATACCAGTACCTCCTCAAGGTTATCAAGAACATCGCTATCAACTTTGGATTTACCGGCAATGGCTCTTGACAGTCTGTTAAAAAGATTCTCCTTGGTTTTCTCAAGGCCTTTATCGAGGTTCTCCTTCTTTTCTTTTGCGGTTAATCCAAACAAGCCCATTTAATATAATGTTATTTGTTTTGTGAATCACAAAGATAAAAAAAAGCTTCCTTCAGCAATGAAGAAAGCCATTGATATCTTACAATGTTTTAATCTGTTATTTTCTGTTAAAGAAATCTTTAATATGATCATTATGAACGATCTCTTCCTTAAACTGGTAAGCACCGGTTTTGTCGGATCTGGTCATTTTAATACATTTTGTGAAAAGCTTACCCTTTCCCATTTTAAGCGTTCCAACTGCTTTCTTTGCCATTTTTTTGAATGTTTACTTTATTTCCCGGTGAAGTGTATGTTTTTTCAATATCGGATTATATTTCATTCTTTCCAGGCGGTCAGGTGTATTCTTCCTGTTTTTTGTAGTAATATACCTTGAGGTTCCGGGTTTACCACTTTCTTTGTGTTCAGTGCATTCCATGATTACCTGCATCCTGTTTCCTTTTGCCTTCTTTGCCATTTTATTCCTCTGTTAATAATTCAAAATATAACCTTTTTCCTTTGCTTCCTTCAGTACAGCATTGAGTCCTTTTTTATCAATCAGGCGGATACCGGAAGCTGATACTTTCAGTGTAATCCATCTGTCCTCTTCCTGAAGATAATATTTCTTTGTAAAGAGATTCGGGTAGAACTTTCTTTTGGTCCTCCTCTTTGAGTGAGAGACATTATTCCCGACCATCACCTTCTTACCTGTAACCTGACAAATTTTTGACATAAATATTTGTTTTATCTCTTTTTATGATTGCCTTTTTAAAAGAAAGTGCAAATTACGTGATTTTTATTTGATTAATCAAAAAAACCAGGCATTTTTTTAACCGGCATTCTTCTATACCATTTTTTTGTTGATTATCTGCTTCCTGAGGAGATTCAGGGCTGTGAGAGAGAACCTTTCGATGTTGATTTTCCGGTCGTTACCGAAAACGAATCTCTCTGCAATTGTTTCCTTTTCTGATGCAACGGCAATCCAAACTGTACCTACCGGCTTTTCATCTGTACCCCCGTCAGGACCAGCAATACCTGATGTGGCAACTGAAAAATCTGTATCAAGGAGATTTCTGGCCTTTTCTGCCATGTTCCTTACAACCTGCTCACTGACAGCACCATTTTTCTCAATTATTTCCTCTGAAACACCCAGTAATTTTATCTTTATTGTATTATCGTAAGCTATTACAGATCCTTTGAAATAGTCTGAACTGCCGGGGACAGACGTGATCATCTGGGCAATCCTTCCACCAGTGCAACTTTCGGCAGTGCAAAGCGTAAGATTATTCTCTTTCAGAAGTCTCCCTGTAACTTTTTCGAGTGGTTCTTCTTCTTTAGCAAAGATAAGATCAGGGATTATTTTGTTTAATTTAACAATCTGTTTATCAATTAGTTCAGTGAGAGCAGCACGATTAGAACCTGTTCCGGTGAATCTCAGTTTTATTACTCCCATTGAAGGCAAGTATGCAAGTTTAATGTTTTGCGGAAGCGAAGCTTCAAAATCTGACAGTATTTCAGCAAGTTTTGCCTCATATGAACCAAAGGTCATAATGTTTCTGTGGATTATGATCTGTGATTTAAACCTCTTATTCAGTTCAGGCAGAACATGTTCAGTCATAATGTATTTCATTTCAGGAGGGACTCCAGGCAAAGAGATAAAAATCGTTCCACCCTTTTCAAACCACATTCCCGGCGCTGTACCTATTAGATTCTCAAGTACCCTGCATGCTTCAGGAACATCAGCCTGCCGTCGGTTATTATCATTCATGGTAAATCCCCTGCGACTTATCATATTCTCTATTCTTGAGAGAACCTTGCTGCTGGTTATAAGTCTGGTTTTAAAAAATTCACATAATGCAGGTTTGGTGATATCATCACTGGTCGGGCCAAGACCGCCTGTTATAAGAATCACGTCAGTTTTTGCTGAGATCTGGCTGAGAGCAGTCACAATATCCTTATGTTTATCGTGAACGGATGTACTCCTGGTGACATCAAATCCGGCCTTGCTCAATTCCGAACCTATCCATGCCGAATTTGTATCAACTGTCTGTCCTATCAGGAGTTCATCTCCGATTGTAATTATCTCTGCCTTCATTTTATATATTAATTAAGGAATACAAAAATATATTTTTATACCTTATGTTTGGTATGATATAT
>CAZQVL010000061.1:0-11721 GCA_964596715.1 uncultured Rikenellaceae bacterium
ACTGATGAATAAAGTCCGGTATAATCAAAAAATCCGGTAAGAAGACCGTTTATCTCACCGGATTTTTGTTAATGTGGTCTATTTTGCTAATGTCCCTCTTTATTCCACCTTCAGATTCACCAGCTCAAGCCTTGTTGAGGATACTCTTAGTACTTTAATCACAAGATTCCTTATCCTTATAACGTCATTAATCATTGGAATACTGCCGTTGTAAAATAATATCATCCCGGCAAGTGTTTCATAATCATCTTCTTCTGGCAGGTTAAGTTTGTATTTCTCATTGATATAGTCTATCTCGAGACGACCTGAAAAGACATATTCGTTATTGCTTATCACTTTCTCGGTTAGCTCAATGATATCATGCTCATCTTCAATATCACCTACAATCTCTTCAAGAACATCCTCAATTGTTACAATACCCGATGTGCCTCCAAATTCATCAACAACAAGAGCAAGATTC
The DNA here is from genome assembly GCA_964596715.1 of uncultured Rikenellaceae bacterium. Classification (GTDB taxonomy): domain Bacteria; phylum Bacteroidota; class Bacteroidia; order Bacteroidales; family VadinHA17; genus LD21. The sequence goes on from CAZQVL010000061.1 coordinate 461, forward strand.
TTCTTCTCTTCAACAAATAATTTCAGAAGCTTGTTAGCTGCCATGGTCTCCGGTACTATAGACAGTTTTCTTACAAATGATTTAATATCATCAGGATTCCTGAAAATATCCTTCAGTTCGACATAGCCTGTTATGTTATCAATAGTGTCCTGGTATACCAGTATCCGTGAATGCCCCGATTCAATGAACTTATCTTTGAGAGCTTCAATTGAGCTGCCGGATTTAACTGCATCAAGCTCAGTCCTTGGCACCATGCACTCTCTGAGCTTGACACTCGAAAAATCAAGAGCATTCTGAAATATCCGGATATTATGATGATATGGCTCTGTATCTTCTTCGTTCTGTTGTTCCAGATTTATAAAATGATCGAGGTCAACCTTGCTGAATACAATATTCTCCTGCTGCTTTTCCGCGGGCTTAAGTCTGAAAATTATTCTGAGAAAGAAATTAGAAACAGCAAAAGTAAACTTACTGACAGGATAAAAAAGATAAAAGAAAAACAATGTAGGGATACTGAAAATCTTGAGAAAGAAATTTGGAGAAATGATAAAAAAAGTCTTTGGAAAAAATTCTGCTACAAGAAGTATTATTGCTGTGGAAATGATTGTGTTTATTACAAGAACAATAAGGTCGGATCCTACAACTGGCATAAAAACCGGGCTAAGCAATCGTGAAAAGAAAAGGCCGTAAATAACTAACGCAATATTGTTGCCAATAAGCATCGTGGCAATATACTGGCCTGGCTTGTTTGTAAATGTTTTTATGATCTCAGATCCGAAGACACCCTGTTTCCTGTCAAGCTCAATCCTTAATTTATTTGAAGCAACAAAGGCTATCTCCATACCTGAGAAGAAGGCAGAAAAAATAATTGCAAGAAATATGATGATTATACCGTCCATGGCTTAAAATTAACTCTTTTTTCAATGCTGGTGTCGCAACCGTGCAATAGAGAGTGTAATCTATTGCTCATCAGTAAGATAAATTGTTGCACTTACATTCCTGATTCTCCGTTTTTCAAGACGCGGATCAGATTCAAATCCGGTACCCATAACTATCTGGTCCTCATTTGTAATCTTTACAAAGCGATCGGTATATATAAGTTCCTTTTGCTGATCCCAGAACAGTAGTTCTGTTTCGAGTCTGTCATTTGTTTCATTAACAGCTATAACGCTGTCCCTAAGCTCCCACAGGCTTTTATTATCTGTATATTTTGCATATTTTGCTGTCACTGAGGCAACAGGCTCCTTATTCCCATCATAAAAAAGTACTTTGATGCCTGATCTGAACTCAGTATAAGGAGAGTCAGTATTGGTGTACTCTTCAAGAAGAGGTGATGACATTATTAACTGTATTCTCCCTGAGTCTGTGAAAATAGTCTCAAGATCCTTCACAGTAACAGAAGGTAAATTAAGAACATCCGATTTATTAATAGTAGGTATTTTTTTCTCGCACGCAACAATTACCATGCATGCCAACACACAAATAGTTATAAGGTATTGTATCCGGGATATTTTAGCCGGGCCTTTCATCTTCAGGTAGTAATTAATCAAAACATATATCATCCAGGTAAATCTGACCGATTTCAATCGTATTTAGGTTTAATGAACCAGAAATCATACAGGTTCAGACTTACACCCAGTGTAAAATAGTCTTCACGATGCAGATCATTTTCGAGGGTACCCGACTTTCGCGTAAAATCAAAGAACAGATTTGCTTTTGATAATGTCCGTCTCAGTGGAATGCCCAGCCCGGCAGTGAACCCAAATTCTTTTATCTGCTCGTTGTTGATGATCAGATAATTATTTTCAATATGCCCTCCAAACCGGTATTCAACTCTTTTCAAAAAGTTGAAATTTGAGTATTTATCAGGGATAAACTCAACTCCGAAAAGAAATGATCTGGTGTCTGCCATATATCCATCGGCTCCCAGTATGTCTGCTTCTGACCATTTTGTTGAAATATAATCAATCCCTGCGACTAATTTATTTTTTTTGCCGGCTGATAGTCCCATTCTTACTGAACCCGGAAGATAGGCTTTGTTATCAGCATCAGTAATATATGAAAGTGTATCAGTGGAACTGTAAGAATTAAACAGGTAAGAAATATTCAAATAATCACAGTTATAGTATTTTCCGGGAGTTATAGAAAAACCTGCATTTATGAAGTAATTATTCTTGAAAGATGCAGTGTATTGCACTCCATAATCGAAATTCACACCGTTTATCTGAAGTTTTTCAGTATTACTATAATGGAAAACATCCTCATATTCGTCGAAGATAACCTGGTTTGTTCTTTTAATCTGACCGAAAAGGATTTTCAGATTAACACCTGCAGAGAAATTCTTTAAAAATGTTATCCCGGTGCCGGCAAAGAAGCTCGTAAAGCTTCCTTCACCGACATGGAAAGAAGAATATGCTCCCGTTACAGGATCATAGTCCGGATCACCTTCAAGGATACTTTCCGACATTTTGTAATAGCCATTACTATATGGGATAAGTCCGGCAGCAAATCCCCACCCTTTGGTAACCGGAAAACCAATCATCAAATGGTCAAAATTCATGTCATCCGAAGAAAAATCAGATACACCGTCGGATAGTTTATTAATACTGTAATCGAGGCCAAAATCAAAAACAAAAGAGTTTGTGTCAATGCTACTGTAAGATGCCGGATTGGAATAATAAATTGAACTATTGTCACGGAAAGAGACTCCTGTTCCACCCATTCCGAGACTTCTGAACGATCCTGCCGGTTCGAGAGTCCCAATGTTGAATCTGGCATAGGGGGAGTTAACAAGTTTCTGACCTGTTGCTGTAATAAATGTAGAAAACCAGATAATGGAAGCCAACAGGATAAGTTTATTTTGCATTGTACTCCAGAATATAATTTAAACCATCGATCACAATATCAGGCATGTAAGTGATCTGGTAATTGATTTTATCTTTTAAATATCCACTGTCCCCGCCTGTCAGGATAACCTTGAAACTGACATACTTTTTTTCAAACGTGCGAATATACTCATTTATTTCATATATAAGTCCATTGATGACTCCAGCAGTTATTGCTTCATGCGTGTTTTTGCCGGGGGAAGAATATTTATCTGTTGTGGAAGCCAGTGGCAGCTTACCTGTAAATCTGTGCAAAGCCTTGAATCTCATACTCAAACCAGGAGAGATATTCCCCCCTTTATAGGTTTTTCCTGCCAGATAATCATAAGTAACAGCACTTCCCGCATCTATAATGAGTATTTTTTTCCCGGGGAATAATAAGGAGGCTCCTGCAATAGCAGCTATTCTGTCAGGTCCAAGCGTTTCAGGCGTTTCATATTCATTTATAAAAGGAAGTATTGATTCGTGCGAGAGAACGTGTACATGAGGTATTCCCAGAGTGGCCATATCAATAATAAACTCCGGAACATCTCTTACCGTTGATATTATCGCTTTATCAATCTTATGTTCATACGGCGAACATATTTTTAGCATATTATCCCAGCTGAACTGTTTGGTCCGGAACAAGACCATCTTTTTTCGACCATCGTATATAGCCACTTTGGTGCCGGTGTTGCCAATGTCAAAAATGAGATTCATGGTTATAATTAAAGTACAAAGTTAGGAAATAAAGAGGAAAGTGCATAAAGCAACTCAGTCACTCCCGCGACTTCAGTGCTGGCGCCGATTTGACTTTGTCGAGCTCGGATCCCACTACGTGGTCTGCTCGGTTGTAATCGGTGCCATAAAAATCACGAATTACAATTGGGCAAGAGGCACGGATTACGCTTCGCTACCACAGCAGAGTAAAGAGCACGGATTATAAATCCGCGCTAACGTTTTGTTATTGCTAACGGGGATGACTTTAGACACTTTCTTCTCTGGTTTCCTGAAGGATTTTTTTTAGCACCGATATAGCTGAATTTACAGACCGGATATCATTTATTGTCAGGCTCAGTTTTGACTCTTTCTGCTTCACTGTCATTTGATGAGGTTTCCTGTTCACATAATTCATTATTGAGACAAAAAGGGAACCGCGATAAAATGCTGATTTTGGATCCGAAATGAAATTAGCTATCAGCAGGTTGTTTTTCAGGAGGATTTTTTCAATACCAAGTCTGATTGCAATCCATCGGATTCTTACAATATCAAGAAGAGCTTTTGAGGGCAGAGGAACAGGACCAAACCTGTCAGTGAGCTTTTTCTCAAAGGATAACAGATCCTCTTCGTTTGCTATTTCGTTTAACTCCTTGTATAACCTTATCCTTTCAGGTATATTTGAGATATATTCATCAGGAAACATTATTTCCAGATCGGTGTCGATTTGAAAATCTGTAGTAAATACTTTTTCTGATCCTGTTTTTTCGTGTGAGAGGACTTCTTCTTTTTTCCCGGGAGGTTGTGTAAATTCTGATTCCCTTAGCTCGGCCATGGCTTCGTTAAGTATTCTGTTGTATGTCTCAAATCCGACATCCGCAATAAATCCGCTCTGTTCACCTCCCAGCAGATTGCCTGATCCTCTTATATCAAGATCCTGCATGGCAATATTAAAACCACTTCCAAGTTCCGAATACTCTTCGATAGCTTTAAGTCTCCTTCTTGCCTCATGTGTAAGAGTACTAACGGGCGGAGTTATAAGATAACAGAAAGCCTTTCTGTTCGACCGACCCACTCTTCCCCTGAGCTGATGCAATTCGGAAAGGCCGAAATTATGGGCATCATTGATAAAGATGGTATTGGCGTTCGGAATATCAAGTCCCGATTCGATAATTGTAGTTGCAATCAGAACATCATAATCGCCCTGGATGAAATCGAACATAACATTCTCAATATCCCTTCCTTTCATCTTCCCGTGGACAACAGCAGTTTTTACGTTTGGACAGATCCTGTTAATCTTTGCCTGAATTTCCTTAATGTTTTCAACTCTGTTATGTATGAAGAAAACCTGTCCGCTGCGGGATACTTCATATTCTATTCCTTCTTTCAGAATTTCTTCGTTAAAGCCGTGTAATTCAGTAACTATTGGCATTCTGTTGGGTGGGGGTGTATTGATTATTGAAAGATCACGGGCTCCCATCAGAGAGAACTGAAGTGTCCTGGGAATTGGAGTGGCCGTCAGGGTCAGAGTATCAACCTCAGCTTTCATCTTTTTGAGTTTCTCTTTCACCGAAACCCCGAACCGTTGCTCCTCATCAATTATAAGCAGACCGAGATCCCTGAATCTGATAATCTCAGATACAAGCTTGTGTGTGCCGATAATTATATCCAGCCTGCCCTCCGAGAGTTGAGACAAAATTTTTTTCTGGTCAACAGGTTTCCTGTGGCGGCTTATATAATCAATGTTGCAGGGGAATCCTTTTAGTCTTGAGGTGAATGTCTTATAGTGCTGAAGTGCCAGTATGGTTGTAGGAACCAGAACTGCTGTCTGCTTACTGTCTGCTGCAGATTTGAATGCAGCTCTTATTGCAACCTCTGTTTTTCCAAAACCAACATCTCCGCAAACGAGCCTGTCCATGGGATGAGGGGCTTCCATATCCTCTTTTACAGCATTGGTTACACTTAACTGATCAGGAGTATCTTCATAAATAAATGACGCTTCAAGTTCACGCTGAAGATATGAATCGGGTGAAAAAGAGAATCCGGGAGATGTCATTCTTTTAGCGTAAAGGTGAATGAGATCTTTTGCTATATCTTTAACTCTTGTCTTTGTGCTCTGCTTCAGTCTCTGCCAGGCACCTGAGCCCAGTTTGTAAATCTTTGGCGCAGAATCATCTTTACCCTTGTATTTCGATATGCGATGCAACGAATGAATTCCAACATATAGCGTATCATTGTCCTTGTAAACAAGTTTAATAGCTTCCTGGATCTTGCCGTTTACCTCAATCTTTTCCAATCCACCGAACTTTCCGATACCATGATCGATATGCACAACATAATCTCCCGGATTCAGACCGGTAAGCTCTTTTATCGATATACTCTCTTTTCTGGTAAAATATCCTCTTATTTTGAATTTATGGTATCTGTCAAATATCTGGTGATCAGTATATATTGACACCTTAAGATCATGATCAGTAAATCCTCCGTGCAGGTTTAACAGTAATGAAGTGAAATGTACATCAGGACTGATCTCGGAAAAAATATCTCTGAGTCTGTCGATCTGCGACTGATTCTCTGATATGATGTAAGGTGTGTAATTACCCTGGTTGTTTGAGATCAGTTTTTCAGATAGCAAATCAAAATTCTTATTGAAAACAGGTTGGGATTCTGTATTAAATTCAAATTGAACTTCAGGTTTATACAGTAATTGTTTACCGTATTCAATGATTCTGAATTTGTTACAATATTCAAAAAACCTTTCTCCTGATATAACTGTTTCCTTTTTACCCGCTATGTGACCTGATTCTTCCCTTAGCACGGTCTGATGGAAAATGCTATTGATCCTATCTCTGATAAAACCCGCATCCTCGATCCATAGTAATGATGAGGAAGGCAGAAAATCTATAAAAGAATCACTGATCTTTTCAATTGAAACATCCTGAATATTCGGAATTATAGAAACCTGTTTGTGAATACTTACAGATAACTGATCGTCAGTATTGAACGATCTGATTGTTTCGACTTCATCGCTAAAAAAGTCGAAACGGAAAGGCATGTCAGCCGAATAGGAAAAAACATCAGCAATGCTTCCCCTTATTGAATATTGCCCGGGTTCATAAACAAAATCGACCCTTTCAAAATTGTATTCCTGTAGCAATTCTTCAAGAAACTCAAGAGAGATCCTGTCACCTGTACTTACAGTTAATGTGTTTTTTTTCAGATTTGTACGGCTCACGACCTTCTCCATCACCGATTCAGGATAGGTTACAATTATTCCCTTTCTTTTCCCGGATGCAAGGTAACTGAGAACTTCAGTGCGCATGACAATATTAGCCGGTTCGATCTGTTCATACTGTACTGAACGTTTATATGTTGAAGGGAAAAAGAAAACGGAATCTTCACCAGAAAGTGTTACCAGATCATTATAGAAATATGCTGCATCTTCTTTTTCCGGGATAATAACGACATGTATCAATTGTGTTTTGTGGAAAACATTTGACAGAACTAATGCTTTTGATGAGCCATACAATCCGGTAACCTGTACCTTTTCTGCCTTGTCCGGGCCAAGGGATTCGATAAGTTCCGTTACAACAGGATGATCATTATAAAGAATTGATATTTCGTTTTCTTTCATAACCGGCACAAACGGCCAAATTTACAAAATTGTCCTGTTAATTATGCATATAATAGAGGTTGCTAAATGCAGCGGAAATAATAATTTTGATCCAAAATTAAGGTATATGAAGGTTTATAAGTTTGGCGGTGCTTCTATTAAAAATGCAGAAGGGATCAGGAATCTGTTTTCTATTGTAGAAGGGGAGAAAGATGATCTTTTAGTAGTAGTTTCAGCATTTGGTAAAACAACCAATGCTCTTGAGAACGTATTAAAATCGTGGCTTGACGGAGATAAAGCATATCAGAGTCTTCTGGATGAGATTTTTGAAAGTCATCTTTCTGTAACTCAGGATCTGTTTCCGGCAGGCAATTCAGCTAAAAGTAAAATAGATATATCATTCGTAAAACTTAAAGAATATCTGTTATCAGCAAGGAAGTCAGAGTATGATTTTGAGTATGATCAGGTTGTCTCTTATGGTGAATTGTGGTCAACTATTATAGTAGCCGAGTATTTGAAAAGGAACGGATTAAAAGCAGAATGGGTGGATATAAGAGAGAACCTTGTAACTGACGATAGATTCAGGGATGCTGAAATTTTGTGGGGAGATAGTGCCAGTCGTATCAGGAAAACATTTGATTTTACCCGCTGTTCTTTATATGTTACGCAGGGTTTTATTGGAGGGACTGTTAGCGGTTATTCTACTACCCTGGGACGGGAAGGATCGGACTATACGGCAGCTATACTGGCCAATATCCTCGATGCAGAAAGAGTTGTTGTGTGGAAAGATGTACCCGGACTGCTTAATGCTGATCCCAAATGGCACACCGAAGCACTGAAGCTTGATGAGATATCTTACAGGGAAGCTGTTGAGATGACCTTTTCCGGAGCAAAAGTAATTCATCCGAAAACGATCAAACCACTGCAGAACAAAAATATTCCTCTGCATGTCAGATCATTTATAGCACCCGGCGAAAAAGGAACTATAATTAAGGCTGACGCCAGACCGGAAAAGATAATTCCTATCTTTATTAAAAAAGAGAATCAAATTCTTATTTCAATACTACCCAAGGATTTTTCTTTTGTAATGGGAGATCAGCTGAGCAGGATCTTCCATGCTTTCATGACCCATGGTATTAAAGTAAATCTTGTTCAGGCAAGTGCAGTGAGCATAAATGTCTGTGTAGATGATGAAAGGATTAAGGTTGATACTCTTATAGCTGATCTTAAAACAGAATTTGACGCAGTTTATAACGAGGCTGTTGAAATGCTTTCGATAAGACATTATACACAGGGATCAATTGAAAGAATCACTGAAAGCCGTGATATACTACTTGAACAAAAGACCCGGAGTACAGTGAGGTATGTAGTAAGAAAGGTTTAATGATCGAGAAATGTATTATGTAGTATAGACGGATGACGATGTGCGTTAGAGGCTGAGGGCAGAGGGCTAAGGGCAAGGGGTCGTAGAGTAGAAGGGGGGAGTGGTAATGATCCAACAAACTACAACCCAACAACCTAACGCCCTAACAACCTAACGCCCTAACAACCTAACAACCTAACAACCTAACGACCTAACAACCTAACGATCAAAAATCAACCTTTGACCCCGATAATTCTCTTTAATTACACCATTATCATAAACCACTGTCCCATTAACGATTGTCTTAACAACTTTCGATCTGAAAGTTATACCTTCAAATGGAGACCATCCGCATTTATAAAGGATATTATCCTTTGAAACGGTCCATTGGGTATCGGGATCGACAAGGCACAGGTCTGCTTTATACCCCTCCCTTATGAATCCCCTGTCTTTAATTTTGAACAGTATTGCCGGATTATGACACATCTTCTCAACTATCTTTTCAAGACTGAAGATCTTTCTGTGCCACAGCTCGAGCATGATTACCAGCGAATGTTGCACAAGAGGACCCCCTGAGGGTGCTTTGAAATAACTGTTCTTTTTTTCTTCCAGAGTGTGTGGAGCGTGATCAGTAGCAATATTATCTATAAGGTTATCATTGATACCACTAATCAGAGCTTCCCTGTCAAACCGGGTTTTTATTGCCGGATTCCATTTTATCAGAGTACCAAGTTCGTCATAGTATGATTCGTCAAACCAGAGATGATGAACACAAGCCTCAGCTGTGATTCTTTTCTGTTCCGGCGGTTCTTCGCAACTGAAAAGCTTCAGCTCATCAGCGGTTGAAAGGTGAAGGATATGAAGCCTCGTATTAAATTGTTTTGCCAGCTGCACAGCCTTTTGGGAAGAAAGAAAGCAAGCCTCTCTGTTCCGGATTAACGGGTGAATTCTGGCAGGTATATCATCACCATATTTCTGCCTGTAAATCCCGGTATTTTTCCTGATCACCTCTTCGTCCTCACAGTGACAGACTACCGGTATCAGTGCCTTTGCAAACAGCTCCTTCAGTGCATCATCATTATCGATAAGCATGTTCCCCGTCGATAAACCCATAAACACTTTAATCCCGCATACCCCGGAAGGATCAGTCTTCATTATCTCATTTAAGTTTGTGTTTGTGGCACCAATGTAAAATGAATAATTGGCCAGGGAGTTTTCAGATCCTGTCCTGAATTTTTCATTAAGAAGGTCACAGGTAATTGTCTGTGGATGTGTATTGGGCATATCCATGAAAGAAGTTATACCACCGGCAACAGCAGCTCTCGATTCACTGAAAATATCACCTTTATGTGTAAGTCCTGGTTCCCGGAAATGCACATGGTCATCTATTAATCCGGGAATCAGAATCAGTCCGGCTGCATCAATTATTTCGTCTGCTGCAGGTGTTTCAACATCACCGGGTAATCCTATTGCTGATATCTGCTCATCTTTAATAAGGAGCTCTGCTTTAAAGGATTTACCTTCATTGATAATTGTTGCATTTTTTATTAAGGTGCCGGGCATTTGATATTTATAGGTAGTTTTATTGCTAAAGTATTACCCCTTTCTTTTTCTCCCAGAGGGGGAAATAAATGTAATTCTATGGCACATTTTCTCCCCCGCCAGTCGGCGGGGAGAGAAGGGTTAATCTATTTTCGCCTGTATCTTACAAAAAAGCTCCTCAACTTCATCCTGAGCACTCCCCATAAAGCTTCATTAAAGATACCCCCTGACATTTTAGATGATCCAAGTTTTCTGTCGGTAAAAATAATTGGTATTTCCACAATATTATAACCCAGCTTCCAGGCAATGAATTTCATCTCAATCTGAAAGCTGTAACCAACTGATTTTATGTGCTGTGGTTTTATATTTTCCAGAACCTCTTTCTTATAGCATTTGAAACCGGCGGTTGTGTCCATTATTTTCATTCCGGTAACCATTCTCACATATATGGAAGCAAAATAGGAAATCAGGACCCTTGAGAGAGGCCAGTTTACCACGTTGACACCACTGATATACCTTGATCCTATTGCCAGGTCAGCACCATTCTCTGTGCATGCTTTGTAGAGTCGTACAAGATCGTCAGGATCGTGGGAGAAATCTGCATCCATTTCATAGATATAGTTGTAACCTTTATCAAGTGCCCACTGAAAACCGGTTATATAGGCAGTTCCCAGTCCCAGTTTGTTGTGTCTTACAATAAGATGTAGATTGGGAAATGCTGGTTGGAGGTTTTTGATAATCTGAGCAGTTCCGTCGGGAGAGTTATCATCGATAACAAGTATGTCGAAAGGAACAGGCAGCGAAGATATGGTTCTGACAAGTTCTTCAATGTTTTCTTTTTCCTTGTAGGTAGGTATTATGACTACATTTGACATACAGAATAAATATTTACGAAAATAATCTTTTTCATTTGACGGCAAACAAAATCTTATTGTTTATTTCTGGTTGATCAGGAAAAATATTATCTTTTTTTTTGCAGTAATTTTAGGAAGCATTATCTTTGACCTCCCAAAAGTCCGGGGAGAAGTTTTTTTGAAGTGATGCGGTTTTACCTGTCAGCCCATCTGCCGGAGAGCATGGTGGGTACAGCCTGCAACCATGTCATTTATAGTCCCGTAGCTCAGTTGGTTAGAGCGCTACACTGATAATGTAGAGGTCCCCG
>CAZQVL010000062.1:0-11706 GCA_964596715.1 uncultured Rikenellaceae bacterium
ATTTTATATATCCAAATTATCCAATGGACTTTTTATTTGATCAAAACCCTTAGTTGTGATGTGAGTGTAAATTTCGGTGGTTTTACTGCTGTCGTGCCCCATCATACTCTGTATATATCTTAAATCAACGCCATTTTCTAAGCTGTGTGTAGCAAAAGTATGCCTCAGGGTGTGCATGGTGGTGTGTTGTTGTATACCTGCTTTTTTAACAGCAGCTTTCGGACGATCGATAAAGTAAAACTTCCGTTGACCGCCAAGTACGTTCTCATAGTAGAACTTTATGGCATTAATGGACTGATTTTGATACGAGGTCGATACTTTGCGCTCCATCACTAAAAATCGTAAAAAGCTAATTATCTGTGATTCGTCAATTTTGTTGATGTCGTACTTATGGTAGTAGTTGATAAATTCCTCAAATAATCCTTTGTAGGTCTTTATTGTCTTTTCGCTATAGCGTATTTCTTTTAACTTCAGAATCATTTCTGCCGGACATTCGCGGTAATTAGGCACATCAAAAGCACTTATCCTTTTTACACCCTTGTCGCCTGCCGATTCTTCTTCATAGCTGACTTTCATTCCTTCCTCCAGTGCATGAGATTGAATCTCATTAAGATAGATCTCAGAGTAGGGAATTGTCCACCATTTGTTCTTTGCATCCCAACTGTTATATGGATATTTTTTAATCAATAATCTTAAAGCATTGTTGAATCCAAAAATGAGTCTTAATCGCCCTGTTTTGGTCTTTATTATTAGTAGTTCTTTGTTGCCGATCGTGCGGGTTTCATTACTCAGGCTAATATCAAACTTGTCATGTATTACCAATTCGTTGATGCGATCTTTAAAATGATCGTTAATCAAATCGAGGTTGCCCGGATAATTTGGTATTTCCCAATAAAACATACGTCCATCCCAACGACTGTACTTTAAAGTATTGATGAATTTTACATCTGCATCGTTCTTTGGCATTTTCAGAATAATCTTTCTGCCAATTACTTCAATTTTAATACGATTCTTGTCGTCTTTAATACTTTGTGCCGGTGGCTTTATTTCAGTCGGTTTGGTTATTACCGGTTTTATTTCAATTGGTTCAACTTTCTTCTCCTGAAGAAGAGGCAACACAATATCCGGAAATTTCTTTTTCAATTCTTCAAAAGCTTCTTTTGTAAATGGAACATGCCATGCACCGCGAGTTCTGCTCCACGCAGAACCTTTAACTTGCTTGATTTGATTTGAGATGGCGGCATTGAAAGGAAAATCGAGCTTCAACCGATCCTCTCCATGATGATTAATTTTACAGGCTTTTATCATGTTTTATAGTGGCTATTTTATGTATAGGATGGATAGGTATTGCAATTGATTCCATTTCCCTGGTTTTTGATGAGCGGCATCGCGTTTTCTGAAAATTCCCGGTGTTTTAGACAGATTCATATCAATATTGTTCAGGTTACCATTTTTTATAGAATATTTTCTCTTCTTTTGCTATTGCATGTACGCTTACTTTATAAAAGTATAAAAATTGCATATTAATGCCTATTTGTGTTAGATATTTGTGTCAGATATAATTATGTTTATTGGTTTCTTTTTGATATGTAACAACATATTTTATCCAATCATACCATATTGTTTGTTGCGCTTTATTAAAGCACTGCCCGGTGAGTCACAGTCGTACATATCTATTAATGACTTGAGATACAGATCGATATGTTGCGAATGGCTTACTTTTCATAATTAATATGTAAGTTACACAAAATCTTTCATAGAGAGATGGTTGAATATTAAGTATTTCGACTCACACTAAACAGCTATGTTCATCCAGTCACCCCGACTTCGCCCTCCGTAGTCCCGCGAAAGCGGGACGAAGGAGGGCTTTTAATTTCGGAAGGCTTTGTGCATCTGAGCTGCCTGCGCCTATGTGTAGCCGCTTCGGCAGGACGAGGAGCTTAAGTGCAAGCGTACGGGCAAACCCCGGCAATCGCACCCATACAATAAGGCTAAGTGTCGGTGCACACATTGCTGGGATTTATTAGAGTCAAAAAGGATTCTCTTTAAAAGAATTGAAATGATTTTTACACTATCTTTCAGGTGAAATAGATAGTAATATTATTATTTTAAAGTGCCTTATCAGCCTGGACTGACTGATTTATCATTTTACATTTATTAGTCAGCATTAATAATTAGCAAATAAAACCCGGGAGGTGAAAAATTTACTAAAGTTATTCTTTACTGGTTTGTCATTTGTTTTCCTGATGGTTAATTGCCAGCGGCAACATCAGTCATCAGAAGATGTAACTTATGATGTGATAAGGGAAAATTTTTCAAATCCCGCTAATCTTGCACGTCCTAAAGTCTATTGGTGGTGTCTCAACGGAAATATTGATACTGTAAGTGCGAGGGAAGAACTGGTTGCAATGAAAAAAGCGGGAATAGGAGGTTTTGACCTTTTCGAGATAGGGTCCAGAGATAAAATGATCCCGACCGGGCCTGCCTTCCTGAGTGCCGAGTCATTGAAGATGATAAAATTTGTAGTGGATGAAGCCGGAAAACTTGGATTAACTGTGGGCTTAAACTTTGCCAGCAGCTGGTTTTGCCCAGCCCTTACTCTGCCGGACTGACCATTGACCATTTTGATTCCACTGCTGTCCGTACGCACCTGATGCATATCATTAACCGCCTGAAACCTGTGCTGGGAGATTTCAGGAATACGGCTTTAAAAAGTCTCTACCTTGCAAGTTATGAGGCCAGGGGTTTTGTCTGGTCATCCACCCTGCCCGGGGAATTTATAAAATTACATGGATACGATATACATAAATATTTACCTGTATTTTTTGATGCCGAACTCTTCAACCAGGTAACTACTAAAAAAGTACTGTCAGATTTCAGGAAGACTTTATCTGAAATGATGATCACTAATCTATATAAACAAGCCAGGAAAATCTGTAACAGTTACGGATTACAGATCAACTGTGAAGCCGGCGGGCCCGGATACCCGCTGTATAACGGTCCGGCTGAACCACTTAAGGCGCTTGGCGCCCTTGATCTGCCGCGTGGAGAGTTCTGGGTTAACCATGCCCGGTATTATATGGATGCCAACGGGAAAGACAGTATTGATATTATGCGGGTAGTAAAGGAAGTAGCAGCAGCTTCTCATATCTATGAAAGAGGTATTGTTGAGGAGGAGGCATTTACATCCTTTCAGCACTGGATGGAAGGCCCTTCTGATCTTAAACCTGTTGGTGACCGCGCTTTTTGTGAGGGGATGAACCGGGTGGTCTTTCACGGCTTTACTCATAATCCGGCAGAAACAGGTTATCCGGGATTCTTTTTTTCGATGAAGGAACTTATGAATTAAAAGGTCCTTCAGGATCAAAGCAGGTTGAAAACATTCATTCTGTCCGGAAGATAGATGGTTCATGGACAGTCCATTTCACCAAAGGATGGGGCGCTCCGGATTCTATAATCCTGCCTGAATTAATCTTCTGGATTGATCATGAAAACACGGGGATACAATATTATTCCGGTATTGGTAAATATCATAAGCTTTTCTCCTTTGAAATGAATGATACATTGTCAGAAGGGGAAAGAATATATCTTGACCTGGGTGAAATATCAGAAGTAGCTGAATTATGGCTCAACGGGCAAGCCCTTGGAGTTACCTGGGCTAAACCATATAAGTTTGATGTTACAGGATCTGTTAAAAATGGTGAGAATGTTCTGGAAATTGAAGTCGCAAACACCTGGTGTAATCGTATAATCGGCGATGCCATTACAGAGGAGAAATATACCAGCACAAATATTATGCGTATTGATAATATGACCTGGGACCAGGTGCCTTTGAATATATCCGGATTGCTGAAGCCTGTTACTGTTCAAAGGGTGAAACTGGTCAGGTAAGAAAATTGTCGTCACGAATTGTTGGCAGTCTGCAGTCGGTAACCAGCAAGGAATTTAAAATCATAAATATTAGTAATTAAACAGGCGGTAAATCCCTTAAATCATAAGCAATTTATAACATTTATTATCTGAGGTTAAATTTATTCTACTCTGAAGGAATCAGGTAAGCCTCCTCTCCCAGTTCCTTCCTGAACTCTTCAGTCAGCCACCTGCAGAATTCAGTATCCAGGTCCTGAAGACCCTTCTTTTTGGACTTTACAGCCTGGATTGCGGCCGAGCACATCATAACGGTAGTTGGTTGAATGTAGTGTGGGGGAATACAATTCACTCTTCCGTCAAAGTTGACAGGGAAGCCACCATTGACAAAGGTCACATTTCTGTCAATAAAGTTAAAACGTATGTCACTGTGGAGATCTGTCAAATCCAATCCTTCATGGTCAATCCATATATCATCATATGGACTGGCATCTGCCAACTCGATGAAATCTTTTCGGGAGAGTTCAACTGTGCCTGATGTTGCACTGGCGAGAAAAGCTCCGTCTTGCAGAAAAACGTGGTCTCCAAGAGTGAATGATGCACGGCCTGAGCAACCGACCACAAGTCTGAACATATAGCGTCGGTCTGCCTTCTCCCATATGGAAAATCCTGAGCTAGCTGCTCTCTCCATACGCGAAGTGACAGGATCAAAAACATGTATATGGTCACGATTGAATCCGAGTATTTCATTCAGGAATGCAGCAACCTGTTCACCGATAGCTCCATAGCCAAGCACAAGGCTTCTATCACCGGGCACTGTCCGAAAGTCTGCACCAAGCCTGTTTTTCAAAGCGTCACATACAGCTATACCTATAAACGGAGGTTCAAGGATTGTCTTGGGCTGTGACCGCGCAACATTTATTAAAGGAAATTCATCTGCACACATTGCCAGAGATGCATTATGCTCGATCTTTATTATTCCCCTGGTTGTTTGCTCAACAATGGCCACTCTGCGTGGATGTTGCCGCAGACATGATAAGGCCTCAAGCATATATGATCCGTCGTCAAGAACAAGGAGCATGGGAGGCAGGTCACTGGACAGGTCGCGAAGAAATTGCTGAACTCTAAGACGCTGGTATTTTCCATAGTCATCCATAAGCATGAAACGGTGTATTAAAAGGTTTTTTTCCGGGATTCCTAGCCGGATTAACGCTTTTTGAACCTTTTTTGAGGATGTGTACGGAATATCAATCCAGAACAGATCTTCTGGTGCAATTCCCAGTTCAATCAATGCTCTGGCCTGAGGTACCTGGCCTCCCAGCTGATGCTGTATTAGAAGAGCTGTTACTCCTTTCAGTGGTAGATATGAAGTCTGCATATCCAACCAGCGGTCAAGAAGGGGCATCCTTACAGGGATCTCATCATCGATAGTCCAGTGCTTCAATCGGGATTCTGTATGCATATCTTAATGACCTTATTGATATTTAAATTTAACTACGAGGCTACATAAAAAACGGAAGTTAATGGTGAGAATAAATTTAATTAAATCAATTGCCGAAGTCAATTTTTTTTTACGTTAATAATAATTTGACCTGCTATTTTTAGATTTAAGCTCTTTGTCTGATTATTTCACAAACTCTTCCGTAGTAGACTTAAGCCGGTACAGGGCTGCATAATCCGATATTAATAATAACGGCAAGGGATGGCGAAGATGTTTAATTCATAAAAACAGGAAGATAAAAAGGATAATAAGCTGATGATATTTTTGGAAACTAAGGTTATTCACGCATTCAATATTTATCATAACTTTATAAACAAAACACTATGAGAAAAAACTCTCTGGTTCTTTATTGTATTAATGGTTACACTATCCATGATAGTACGACGGTCCAGTCCATGGTTTCAGGATGGCCCATGACGTTTTCTAAAACCTAACTCCAGATCATGAAAAAAATATTCCAATTGTCTTTAGTTTTGATAGTTATCTTTGACTTCTTCTCCTGCAATCAGTCATCGGATAATTACCTGCAGCCTGTGAATCCTGGTGCCTCCAGGGAAGCAAGGAATCTGTACTATTTTATACAGGACATCCAGGGTAAATATACTCTTTCGGGGCAACACAATTTCTGTGGCAAGGATTCGGAATATACTGATCAGCTCGAAGAATTGTCCGGTAAAAGAGCCATTATCTGGGGTTCTGACTTCAGCTTCTGCGTTGAAGGGGAAGATGCCATGCGCTACCAGCATTGCGGACCAGTCAACTTACCGGCTTTCTCGATGGATTCTTTCAGAAAAAGACCCGATACAACGAAAGGTTTTCCTGTGTTTAAGCTTGAAGTTCTGGATATAATCCTCGGGGAAGCCCGCGATCTGATGATTGAAGAGGTAAAGGAACGCTATGCCGAAGGACATATCATTACCCTGATGTGGCATGGATGTTACCCTCCTGATGGTGATTGCTGTAACGGATCATCAATATGGGCAATGGAAAACCGTCCCACACCCGAAGAATGGGGCAAACTGGTTAAAGAGGGCACAGAAATGAATAAAGCATGGAAGGAGGGAGCCGATAAAATTGCCGGATACCTGAAACAGTTGCAGGAGGCTGAAATCCCTGTTTTATGGAGACCTTACCACGAAATGAATGGTGTATGGTTCTGGTGGTGTAACCAGAAGGGCGACCAGGGTTTTAAACGCCTGTGGATAATGATGTACGATTATTTTACCAATCATCATAAACTGAACAACCTGATATGGGTTTGGAACACCAATGCACCACGGGATATTCCCGGTGATGAAGCCTGGGCTTATGAGTTGTTCTATCCGGGAGACGATTATGTTGATATCCTGGCTGCTGATGTTTACAGGAAGGATTATAAACAATCTCATCACGATCGGTTAGTAGCTCTGGGTAAAGGCAAACCCGTAGCTCTGGGTGAAGTAGGCGAAATTCCGACAACTGAAATTCTACAACAACAACCTCAATGGATCTGGTACATGCCGTGGGGCTGGATACTTTTTATGGCAAATAAACCAGATGAGATAAAAGAATTAATAAGTTCAGAACAGGTACTCACACTCGATGAAATCGAAAAAGATAAAAAAGGCCGTTATTCATTGAAAGTACAGTAAATAACTTTTAAAATAGATACAACCTCCCTGGGAATAACATTTAAACTTCAATGCCATGGTAAGACAATCTTTAACAGTAACTTTATTGTTTCTGCTTTTTTCATCCACTGGTATCTACTCATGCAAACAAATGTCAAAAACCAGTCTGGCCCCTTTTGCCGCGGAAATGGAGGAACTGCTTATGGAGAACATGATGCCGGCCTGGTATCCAAGGATTATTGACAAAGAGTACGGAGGTTATCTGAGCGACTTTAACTATAAATGGGAACAATCCGACAGACAGCAGAAAATGATAGTCACCCAGGCCAGGCATGTCTGGACCTGTTCAAAAATGAAAGCTTTCACCGGTGATGATACTTATCTCGACTATGCCAGACATGGTTTCCATTTTCTGAAAGATGTTATGTGGGATAAACAGAATGGCGGATTTTATAACCTGGTTACCAGGGAGGGAAATCCCATCAAAGAGGGTAATACTGAACGGTTTCAGAAGAATGCATACGGTAATGCATTTGCAGTTTATGGACTGGCGGCCTATTACAGGGAGAGCAGGGATGAAGCTGCCCTCGACCTGGCCAGGCAGACATTTAACTGGCTTGAGAAAGGAAGCCATGACCCTGTCCACGGAGGCTATTTTCAGTACCTGGATGAAGACGGATCACCAATAAAAACAGGAGTTCGATCTATCCCTCCGAAAGATCAGAACAGTTCAATACATATTCTGGAAGCCCTTACCGAATTATACCAGGTTTGGCCGGATGAACTTGTACGGCAACGTCTCGATGAGATGTTAAGACTTGTCAGGGATGTGATTGTTCATGAAAGGGGTTATCTTCAATTATACCTCCGGGAAGATCTGACACCAGTATCCCTGCGCGATTCATCCAAAGAAGTACATAGAAAAAATTTCTTCCTTGATCATATTTCATTCGGACACGATGTGGAGACTGCATACTTGTTGATGGAGGCATCAGAAGTATTGAAAATTGAGGATGATAATAAAACCAGAGATATAAGCAAAAAAATGGTTGACAACGCCCTGAACCATGGATGGGATAAAGAAACTGCCGGGGTTTTTGATGCAGGTTACTTTTACAAGGATGAAGATACTGTAACAATCCTGCGTGATTCCAAAAACTGGTGGGCGCAGGCAGAAACTATGAATACCCTCCTGATAATGTCGGAACTCTACCCGGAGGATCCCATGGAGTACGAAAAGAGATTTAGAGAACAGTGGCAGTTCATCAAGGATTATCTCATTGACTGGGAATACAGAGGGTGGTATGAAGGTTCACTGGACAAGGAACCCGACAGGAAAACCGGTAGAAAATCTCAGATATGGAAAGGCAACTATCACACAACAAGATCATTGATCAATTGTATTAACCGCATAAAACAAATAAAAGACAACTGACAATAAACACAATCAATATTATTTCAATTAATTGTACATCTTAATCATTTATCTATGCAAATATTAAATATAATACTCACTGTTATTATTCTCTTCAGCCGGGAATATCCGCAGGATACCAGAATACTTTTTGACGGAGTATCTTTGGAAGGATGGGAAACTGTTGATTTCGAGGGACATGGAAGTATATCCGTTAAGGAAGGTTGTATAATTATTGAAGCGGGAAAATTGATTTCCGGCATTCGGTGGATAAAGGATTTTCCAAAGACTAATTATGAAGTCAGTCTTGATGCAAAACGCGTTCAGGGATCTGATTTTTTTTGCGGGATGACTTTCCCGGTTAAGGAATCTTTTTTAACCCTGGTGATCGGAGGATGGGGAGGATCTGTTGTAGGGCTGAGTTGTATTGACGGATACGATGCTGCAAATAATTTTACCTGTAATGTTTATGGTCTCTCATCCAACGTCTGGTATTCTGTTCGGCTTAAAGTGACCGATGAAAAAATAGAAGCCTGGATTGATGATTACCGGGTTGTTGATTTTACCATTGATGATTACGTTTTATCCCTGAGGTGGGAAGTGGAATCATCCATACCTTTCGGGATTACAACATACAGAACAACAGGAGCACTTAAAAATATCACTCTTACAATGGATGCTGAATAAAAATCAGCCTTTTCTGCCCTCCCATTTTAACTAAACTTTCTCGCTTATAATTTGTTGATTATTATAGTAAATCTCAGGTTCAGCGATGACTATCTTAAAAAAAGATAATAATCAACATTCTCACGCAAGAGTGATAAAAAAACAATTTCCTGTCACCGGTATGTCATGTGCATCCTGCGCAACAAATGTTGAAACAGCCCTTATCAGGCAACCCGGTGTTGTAAAAGCAGCCGTTAACCTGGCTTCACAGATTGCTACGATTGAATTCAATCCTGACTCGGTACAGCCACAGGATCTCAGGGAAGCCATCACTTCAATAGGATATGACCTGATTACTGATGAATCGGAAAATGCCAGGGAAGAACTTGAGAACCTTCAGCAGCGAAGACATAAATCATTAAAGAACAGAACAATCTGGGCGATTTTTCTCGCATTGCCACTGGTTGTAATAAGCATGTTCTTTATGAATATCCCGTATGCCACCTATATAACATGGGCGCTGGCAACACCTGTCGTATTATGGCTCGGAAGGGGATTTTTCATTAATGCATGGAAACAGGTAAAGCATGGAAGTGCAAACATGGACACTCTTGTCTCGTTAAGTACCGGTATCGCATATCTTTTCAGTGTATTTAATACACTTTTTCCGCAATTCTGGCTTAGTCGTGGCCTGCATGCTCATGTTTATTTTGAAGCTGCCGGAGTTGTAATTGCCCTGGTTCTGCTTGGAAAACTTCTTGAGGAGGGTGCAAAAGAAAACACTTCATCATCAATTAAGAAACTCATCGGATTACAGCCAAAAACGGTTATCAGGGTTATGTCCGACGGCAGTACAAAGGAATTCCTGATTGCTGCAATTAAGCAAGGTGATATAATACTTGTTAAACCGGGCGAGAAGATCCCTGTTGATGGTACTGTAACAGATGGCAGCAGCTATGTTGATGAAAGCATGATAACCGGGGAACCGGTTCCTGTTTTAAAAGAAAAAGGATCAACAGTCTACTCCGGTACAGTTAATCAGAAGGGAAGTTTTCAGTTTATGGCTGAAAAAGTGGGTGCAGATACCCTCCTTAGCAGTATAATCAGAATGGTGCAGGAAGCACAGGGCAGCAAGGCACCTGTTCAGAGACTTGTTGATAAAATCGCAGGAATATTTGTTCCCGTTGTAGTAGCAATTTCAGTTGTGACATTCTTCATCTGGTTAATTTTCGGCGGAGATAACGGAATTACACAGGGCTTACTTTCTATGGTCACAGTCCTGGTGATTGCCTGTCCTTGTGCCCTCGGACTTGCGACTCCTACAGCAGTTATGGTAGGTATCGGGAAAGGCGCTGAAAATAATATACTTATTAAAGATGCTGAGGCCCTTGAGCAAACACACAGGATGAGTGCTGTAGTACTTGATAAAACAGGAACCATTACCGAGGGTAAACCTTCGGTTAATAAGATTGAATGGCTTAATGGCAGCGGTACACAGGAACATGTCAATATATTGTTCAGTCTTGAAAAATCATCTGAACACCCTCTTGCCGGAGCTGTTGCTGATTATCTTATAAAGGACGCATCTTTGGTTAAGATAGACAGAATCAATAGCATAACCGGAAGAGGAATAACCTGTCAATACAATCATAAACAATATTTTGCAGGAGGCAACAAACTGATTACAGGTAACAATATTGCAATCGATGCCGGGCTTGATGATCTTTCAGAAGAGTGGGAAAGGGATTCCAGCACGGTTATTTACTTTGCGGACAATGCCAGAGTGCTTGCTGTTCTTTCTGTTTCGGATAAAATAAAGGAAGATTCTTCACAGGCAATCAGGGAACTTGAAAGAATGGGACTTGATGTTTACATGGTAACCGGTGATAACAAACCTACAGCTGAAGCAGTAGCCGGAAGGACAGGTATACGGCAATTTAATGCTGAAATGCTTCCGTCGGATAAATCAGACTTTATTAAAAGCCTTCAGAAGGATGGTAAAATTGTCGGCATGGTCGGTGATGGCATAAATGACAGTCAGGCTTTGGCTGCAGCAGATATCAGCATTGCTATGGGCAAAGGTTCCGATATTGCAATTGATGCAGCTAAGATGACATTAATAAGCAACAACCTGTCTCTCATACCTGCTGCCATAAGACTAAGCCGCAATACTGTGAAAACGATCAGGCAGAACCTCTTCTGGGCATTCATCTATAATGTAATCGGGATTCCCATAGCAGCCGGTGTTCTTTTCCCTTTTAACGGATTTCTCCTCAATCCAATGATTGCCGGAGCTGCCATGGCATTAAGCAGCATTAGTGTGGTCAGTAACAGCCTGAGATTAAAATGGGCTGAATAAATACTCAAACGTGCTTAATGTTGGTACAGTTTTTGTGCCTTCGGTATATATCCTGAAAAACCATCCGTTATGAAAATCAATATTAAATTCCTTTTAACTGTTACTCTTTTAAGTTCGTTAGTAATAATCTCCTCATGCGAAAAAAGCAATACCGATGACCTGCCCGGAGACCCGGTAAATATATTTACTGAACCTTATCAGAAAGAGGTAATTGACTCGGCAAACAAATTTGCTTTTGATCTTTTCAAACCGGTTATTGCTGATGCCAAGGGAACAGAGAATATAATGA
>CAZQVL010000063.1:0-2212 GCA_964596715.1 uncultured Rikenellaceae bacterium
TTATGTAATACACACGCAAAATTCAAATTATCTAATCAAGAATGGTATAATCTCAAATGGAATTTTATCAGGCAAAGGCAAAATATATAATGGACTTTCTTATTCTAATAAAATCCATATTTATCTCTCATCGGATACAATAATGAAGGTTAGTCCTGAAAAAATAATTAGTATACCTATTGACGGGATTGTGAAAGTCGAGGCGGAAAAAACTGCAGATGGAGCGACAATAGCACTTGTTGCAGGTGTTGCAGGAGGCTCTATTATCGTATATTATGGTTTGATGGTGCTCTTTTTTAAAATAGCTTCTGCCTTTTTCCCACCATTATTTTAATCAGTAGTCTAACAGATTTAACAAAAATCACCGGTGTATGGTTACTTGGTAGCTTTACAAAAAGGACTGTTTATCGAAGCCCTCGGAAATCAGCTCCGGGGGCTTTTCTATTATATAGAAGCCAGCATCTGAATAGTCAATGGAGTAAATTCTCTTTGGTTTGAAAGAGAACGGATGCTGGCCGGATTCAAACTTATCATAAAAATTATTACCCAGCAAATTTATTTTGCCTCAGCGGTTATTAGCAGTTTTGTGACTTGTTGCAGATTGGTTGCAGAAATTTAAGCAATAAAAAAACGCAACTTCTTATTCTACAAGCGATTGCGATTTTTTTTTTAGCGATCCCGAAGGGACTCAAACCCCCAACCTTCTGATCCGTAGTCAGATGCTCTATTCAATTAAGCTACGGGACCTTATTTTGATGCGAGTGCAAATATAACGAAATTTTTATTTTGAGGAATAATAATTACTTTTATTTGCCTGGATTTATGAAAATCCGTTTTTGTAAATAATTGATATTCAAGTTATAAATAAGCATATTATGAAAAGAACTCTTGCTTTAATCCTGAAAGTTGTGGCTGGACTGGTCCTGCTGATACTAATATTACTTTTTACTGTTCCGGTTCTCTTTAAAGATAAAATAAGAACAAAGGTTGAACAGGTAATCAACGAATCGGTAAATGCGCAGGTTAAATTCGAGGATTATAAACTGGGATTTTTCCGGAATTTTCCAAACATCTCATTTTCTCTGAACGGTGTTTCTGTAGTTGGTATGGATAAGTTCGAAAATGATACACTTGCCGGTTTTAAATCATTTAACCTTGTATTTAATCTTGCGAGTCTCTTTGGAAAATCGGGCTATGAGGTTAAGTCAATTATTGTCGACAGGGCAGTAGTAAACGCAATAATCCTTGAAGATGGTTCTGCAAACTGGGACATTGTGAAGGATACAACAGAAGCACCGGTCGAAGAGGAGACAACCACCTCAGATATGAGAATTCTCCTGAAGAAGGTTGCCCTGCTGAACAGTTCAATAGCTTATACTGATAAGAGCTCTGAAATGGAAGCTTATCTGAATGATGTGAATTTCAATCTGAAAGGGGATATGACAATGAGTGAAACAGACATGCAGATATTACTGAATATAGGTGAAGTTACTTTCGTAATGGAAGATACGAAATATCTGAACAAAGCAACTGCCGATTCAAAAATTGACTTGCTTGCAGATCTCGACAGCATGCGATTTACACTAAGGGAGAACTACCTTTCAATAAATGACCTCAAGCTTAATCTTTCGGGTGTAGTTGCCATCACCGGAGATGATATTGAAACAGATCTGACATTCGGAACTGACCAGACTTCATTCAAAACTTTGCTGTCACTAATCCCGGCAGTTTATATGACTGATTTTAAAGATCTTAAGACAAGCGGGGAATTTTCATTGTCCGGGGCAGCCAAAGGAGTTTACAGCGATGCAGACAGTACATTGCCTGATATATCCCTTAGTTTGGATGTTAACAATGGATTGATTATATATCCCGACCTGCCGGAACAGATCAGTAATATCAACTTAAAATCAAAAGTTTTAGTCAATGGAAAGAACCTTGATAAAACAACTGTAAACGTGGAGGGATTCCATATGGAGCTGGCCGGGAATCCTTTCGATATGACATTTGAGCTGAAGACGCCTATAAGCGATCCTGATTTTAAAGGTTCAATGGTCGGTAAAATTGATTTAAATGCGCTCTCTGAAGCAATACCGCTTGACAGTATAAACCTTTCAGGGATTATCGATATGTCTGTTACCATGGCAGGTCGTCTGTCGATGATTGAAAAGGAACAGTACGATAGTTTCAAAGCCTCCGGTAAAATGAATAT
>CAZQVL010000063.1:2312-10418 GCA_964596715.1 uncultured Rikenellaceae bacterium
GCTCTTGCACTTATAAAAGTTCCTGAAAACATCGATTTTGATTTCAATGCCCTCATAAACGAGTTCATTTACGATAAAATTAAAGCTCAGAATGTTAAGGGCCACATTATAGTAAGAAACGGTATTCTGAGCATCCGCGAGACAGGTATGAATATCCTTGGCGGATCGATCACAATGAATGCCGATTATGATACCCGCGACACTCTGAAACCTGTAATGAAAACCGATTTCACAATGCAGCATATGGCCGTAAAGGACGCATTCAATACTTTCAATACGGTTCAGAAACTTGCTCCGGCCGCAAAAGGAATCGACGGCAATTTCAGTGCAACAATGGCATACAGCAGTCTTCTGGGCAGCAATATGATGCCTCTGATTCATACCATAAGCGGTAGCGGGAAACTTCAGTCAGATCAGGTAATGCTTGTTGAATCGGCATCTTACAACAAAATGAAAGAACTGCTTAAGCTTGGGGATAATTATACCAACACTTTTAAGGACCTGAATTTAAGTTTTAAAATCAATGACGGCAGAATTTATGTAAGTCCGTTTAATACAAAAGTCGGGAACATCAGGATGAATATCAGCGGAGATCAGGGAATTGATCAGACAATAAATTATGTTATCAGAACCGAGATACCAAGATCTGATCTGGGGAGCTCGGTAAATTCACTTATTGACAATCTGTCAGCTCAGGCGGCTATCTTTGGTTTTTCATATAAACCAGCCGAGAACATAAAAGTCAATGTTAAAGTGACAGGTACTTTTGGTAAACCCGTGGTAACACCATTTTTTGGAAGTTCACCGGGTGAGAGTGCAGGAGGAATGGGCGCAAAAGAAACTATAAAGGAGACAATCAGTACTGCAGTTGATCAGACAAAGGAAAAAGTGAGGAGTGAGGCAGAAGTACAGGCTGATAAACTTATTCAGGAAGCAGAAGAGAAGGGCCGGTTACTGAGGGATGAAGCAGCCAGAGCGGCAGAAAAAATAAGGCAGGAGGCGGATGTTCAGGCAGAAAACCTGATCAAAGCAGCCGAATCGAAAGGTACCTTAGCCAGGATGGCAGCCCAAAAAGGTGCGGAAAGCCTCAGGAAAGAAGCGGACAGACAAGCTGACCGGCTTATACAGGAAGCAGATAATCAGGCTAATAAACTATTGGAAGAGGCAAAAGTTAAACAGCAGCAATTGCTGAATAAGATATAGAATCTGTCTTAAGGTCTTTAAGTCTTTTGGTCTTTACGCTTCGCTGTTATAGAGTCTTTCAGACAAGCTACCGCAGGTTGACGATTGAGAAATTACCTAAAATTTCTTTTCGCGAATCCGGGCCTTTTTACCTGTTAGTTCACGCAGATAAAATAGTTTTGCCCTGCGTACTTTCCCGTGTTTGTTGATTTCAATTTTTTCAATGAAAGGTGATGCTATTGGAAATATCCTTTCAACTCCTATATTACTCGACATTTTTCTTACGGTAAAAGTTTCAGTATGTTTACTTCCGCTTCTTTGTATTACCACACCGCGAAATTGCTGAATTCTCTCTTTATTACCCTCTACTATTTTATAGTGCACAGTAATTGTGTCTCCTGCTTTAAATTTGGGATATTCCTTAGCTATCGCATATTCTTTCTCAACTACATCTAATAGACTCATCTCAAGTAATATTTTATGTTACTGACAGGATTTTGAAATCCGGTCGCAAATGTAAAAATAATATTTTGATTATCCATCATCATGTTTTTATAAATAACCAGTCACCAATAACCAGTCACCAACCCTTCCTACTTCACTTTAAATTTATCACCTGTATGCTCAACTATGATACGATACCATTTATCACCATATCCCGGTTGGGATAATGAAGGAGTATAGTATTTGTATCCTGGCGGTACAGGTCTTTTCTCTTTTACGTTTCCATCAACATATTTTGTAAAAAGAAATTTATATAGTTCTTTCCACTGCATAACTGTATTATTACCTGTTTTGGCAGAGTACTCTGTTAGGTACTTAACAGCTTTGGCAGGTCTCTTGTTGAAGAGCCTCAGTGCGTTTTTATCAATCTCAGATGTTTCATTTATGTATCCATTCTCGAGCTCATTTTGCTTTTTCTGAAGGTCATCAATAAGAAGACGGGTACGTGTATATGCAAAATTAGTCACCTGGTTAAAAACCCAGAATGCAGAATTATCACTGAAAGTCATTATATCTCCATTTCCGACTTCAAACGTTTCCGGTACACGGGTAATCCCACAGTACATTGGTGAATAGACTGTGTAATAGGTATCATCAACACCGAACCAGAATATTCCTCCGATGGGATCGGGCAGCCACGAACGGCTCTGGGCCACGAATGAAAATCCGCATTGCTGAGTGGAGATAGCCCTTTCATTAATATAATCAACACCATCCACCTGCCATGTCAGAGGTCTCCATCTGACTGTGTTGCTATAAGGACCTGCACCCACATCCTTTGTCATATCCATCGGCGTGTTCTGAAAATAATCCCTCATCATTCCCATTACATCCTTCAGGCTTAACTTATTATCAGGCTTGATCCATATAGGCATCCTGTTATTAAGATTTTCACCCATTGCATAATCAAGATATTTACCCATCTGGCTGTTCACCTTATTGAAACCAGACCATACTCTGGCTTCACAAAATCTGGCACCACTAAAATCAAGAGGAGCATACGCATCGCTGAAACTAAAGTCTTTATCTTCACCTGAAAACCAACCATAGCTTCTTGCCACATCTATGACATCATATGCGTAAACGGTTTCAATCTCAGCATTGAATATCTTGTCAAGGTCTTTTGAAGTAATTGATTTTATTCCGTCAGCAAGCGGAAAGGTTGTTATTCTTGGATGATTAGCATGACCTGAAATATAACCATCAGGAATACGACGGGCTACCCATACGGCACCTTTTTTACCATGTCCTTTGCCTATAAGTTCCAGTATCCATGCTTCGTTCTTATCTGCAATCGAGAACGATTCTCCGGAACTGGTATAGCCCCATTCAGTTATTAACTGAGAGAATGTGTATATTGCTTCCCTCGCATTTGCTGCTCTTTGAAGGGTCAGGTAAATCAATGAACCATAATCGATCATACCTGTTGAATCAGCCAGCTCACGCCGGCCTCCAAATGTTGTTTCTCCAATTGAAAGCTGATGCTGGTTCATATTACCGACAACAGAATATGTATGGGCAACCTGTGGTATCCTTCCCATAAATTTACCAGTATCCCATTCATAAACGTCAAGCATCGATTCTGCCGGCCAGTTTCTTGCAGGCCAGAAATACAGTTCTCCATAAAGAACATGAGAGTCAGCTGCATAAGTGATCATTACAGATCCGTCTTGTGACGCTCCTTTTGTTATAAGAAAATTTGTACAGGCACTGGATTTCTGTTCAGGTAACAGGCCTGTTAACACTATTGACAGAAACAAAACACAAAATTTTTTCATAAAATCTCTCTATTATTATTACTATTATCAATTTTAATTATCTAATAACCACCTTGATATTTTATTTAATGAGGATTGTTTAAAGTTAAAAGAATGAATCGCAAAGGTAATAAGGAGTACACAATTTCAAAGGCTATCTCAGATCATTTTAAGCATATTGATGATACTTTTTATTCTTTCAGGATCAGCAACTTTTCTTGAATACTCCACTAATCCCGGAAAGCCGCCCATTGAAATATTATCTCGTCTGAAGGTCATTTCGCTATCAGTCAGTTTTCTCCCGGTAAGGTGAATTTCTTTTACACGTGTGCAAGTTACTAAAGAAACAATATTCGATTCATCAATACCTCCACTCGGCATAATGATAATCCTTTCTCCGCCCTGAATTACAAGCTGACGTATGAGTTCAGCACCACCGGGAGCCTTGTCGCTTTGCCCTGATGTCAGAAGCCTTGCAGCTCCTGTCGCAATAATATCTTCGAGTCCCTGTACAGGATCATAACACATATCGTAGGCCCTGTGAAACGTTACCGTCATAGGATTGGCAAATTCGATCAGCCTTGCAGTACGGTCAATATCTATATTCCCATCAGCTTTCAGGATCCCCAGTACAACTCCATCGACTCCGTTTTCACCGCAAATTTCTATATCCCTTCTCATGATATCATATTCAAGGTCGGAATATAAAAAATCTCCTCCCCTTGGTCTGATGATAACATGAAGACCTATGTCCATATTATTTCTTGCTGAAATTATTGAGCCAGATGACGGAGTGGTTCCTCCCTCCGTCAGATTATCGCACAACTCCACACGGTCAGCTCCCGCAATCTGAGCACTTATTGCTGATTCGACGCTGTCAACACATATCTCAACCTTAAAAACCATTATCTGATTCTTGAATTTCTTCATTTACCACTAATCGCCAGATGGCGGATGGGAGTAAAAATGATTTTCAAGAAAACACTTTGCATAGTTAGAAAGAGGTAAATTCTTATATTTTCGATATTTTAAAAGTACCAATATTTTCTGTATAATTGTGCTTTACAAATCTTAATAATTATGGAACCAACCCTATTAGTACTGGCAGCAGGAATGGGAACCCGGTACGGGGGAAACAAACAACTTGATGAAGTAGGGCCGGCCAGAGAGACAATAATCGACTATTCTATCTATGATGCAATACGTGCTGGTTTTGGCAAGATAGTATTTGTTATCAGAAGAGACATTGAAGAACAGGTTAAAGAGAGATTCGTGGAAAAATTAAACGGGAAAATTGAAGTTGACTATGTCTTCCAGGAGATTACCAATCTGCCTGAAGGAGTCATAGTATCACCGGATCGGCAAAAACCCTGGGGCACAAGTCATGCAATTCTTGTCACAAAAGAAAAGATTAATGAACCGTTTGGTGTTATCAATGCTGATGATTATTATGGGGTGGAATCATTTAAAATCCTTCGGGATTTTCTTGTTAATGATATAAATGATAATAATTATTGTATTGTAGGTTATAAGCTTGGCAATACCTTATCTGATCATGGCCATGTTAATAGAGGTGTGTGTCAGGTCGGGCCAGATGGTTTATTGAAAAATATTTTTGAAACCCGGGAAATTGAAAAAACCAAAGATGGAATAGTAGCACCAGGACTGGAGGGGACTCCTGTGCGCTTTTCTGGAGATGAGGTAGTCTCTATGAATCTATGGGGATTTAAACCTTCATGCTATAGTTTCCTGAATGAAGAATTCCGCAATTTCATCAATTCTTATGGCATGGATCTCAAAGCCGAGCTTGATATACCTACCTCTATCGATAAATTTGTTAAAAACGGTGAAATTACTATTAAGATCCTGATGAGTAACGAAAGATGGTTTGGAGTTACATACCGTGAAGACAAACCATTTGTGGTTGAGAATATCAGAAAGATGATCAGGGAAGGAATCTATCCGGCCAGAATCTATTGACTATTACCAGGTAAAATCACAATTTAAAAGGCTGATATTATCCCTGTTATCGGTGACCTTTAATGTCAGGTGATGTTTAGTTCCTTTTGCAATTCGTTTGGAATCAAATTTGTATATCAATATATTATTTTTCAGATCATATTCGAAAAGAGCCCATTTTCCATCAATTACAGGTTCGTATGATTTAATTCCTGAAAGGTCATCTGAAATTCTGATTCTCAGTTCTTTCCTTCCCGTAAGATCAACTCCTGGAGATAATCCGTTAGCAGATATAACAGGAGGGATTGTGTCAATACCAATATAGAAGTTGCCAAAAGTTGTTGGCCCGGCATGCACAGATCCATCTGCCCAGAAACTGTTCAGGGGGCTTTTCTCGGAGTCATCTCCAGCCTGAATAATCAGTAGTTTCGATTCTCTTCCTTCAGGAATCCTGTCAGGTTTAATCGAAAGTCTGTATGACCTGTGCACAGGTGTAAACCTGTTATGGATATGATGTATTCCTGAAAACATCTCAGTGGTGCCCGGGGTCATTTTATAACTGAAAAATAATGTATCATACAGAGCTCCTGATGGAATATTAACTGAAACATTTTTTGTAACAAATCTGTTATTTCTGCTGTAGGGCATGGTAACTAATCCATCATCAGCATCTTTCAACTGAACCTCAGGTATTCTGTCTGATGATCTTATATGAAAACCAAGTGATGATTTGTTATTATGTATGTCTGTTACGATTATCTGAATGTTATATCTTCTGTCGCCGTTAAAATCAAAAATGCCTCTTTTAACTACGTTTTCATAAACACTTAGTTTGTCATTCGGAAGAATAAAAGCTCTTTCAATATATCTCTTTTCTCGTAAGAAGGTTTCGTAATCTATATGACTGTTTATATATCTTGTCTCACTGAATGAAAATTCGTCCATTACATATTTAAAAACCGATACACTGTCGATAATCAGTTCAATTGAGTGTACAGAACATTTACTATAGCTGTTATTAAGAAGGTCGTAGGCTTGAATTCCAAAACCGGCTGTTCCGCTTATTCTGATCTCATTGCCGGCAGGAATATAATAGTTACCATGGCCTCCGGCAACTTTTATTTTTCTTATTTCGTTCTGATTATTTATCAGTGTATTACGGTTTATGGGATATACCACAAGGGTTTCCATTACCGGTTCAATATTATCCTCAATACCAAAATCAAATAGCAAGGGATTTACAGGCACTTCATTTTCTGATTTTCTTATTTCATAGTGAAGGTGGGGCCCTGATGAACTACCTGTATTTCCTGAGAATGCAATTAGATCACCCTGATCTACCCGGAATTTTTCTTTTGAAGGGAAAAGTGTAATAATATAACTCTTTTTTGCATACTGACTTGCTTTAACGTACGCTTCAATCTCCGGGATAAATCTGTCAAGATGAGCATATACAGTTGAATATCCTGAAGGATGTCTCAGATAAAGTGCTTTTCCGAATCCCCCGGATGACACGCTTATTCTGTAAACATATCCAGAAGCTGTAGCAATGACTTCCTTGCCTGTAACTCCCTGGGTCCTAATATCAAGTCCTGAATGGAAATGATCAATCCTCAGTTCTCCGAAGTTTGCCGAAAGGGACAGAGGTATCTTTACAGGTGCAATAAAAATGGACCTGTCTCTTGGAATTTCATCTAACAGGCTGAAAAACAAAATACTAATGATGAATATATTTTTTACAGACATTTACAGAAGATTACATGTTACAGATTTGCAAAACTATACATATGGCTTATTCATACAAACTATTTATGTTAAATTTTTGAAAATATCATTTACAATATTAATTTTGTATTAAAGTATTTGTTATGTCCGGTCAGGGTTATGAAGAATTGAAGTTGCTGAACATAAAGCTGGATGAACTGTTAAACAGATACAATAACCTGAAAACGGAATGTGCAGATCTCAGAAACAGGAATGATGAACTAACAATGGTTCTTCAGGAACGTGATGAGAGGATAAGAGAATTAGAAACTAAATACGAGAGAATTAAATTATCAGGAGCATTGCTGGGTGAGGGGGAGAATGCCTTGGAAGCTAAGAAGAGGATAACTGAACTAGTGCGGGAAATTGACAAATGTGTTGCTCTTTTAAACAGATAAAATATAGCAATGGATGATAAACTTTCGATCAGGATTAATATTGCTGACAGGTATTATCCATTAAAGGTGGAACGGGAAAATGAAGAAAAAATCAGGAAAGCAGCCAGGATGATTAATGAGAAAGTGCTGCAATACAAGCAGCGCTATTCTGATAAGGATGTACAGGATTTTCTGGCTATGGCTTCACTGCAATATGTAATAAAACTTACAGAGGAAGAAGATAAACTGAATAATGATTATTTCCCTGATGCCTTAAAAGAATTAATACAAAAAATTGATTCAGTTCTTGAAGAAAAGAGTAACAGCGTTCTTTAAAATATAACAACTAATTGCCCGCATTGTTTCTTCATTCATTTTTAAAACTCAACAGTTAAAACTTTGGAGCAATCCTTAGTTCATCCAGAGCAGGCCTCATTCCGGGTAACCGGAATTCCTTCGGGAACAGTGGACGTTCGAAATGAGTTAGGAGCTCCATCCATACAGATATGGGGTTTTATAAAAGCTGAGGAGACTTTGCGGGTTTTTTATTTAAATTAAATTAC
>CAZQVL010000064.1:0-10077 GCA_964596715.1 uncultured Rikenellaceae bacterium
AAGTCATCCCTGTCTGCTTCAACACAATATGTTAATTTGTCTCCTACTTACAGTAATAACGGATCTGGATATGCAAAAGGCATTGATCTGTTCTACAGGGACTCAAAATCAATAAAAAACGGAGATTTCTGGATATCTTATTCATTTATTAACAGCAGGCGGAATTATAAGGATTACAACTTTTCGCATCCCCCCTTTTTCCTTTCAACACACAATCTGTCAGTGGTGTATAAGCATCGTATATCAAAACCCGATTCATATATCAGTACAGGTTATGAATTCTCAAGCGGACGGCCCTATATCAACCCGAATATCAGCCTTATTGAAATACAAAGAACAAAATCATACAATAATCTGAGTCTGAGTATTTTCCATTTTACCAGGCTTTTCGGGAAGTTTACAATGATCTATGCCCAGGTTGGCAATATCCTTGGCAGTGAGAATATTTTTGGATACAGATATGCAGATCATCCTGATGAATATGGAGTATACGAATCAGAACCTGTGTTGCCGGTGTCCCGCAGATCTTACCTGATCGGATTGTTCGTCTCTTTTACCGGGAAGCCTGAAATGTAAATAACGGCGCAAAGGTACAGAGGCACAAGGGCTCAAAGGTATAAAAGACAAATAAATCAAAACCATTTAAACAAAACTCGAAAAATGATAAAAGCATTCCTTATTGCAATTCCACTTTTGATTTCGCAGAATATTCTCAGCAGCGATACTTTATATTATTCGATGCTAAGGAAAAGTATTGACCTGACTTATAAAAATTATAAACTCGAGAATTACCGGCAGTTAGCCAATTGCAGCGAACGGATCCTACTAGTTTACAAAAATGAATGGATACCATATTATTACAGGGCTTATGCTTACATTAACATGGCTTTTATTGAAGTTAATGAAAGCAATAAGGAAATGTACTGCGACAAAGCCCAGGAGCTTATTGATGAAGCCTTTAAGATAAAGCCTGACGAATCGGAGATTTATGTGCTCCAAAGCATGTTATATTTTGCACGTATGTCTATCAGCCCGATGATCAACGGCCCCTTATATCTTCCTAAAGCAGCGAGCGCTCTTAACGATGCCGAGAAGCTTGACCCCGGAAATCCAAGGATATATTATTTAAAGGGAAAATCGACAATGAACACCCCAAAATTCTTCGGAGGGGGAAAAGAAGCTGCAATTCCCATATTCGAAAAAGCATTAAATGTGTACAGCAGATTTAAGCCGAAAAGCATCGTTCATCCATCCTGGGGCGAAGAAGATGCACTGAGACTGTACAATGAGTGCAAAGCTGAACTACCTGAAAAGAATCCAGATAAACTGACAGATAAGCCGTAGCGGCCAATCCTGAGGCTCTTCTTAACCGCCTTCCTCGAAATAATGAGTGGCATTTTAATTCTCACCACAGTTAATTACCTGATATTTAATGTGATACAACGACAGCAAATTGACATCTTATACAGCAAGACATATGAAGGGCTGAAATACCTGGTCGGTTCCATCATTATAGTCATTATCCTGATCAATCTTTCTCATTTCTTTAAAAACTGGAAGCAGGCAGCTGTAAATGAAGAAAAGCTCAAGAGAGAAAAGCTGTTAATAGAATACGAAGCACTTAAAAACCAAGTCAACCCGCATTTTCTTTTCAATAGCCTGACCGCTTTATCTTCACTTGTTTATAAAGATCAGGATAAAGCAGTTACATTTATCCAGGAATTTTCAAATGTCTTCAGGTATGTGCTTGATAACCGTGAAAAAGAAGTGGTTGATCTGGCGACTGAGAAAAAATTGCTCGAATCAGTTTCATACCTGTACCGTATAAGATATGAAGACTCGCTTCAGATAAACATAAGTTTACCTGATGCAACTGATAAATACATTATTCCGATGGCTCTGCAGATGCTTCTTGAAAATTCAATCAAACACAATTCAATATCGGCAAACAAACCATTAATAGTTGAGGTCGGGGAAGAAAAAGATTATGTTGCCGTAAAAAACAACCTGCAACCTAAAAAAACTGAAATTGTATCCAGTAAAATTGGCCTGGAAAACATTAAATCAAGATACAAATACTTATCTGATAGAGATGTTCTGGTTGAGATATCAAATGAAAGCTTCGTGGTTAAAATTCCTGTTTTAAGCATAAAAAATGTATAGAGCATTAATTATTGAAGATGAAAAGCCTGCGGCAGAACATCTTCAAAGGTTAATACACCAGATTGATACAAAAATAAAAATCGACCTTGTTATCTCTTCTGTTGATGATGCAGTGACCTGGTTCAGTAATAATCCAATACCCGATCTGATTTTCCTTGATGTACAATTATCAGATGGTTTGAGCTTTGAAATATTTGATCATATTGATATAACATGTCCGATAATTTTTACGACTGCTTACGAGGAGTATGCAATCAAAGCGTTTAAATTTAACAGTATTGATTATTTACTGAAACCGGTAAGCATAAGCGATCTTAAATATGCTATAGATCGATTTACTTCAGTCAGTAATAATTTGAGGGATTCTTATATTCAGGCTTTGAGGTATAAGGTTGACCAGGTAATGAAACTGTTAACCAATAAATATAAATCACGTTTTGTTGTGAATGTGGGTATGCATATTAAAACAATTGAAACCGGGAACATAAATTTATTTTATAGTCTTGAAAAATCCACTTTCATTCTCGAAAGCACAGGCAAGACATATGATATCAATTATTCCCTTGAGCAGGTTGAGAAGCTTGTCGACCCTGCGCAATTCTTCAGGATAAGCAGGAAACATATTGTAAATATAGATACAATAGATGATATTATTTCATATACGAGCAGCAGGTTAAAATTAAAAATAAGCAATTCACGGGATGATGATATACTGGTGAGTCGCAGCAGGTTAGCGGAATTCCGGAGATGGCTTGAGAGGTGAATATAGTCATGCGGTTGTGCAATCATATTAGATTGCCCTTGAAGCTTTTGGTCAAAAATGGGTCAAATACCCTGAGATCAAACCGAAGTGGGGAAAAAACTGGACCGAACTGATGGCCTTTATGGATTATGGAGCCAACATCCGCAGAAAGATTTATATAACCAATCCAGTAGAGGCACTCCATCGTATAATGCGCAAGGTCACCAAAACAAAAGGAGCCTGGGTCAATGATAAAGAATCACAAAACAGCTATATTTGTCATTGAAATCCAACGAAAAAAGCTGGAAACGAAAAGCCTTTAACTGGCTTCATATCCGCCGAGAGCTTATTGAAAAATTTGAGACCAGATATGCACAATTTGTTGTCCAATAATGAATTAAACTACAGAAAAGGAAATGACACACTTTTCTGAACATACCCCTTTTTAACTGGAAATTGCTTAGAATTAATTCAATACTGTTAACTGCAGTCGCACTGTTTACCTCATTTTCAGGTATCAGTGCTCAAAAGTCAATACAAGCTTTTTTTCAAAAATCGCCTCCTGTCATTGACGGAGTATTTGAAAAAACCAGATGGTCTGATGCTGACAGTGCAACCGGTTTTATCCAGATGGAGCCCCATCCCGGGGAACCTTCCACTGAAACAACTGTTGCATGGTTTGGCTTCGATGACAAAAATATTTATGCTGTAATAAAATGTTACCAGCGGACACAAATAATTGCCAAAAACCAGAGTCGTGATGCTCTCAGCAAGAGTGATGATATTGCAGGATTATTCATTGACACTTACAATGACAACCGAAGCGGGTATGGTTACCTGGTCAATCCCCTTGGTACACAGATTGATTTTTCGTCTATTGATAATGAAACTTATCCTTGCTTATCTCTACCAGAAACCTGCTCGGGTATGATAAAAATGCATTATAACTGGCAACATATGAAGGCATGGTGATCAAAAGATCCTGTTTTTACTTGCTGCACTCCTCAACCTTCAGAAGAGGGAGAAGTTTATGTAGATGGGGCATCGGGCATCAGGGAATGTTTTTCAACAGCCGGTGAAATAACAAATGCCACCAAGCCAAAAATAAACAGCAAATAAAAAATCCCGGCAGCATACCAGTTAATATCTGGTCTCATCAGAAAACCAATTTGCCTGTTGTAGAATTGTTTTGCAATAAATACCAGCCAGACCATGTCAATTGCAAAAAAGACAGGTAAAGTGATAAGTAAGAGTTTTATAAACATATATATTCAATTTATTGATTTGCAATAGTATAAAAATATGTGAAATTTCCGGATAAAAACAGTCTGCTTAATCAAACATAAACAATCTGTGCTCTGTGCCCTGTGCTCTCCGCTTTATTTAGCCGGTTTCCAGATCCTGAACTCACCACTGCAGTGGAGTATTCCCATCAGATAGAGCAGTCCGTCATAATACCTTTCATTAAATGCCGACGGTATTGGCGTATTCCACAGAGCCTCAACGAAATCCTTTGCCAGTGGGTGAGTCGCGGCCAGGTTTACAACAGCATTTGTAGCAACCA
Organism: uncultured Rikenellaceae bacterium; assembly: GCA_964596715.1. Lineage (GTDB taxonomy): Bacteria > Bacteroidota > Bacteroidia > Bacteroidales > VadinHA17 > LD21. The sequence continues at coordinate 4,470 of CAZQVL010000064.1, forward strand.
GGCCTTTAGCATGGCTCTTGTTAAGCATCTGCCCGTCGAGTGCATATTCCGTTCCGTATGTATCCATCCCCTGCGAAGCAAAAAATGTCTGCAACCGGTTGCTCAGATCCTGTTGTCGGGCATCTTTACGCCACCACGACCAGTCCACAGCCCAGTTCCATATAGCATCGAATTCATATTTTTTATCCATCTGAACGGCAATCATCATACCTTAGGAAATGCCTTCACTGCGGACATCATTATGAAGAACATCACTAACGTAAACTAACGGACCATTTTCATTACGACCTGGTTCAAAATATACAGCATGAGTCACAGAGTCACCATGAAAGAGCTGCTGAAATGCAGCCTCGTTCCTGCTCCTTATTTCCCTTCTTGAGTGCCCATACTCCCGGAAAAGATTCCTGTATTTCCCGGTATAGAATGCACCTTTCTCCTTCTCCATATTACCTGCTGAATATTCAGCCGTGCCTTGCCCTGAAAGCTGATACAGTGCCGTTATTGAAATTAGCAGCCAAAAAATTATTAATTTTCCCATGCTGGTTTATTCCTTAAACAGTTTTACCTTCATGGCAGAAGGACCTTTGAGCCCTTTGCCGATTTCAAAAATGACAACATTATTTTCCTTTATAGGTTCCAGCAGGTTATTTACATGAACGAAAATACTTTGATTTGATTCCAGATCGCGGATAAAACCAAAACCCTTTGATTCATTAAATAAAGTGACAACCCCTTTCCGTACGAAATCAGGAGCAGTATCAGGATTGTTTTTAGTTATCTTAAGTTCAATATCTTCCGCATTAATAACTGTTTTCTTATCCGGATCGGGAGGATTTGGTGTGATTTTTCCGAATTCATCGACATAGGCGATCATATCGTCAAAAGTGTTCTTTTTCCCCTCAGTTTTCTTTTTCGCACGCTTTTCCTCTTTTTCTTTTCTCTTCTTCTCTTTCTTATTTCTTACTTCCTTTTTACTGTATGTTTCCTGTGATCTGCCCATAAGTTGAATTTTCTTTTATTATTGATTTAAATATATAATCATCTCCAGAAACTGATGGTGAGCACTTAAAAACTAACCGGATATATGATTAGCAACATAATGCGCAAAATCCCGAAGCTGAATCTCCGGCAAAGGTACGAAAACATTTCAAACCCGCTTAATGGAATCTCCTCCCTGTTCCCGGGATTACGTCTTAACATTCCTCAAACTTCATTCTCCAGCCTGCAGCCGCGGCCTTTAAAACTGAAGACATAAAGAAATTGGTACGGGTTTTGATATTGATATTATGAAGAAACAATTCTTCTAATACTTAAAGAGATGAAAAAGTTTATAATCACATCCATTCTCGCAGTCCTGGTAGCAGCAGGGACCACCACCATGGCACAGGACTGGCCGGATGAATACCTTGGTCTGCCGGGAGATAATCTTAACCTTTATGCAGTAATGAAGCTGTTCCAGGAATCCGAAACACTTGAAGGTTTTGAGAGAAGCCTGAATGATGAAAATTACAGGATCAACAATCTCGACCTGAATGGTGATAACCTGGTTGATTACATAATGGTTTTAGACTATGTCGACGGAGATGTCCATAACATAATATTACGGGTAGCACTAAACCAGAATGAATACCACGATGTTGCTGTTTTCACCGTTCAGCAGTTCCGCAACGGATCAGTGCAGATACAGCTCATCGGCGATGAAGCTTTATACGGCAGGAATTATATCATTGAACCAATATATGATGATAATTATGGTGAGACACCAAATCCCGGATATATCGGCAGACCGGTAAACAGGGTGAATATAACCGTGGTCAGGACCACACCTTTTGAAATCGCTGCCTGGCCCCTGATAAGATTCATCTATCGTCCAACTTACGTTATCTGGCGCTCTTCATGGTACTGGGGCTATTACCCTTCTTACTGGTATCCGTGGCGTCCGTTCTACTGGCATTACTACTACGGATATCATTATAAGTGGCACCCTCATTATTACAAGTATTACCGCCACTGGCAACATCACCGCTACACACGATATAATGACTTTTATTACAGCAGCATACGTTCACATTCACCGCAGGTGAGCATCAGAATAAAGGAAGGCAATTATAAAACCACCTATTCACACCCCGAACAGAGAAGAGATGGTGAAGCTCTTTACGCAAAGATTCACTCCGGTCAAAACACGAGGACGCAGGATAAAAATGCAATTAACAACCAGGGAAGAAGATCCGTCTCTCAATCAACTCAGAACCGGACTTCTGCAGGTACCAGCTCCGGTACTACACGACGGACAACTACAACTGCTACCAGCAGGTCTGTCACAAAGCCCTCTTCAAGTCAAAGTGCCACTAACAGGAGGTCAACAACAACTGCTGCCAGCAGGTCTGTTACAAAGCCCTCTTCAGCTCAAAGTGCCACTAACAGGAGGTCAACAACAACTGCTGCCAGCAGGTCTGTTACAAAGCCCTCTTCAGCTCAAAGTGCCACTAACAGGAGGTCAACAACAACTGCTGCAAAAAAAAGCGGTAATACCAAAAAATCTGAAACAAGCAAATCATCGCGCAGGAAATAAAAAATAATTTGTATCAGGTAAATGAACTGATTTAATCAAAGGGATTCTTTCTGCTGAAATCAGGCAGATAATTGCGGTTACTGTCCTTATCCTGGACCCATCCATTACAAAATCCGAGATTTTCCATAGCTTCGACTACAGCCTCATATTCCTCCCTGCTAAGAGGCCTGTTTAACTGTGAATGACTTATTACAAACCGTGTCGGATGATACTGCGACATTAGCGATATATGCAAACCTGTTTACTCTGCACTCCCGAGGGCATAAGGTGCAGTTAGAAAACATCAATCGTTCTTCGTCAGAATAAGTTTCCTCTATTGTTAATTTATTAACAGACATTTTTTACCGCCAATAGAACAAAATACGTCACAAAGGTATACAAAGGAAGGCAAATTTATTCAGACCTTTGTGTTACCTGGTGATTACCTTTATGTTACTTCGTGGTAAAATAAAAAAGAATCCCCTCATAATTTGCTAATTCCAAAACATTGGTTACCTTTGCAAACGAATTGAGGGGTAGTTGAGAGCTAGGGGACCAGAGTCCCCTATTTTATTATCGGTTTATAAATATATGACAGATAAAAACAAAATAGAAGCACTTGTAAAGGGCTTCATCAGGGATTCGGGACTCTTTCTGGTTGGTGTTAAGGTAAGCACCACAAACAAAATCACCGTTCTTGCCGACAGGAATGAAGGTATTACCATCGATGAGTGTGTGGCAATACATCGTCATTTAGAGAAAAACCTCGACAGTGAAAAGGAAGATTTTGAATTGCAGGTTTCTTCACCTGGTCTGGATATGCCTTTCGGAGTAATGGAACAGTATTATAAGAATGAAGGGGAAATAGTTGAGGTAGTTACTGTTAGTGGTGCAAAGTTCACGGGTAAACTTAAAACCGTTACAAAAGGAGGTTTTGAACTTGAGACTGAAATAAAAACCAAAGGAAAGATAAAAGAGTTGAAAGATATTTCTTTTAATTATGAACAGGTTAAATCAACAAAAGCAGTTATAACAATACAATAACATTAAGAGGTTAATACCAGATGGAAAATGTTAATTTGATTGACACTTTTTCGGAATTCAAGGAGCTGAAAAATATTGATCGCCCTACTATGATGAGCGTTCTTGAGGATGTATTCAGAGGCATGCTCGCAAAAAAGTATGGCTCAGCTGATAATTTCGATATAATCGTCAATATTGACAAGGGTGATTTCGAAATATGGAGAAACAGAGAAGTAGTAGATAATAATGATTTTTCTGATCCAAATACACAGATACCCCTTTCACAGGCTAAGGAGATTGACGAAGATTATGAAATAGGTGAAGAAGTTTCGGATGAAGTTAAATTCCTGGACTTTGGGAGAAGGGCAATTTTATCACTCAGACAAAACCTTACAGCCCGTATACTGGATCTTGAAAAGAACAATATCTACATGAAGTATAAAGACAGGATAGGGGAAATAGTTACGGGGGAAGTATATCAGGTATGGAAGAGGGAGATTCTCGTTCTTGATGATGATGGAAATGAGCTGATTATACCAAAAATGGAACAAATACCGTCCGATCACTTCCGAAAGGGAGATTCTATAAGAGCTGTTGTAATAAAAGTGGAAATGAGGAATAACACACCCTTTATCATATTAAGTCGTACCTCGCCGGTATTTCTTGAAAGACTTTTTGAACTTGAAGTACCTGAAATATTTGACGGACTCATTACAATTAAAAATATTGTAAGAGTACCCGGCGAAAGGGCTAAAGTGGCTGTTGAATCTTACGATGAAAGGATTGATCCTGTCGGAGCATGTGTTGGGATGAAAGGTTCAAGGATTCATGGAATAGTCAGGGAACTTCGTAACGAAAATATTGATGTAATTAATTACACTGCAAATAATCAGCTTTTTATTCAGAGAGCACTCAGTCCGGCAAAAATAACCTCAATAAAGCTCAATGAAGAGACAAAAAGAGCTGAGATATTTCTGAAACCGAACGAAGTCTCGCTGGCTATCGGAAAAGGAGGGCTGAACATTAAGCTGGCAAGTCAGCTTGCCGGGTATGAAATAGATGTTTACAGGGAACCGGGAGGTGAAGATGAAGAAGACGTTAATTTGGAGGAATTCAGTGACGAGATTGAAGAATGGATTATTGATGCGCTTAAAGCTATTGGTTGCGATACAGCAAGGAGTGTTCTGACTCTATCTATTAGTGACCTTGTTAAAAGAACAGATCTTGAGGAGGAAACTGTTAAAGAAGTAGTAAATATTTTAAGGGCTGAATTTGAATAAGACATAGTATTAAATGAAATAATAACCAGCTCATTTTTTGAAGTAATAAAAGGCAAGGTATTTCTATGACAGATGAAATTAAGTTAACGAGACTAAGTAAAGCAGCCCGCGAATTTAATGTGGGGATTGCCACGATTGTGGAATTCCTCCATAGGAAAGGATTTGTCATTGATCCAAACCCAAACACAAAAATTCCTCACGAAGCTTACATTCTGCTGGTTAAAGAATACAGCACCGATCTTAGCGCCAAAAAAGAATCAGAAAAACTAACCCTGAAGGATCTTCACAGAAAGAAAGAATCCGTTTCAATCGACGATGTTTCAGAAAAACCTACTCAAGAAGAACCTGAAAGAGATGAAGAGATACTAATCAAAGATACTTCCGGAACCAAACCGGGTATTGATATACATACTGATCTGAAGAAACCTGATATCAAACTGGTCGGGAAAATTGATCTTGATAAAACATCACGCCCAAAAACTGAAAAAGCTGAACCGCAGGAAGATACACGGCCAAAAGAAGAAGCCAAAGAAGTCGCTGTAACTGAGAAGCCGGGGGTGAAAAAACCTGCTGCTAAAAAGGAAGAACCGGTTTCAACTGAAAAAGACAAGGAGAAAAAGTCAGAAGCCGGTATTGATACCGATTTAGCAGATAAGATCGAACTTGAAAAAGAAAAAAAAGAATCCAGGTTGGTTAAAAAAGAAAAAAAGGAAAAACCGAAGGATAAAGAAGAAGTTAAGAAGGAAAAAGC
>CAZQVL010000065.1:0-5873 GCA_964596715.1 uncultured Rikenellaceae bacterium
TTAAGTACTTTTTTTGTTATTTCGTTATTGCTTTGATTACAAAATCTGCTGCAAACTCTTTCCTCTGTTCAACATACTGGTTAAAATCAATATCCAGCTTCCCGAAGATTCCCTCCAGAATACTTCTTGCAGCGAACGGGAAAACACTCATTGCAGCCACTGACACCATTATTTGTGGTAACATATTTTCAGTAATACTGTATTTTTTGAGCTCATCTTTGTGTTGTTCATAAAGCATCAACCACAGGTTTTTGATATCGATATTATTCAGGATTTTTTTTATTCTTGCCGGATTCCGGTTGATTTCATTAATTAAGAAGCCTGGCAGTCTGGGATTCTCCTGCAGAAATGTAATATGTTCCTTAAAGAAGAATCTTATTTTATCTTCAATTGACATGTTTTCATCGAATACCGGAGCAAATTTTCTGAACATGTGACCGGCTATTTTTTCGAAAACGGCATTAAAAAGATGATCTTTTGTACGGAAATAGTAGTGTAAAAGGGCTTTGTTTATTCCTGCATGACTGGCAATATCCTTCATACGGGCGCCATCCATTCCTTTTTCAATAAATACCTCTGTTGCCGCTTCAAAGATTTTCTCCTCTGTCTGTTTGTCATTTTCTGTCATAGCTTTTAACCATTAGGTTTAACCAAAAAGATTAACCATAAAGTTTAACCAATAAGTCAAAAGTAAAATATAATTTTTAATTCTGCAACTTTTCAGAAGGAAATTTCTAAATCTATTCAACTAAACGTTTGGCCATTTTGCCAATTTTCTTCCTGATAAAAATTCTCTGGTTCTATATTTGCTGGTTCATCAGATACATGAATACAAAACATACCTGACCTGATGGGCATTCACATTTTTTTTATGTAAGCGAACAATAGGCACAACCAGTTCTTTCGAAAAGGTAAAAAAAATTTTCAGGAATTGATTTTTATTTAAAGGGAAAAATGTAATTTAGTAAATACAATCTGTTACAACCGGATGGTAGTTTTTATTCACAGTTTGTGTTGGCAGTTATAATTCATTTCAGATCCTGAAACATGATTAATTAACCATTAAATATTTTTTTATGGCAAAAGTAGCAATGCTCGGTGCCGGATTTATCGGCGGTTTTTACACTTATGGACTTCACGGACTGCGGAGCCGTGACCAGGTACAAGTCATTTATTCACGGGATGAGTCAAGAGGGAAGGCTTTTGCGAAAAAGCATGGAATACCTAAATGGACAACCTCTATGAAGGATGCAGTTAATGATCCTGAGGTTGAAGTGGTGGTTATCGGTCTGCCTAATAATCTTCACATTGAAGCTGTTAAGCTTGCTGCAGCAGCAGGGAAAGCGGTTTTATGTACCAAACCACTCGGTCGCAATGCGACTGAAGCCTTTGAGATGCTTGAAGCGGTTGAAAAAGCAGGGATCTTACATGGTTATCTTGAAGATCTTGTCTATACACCAAAAACTCTCAAGGCCATTGAGTCTGTCAGGGCAGGAGCCCTGGGTCATGTAACATGGGTGCGCTCAAGAGAGACACATCCAGGACCCCACAGTGACTGGTTCTGGACTAAAGAAATATCCGGTGGTGGTGTATTACTCGATATGGGCTGTCATTGTATTGAGATAGCACGAAACTATATAGGTAAGGATATACGTCCGGTTGAGGTCATCGGGATTGCCGACACACTGGTTAAACCTATTGAAGCTGAGGATAATGCACTTGGATGGGTGAGATATGAAAACGGGGCTATTGGTCAGTTTGAGACCAGCTGGATATTCCGTGGCGGGATGGATCTGCGTGATGAAGTGATGGGTACTGAAGGCACTATATGGATAAATAATTTTCTGCGTACCGGATTCGATATGTTTACTGCAGGAGGTAAAAGCGGATATGTGGCCGAGAAAGCTGAAACTGAAAAAGGATGGATATTCCCTGTCGGTGATGAGGTCGCTGAACTGGGCTATTACAATATGTTTACCGATATGTTTGAGGCTCTTGAGAAAAAGACATCTCCAATGGAGACTTTCTATGACGGTTATATTGTAAATGAAATAATGGATGCCTGTTACCAGTCGGCCAAATCGAAAAAATGGGAACCGGTAAAGCTGAAAGTATGGAGGGGCAAAGAAAAGGCAGACCCAATCTCGGAGATACGTGATTATGATAAAGACCACATTTTCGTAAAAGAGGAGAGGATGCCTGATGGCAGTGTGAAACTTATCCTGAAAAATAAGAAGACAGGCAAAATAATTCAAAAGATAAAGAAGAAAGTGTAAAAAAGTGAAATGGAAGGGCAGACAATCAACTTACTGTCAGGCTCGAATTGCAGGCCGATTTTCTATCAGGTATGTGGGCACACCATGCACAGGAGATGATGGATATTCTTGAAGCCGGAGATATAGAAGAAGCCCTCAATGCAGCTGCGGCAGTGGGAGATGATAACCTTCAGATGAAATACCAGGGCAGGATCATACCTGATGCCTTCACCCATGGAACATCGGCACAACGTAAGGCATGGTACCGTAAGGGATGGGAAACAGGCGACTTTGAGCAAGGGGATACATTTAATGCAGATATTTAGTACGACTTTTTCGGAACAGTTCAATTAAAAAAAATTATTTATCCAAACCTGCACACCAACCACATACAGCCATTCTTGAACTGCTCAGACGTTTTAGGTATGTGATTCTAATTTCTTGCCATGCAAAGCACAATGGAATAATTCATGAAATTGAAGCCAATGGTATTGTGGTTCTCGATGGATCCGTAAGTGGCTGGGATAATTAATTAATTCCCGCTATAATCTAAAAAAATCCTTCATCAGTAAATTTTTTTTTAAAAATTTGTATTTTAAAAATAAAATATTTTATATTTGCAATATATAAGATACTTTAATATATAAATTACTATGATATCAAGCGATTTAATCAAAGGCTCATTAAAAACAATAGTACTGAAACTATTGAAAGAGGAAGGCCCAATGCATGGCTATGCAATAACCAGGAAAGTAGAAGAGCTTACTGCCAGTAAAATAAGACTGACTTACGGAGCTCTCTATCCAATACTTCATAAGCTTGAAAACGAAAAAGTACTGGTAACAGCAAAGGAGATACACAATAACCGTATCAGAATTTACTATGCTCTGACACCAAAAGGAGATTCTCTTGTGGCTGAAAAGATTAAAGAGCTGAAAGAATTCATAGAATCGCTCCAGAGTATTATTGAACCAAAACCAGGCATAAGCTATGCCTGAACTGAGTCTGGAAAATATTGACCAGATCAGCCGCGACATCAGAAGACAGGAAATTACCTTTTCTCACCTCCTTGAGGACCTGGTTGACCATATATGCTGTGATGTTGAATACGAGATGCAACAGGGACTGAACTTTATGGACGCTTACCGAAGGGTGAGGCAGAAAATGGGCTCCCGCCGACTGAAGGAAATACAGGAAGAAACACTTTATGCAGTTGACAATAAATATCGTAAAATGAAAAACACAATGAAAATCTCCGGCATAGCTGGTGCAGTTATGCTCGGCTTTTCCGCAATGCTCAAGATTATGCACCTTCCAGGTGCAGGTCCGCTTCTTACACTGGGAGCTCTGATTCTGGCTCTTCTGTTTATGCCTTCAGCCCTTACCGTACTATGGAAAGAGACTCATAGTGGCAAGAGACTATTCCTTTTCATCACTGCATTTCTGGCAGGTGCATCCTATATTCTTGGTATGCTGTTTAAAGTACAACACTGGCCAGGCGCAGGATTAATGATAAGTCTGTCAGTTGTGACCGGACTAATTTTGTTCTTACCATCTCTTCTGTTAATGAAGATCAGAAATCCTGAAAATCCGGCAAAACTACCTGTATATGTTATCGGGGTGTTAGCTCTGGGAATTTATGTGGCAGGCTTTTGGCTCAAAATTATGCACTGGCCTTTAGCCGGGTCAATGATGACAATTGGATCAGCTTTGATCTTCTTATTAGTGTTTCCATGGTACGCCTGGCTTACATGGAAAGAGGAGAGCCATATAACTGTAAAGTTTATATTTATAGTTGTGGCTTCCCTGCTTTTTATAATCCCGGCAGCCCTTGTTGGTCTGAACATTGAACGTTCATATGAAGAGGGATTCTTCATTCAGCAGGAGCAACAGGCAGACCTGTTTGACTTCAGGTTAAAGAGCAATGAATCGTTTGTGGAACTTTACCGCGATTCCTCGCAATATCAGGGGATTGAAGAATTACATTCAAAAACCACCGGCCTCATTAACCTCATTGACGGAATGGAAACAAATATGGTTCAGATAGCTGAGGGGAAACCTGATCTGCCTGTCCCTGATCCGGAACAGATTATCAAAACTGAATACGGTCCTCGTATAAATTACAGGTTGCTTTCCAGACCATTTCACCCGGGTCCGGCAAAGGTAGTATTAATTCCGGGCAGCGGATCCAGGCAGGAGCTCGATGCCGCACTTACAGAGTACAAAGAATATCTGTCGGATCAGCATGGAGCTGGCCAAGTGGCAGATTTTGAATCTTTGCTTAGCTCTTCAACATACCTTCCGGTTGAATCACAGGGAAGAGGTGAGCTTGCCTTAATGCCGGCGCTGCATGCAATGATACTCCTGAAAAATGGTGTTCTTACAGCGGAAGCTGCATTCCTGAGGATGTTTACAAGTAATTAAAATAAAAAGTTATACATAAAAAAATGAAACAAAAAATTTATATACTGGGTATAGTTACAGTACTTCTGATATTTGCCGGTACTATGTTTAAAGTTAATCATCTTCCGGGGGCGGGGAAAATGCTATCCATAGGCATCTTCACCCTGGTTATAGTCTTTCTGCCGGTCGCTCTGATCAACAATTACAGAGCTGAAGGGAACAAAAGGAATGCATTATTGTATGTGATAACCTGGATCACATGTCTGGTTATGTTCACAGCAATGCTCTTCAAGATAATGCACTGGCCCGGGGCCGGAACTCTGTTGCTGATTTCCCTTCCGTTCCCGTTCGTTGTATTTCTGCCCGTTTACCTTATCGTTACTTCAAAGATTGAAAATTACAACATTTACAATACAGTATTTATCCTGTTCCTTCTGGCCAGCATTTCGATTTTTTCAGCATTACTGGCTTTAAATGTTTCAAAGAACAGGATTAATGACAGTCTTGTTCTGGCAGATCAATATAACAGTTTTGAGAAATCCATCACGAAGTTGACAGGTGCAGATGCTCCCTTTAAGTCAGCAGAAAAGCACTCATCTCTTATTAATAAAATTGATGAAACATTGGCATTTGTCAATGAATGTCAGAATAGCATTTTAAGGAAGACAGGAACAACGGAAGCAGAGTGGACAACTGATCCGATTCTGTCACGTTATCTTGATTCAAGAGAAGCAGCCGGAGCTGTAATGTTGCAGAGCCAGGATCCTGCCCCGGCTGACAGACTTGGGGAAGATCTAAAAAGTATTGTCAGTGAACTGGAGAAAATGCCAGAATGTGAAGATCTGGCAAAGCTGGTGCCTCTGCTTTTCGAAATAAGGGAATTTGACGACAGCGACATACAATGGTCTGAAGGGATATTCGCAGGTAATTACCTTTCATGGGTGCTGGTTTACCTCGACGCTCTCGAAGTAAATCTTCATGTGATTAAATCATCATTAGTGATGTGTAAATGATTGATCTTTGAGACTATTTATTAGTTATTTGTAAATCATACAGGGGCTATCTCATAAGCACCTCTTTGTTTTTTGCCCCCAACGGTGCTGTTGAAAAAATCCTTTCTTTTATTTTTATTCCTGAATACCCCATCGGGGACTTTGTGGTTAACAGTAGTTAAAAAAAGCCCCCTTTGGGGGCAGGGGGGCTTAAATCGGCACA
>CAZQVL010000065.1:5973-10018 GCA_964596715.1 uncultured Rikenellaceae bacterium
TCGGCACATTATCAAAAAACTCGAGCTCGGGTTCGTCACCGATATAGTTGGTAGTGCCCCACAGGCCATCCTTTTTATCGGGAGAAGCGGCCACTTTGTCGTACCAGTATAAAAACTGGAGAGGACTGAAAATACATACTGCCTTGGCAAGCTGGCTGGCATGAGATCCCATCCTTTTATCAACACGCTCATTGAAATAACAGATGGTATTATCTCCCTGTCCTGCAAGCATCCTTGTGAACATTGTAATAAGTGTATGGCTGTTGGGCGGACTCTCCTCATCGCCACGTATACCTTCCATGGTAAGAAAATTAGGATAAGTCCTTGAAAATCCTGTCGGACGGTATTCATCATGTACATCAACAACCATCTGATATGAAGCAGTCTTTATGATTGATTCGTGAAGCCAGCGCGTAACTTCCTGTGTGCCTACCTGTACAAAGCCGAATTTTATTCCTGCAACTCCCCACTCTTTATATATGGGCAGCAGTTCATCAAGCTGTTTTTCGAGAGCCCTCCGGTTTACATAAAGTAAGATCTTTATGTTTTTTGAGTTTGCATAACTGATTATTTCCCGGAGATCAAGAGGACCTCTGGAGCGGGCAGGATCGAGAGTTACGGTTGTGGCATCGGATTCCTCCCTGTTTTCCGGTCCGTACCAGCCGGCATCAAATTCAACATACTGCATGTTATGTGAAGATGTGAAGTCGATGCAGGCTTTGGCTCCGGCAGTGGTGAGGGTGACTTCCCTTATGGCTTTTCCCGGAGTGATCCATGAGATATCGGCTATTTCACAGGGATCGTTGAGGTTAAGAATAAGGTAGTTTTTTTCCAGCAGATCTCCGGGATTTTTTCCGATCATGATTACTCTCCAGGGACTCCCGAAAGGCAAAGCCTTATGCACCTCACTTCCAAGCTGTGTCCTTACGGCAATGGCACCTGTTGTATCCGGATCAAACTTCATCCTTGCAAAATCTACCAGTCTGGCTTCAGTAAGTGCTACTGTCAGGGTAGTATCATATTCAATAACAAGAGGTCTTTCGCATCCTTTTTCAATCCTGGTCAGAGGAACCTGCGAGTATTGTGCCTGTGCCCGGGGGGCAGACCATGCATAGTAATCTGAAGGGAACCTGAACAGGATATTTTCGCTTGAAATAGCTACTGAATCGAGTCCGGATTGTACGGGCAGTTCCCAGGCAAATGCAGCTCCTTCATCATATACCCGGCAGATAAGGTTGATTTTTGAATCCCTTGATTCCATATAAAGCTTCAACTCGTTGTAATTATCCGGCACCTTTTTCCTCTCTCCGAAATTGTTTGTCCAGGTGCTTTCTACCGATGTGGATTCGTTATTTACGATACTGAATTTTCCGGTAAGATCGATAGTCCCGGAATTGATAATAACAGGAGAGGATTCAAGGACCTGTCTTCCCCATGCTGTTAAAGAGAATGTGATTATAGTATTCTTCAGATCACCGGGTGCTGTGGAAAAAACCATTTTGATATTCCCGTCAGGTGATTTAATCTCAATCCTGTTGTGTTTGGAGCATCCTGTTGTAACGAGGAAGAATATGAGACTAATGATGCAGATCAAGTCATTTTTCATAACAGATTGTTTTAAAGAAGTATAGGTATGAGGTTTTTGAATATGTTAACATGATAGTAAAAATACAAAAAAGTTGAGGCAGTATCAAAAGCCACATATTTCATAGATTTTGCTTTGTGCACGACTTTATTCTAAGGCCGGGTGTAGTATCAACGTATTAAAAACCGTATCTTAATACGTTGATAAATTTAAGACCATGACACGCAGAAAAATAGAAGAGAGGCACATACGAAGCCTGACAAAGGTATCAAGTGGCACAAGTTATGCAGTAACCATACCCATGGAGTACATCCGGAAACTTAAATGGAGGGGAAGACAAAAGCTGGAGGTAAAGCTTTATCAGGACCGGATCATTATACGCGACTGGAAACCGAAATAATTCTTTTTTCATTTGAAAATACTTTGATTTGTAAATGTGAAAGTAATTTTGAGCAAGAAGTGTTCTTAAAACAAAATATCTTCTGTAAAAAATGCGTAAGGAGCTGATTAAAGGTCAGAAATATTGCACTGGAATAAATAAAAAGCTCAAAGATTGCAAAAAGTTTCAATCTGAATTAAATCTTGATTGGTATGATTATGGTGCAAGGTTTTATGATCCGCAAATAGGAAGGTGGCATGTGATAGACAATAAAGCAGAAAAATATTCTTTTAGTTCACCATACGCATATACTTTGAATAATCCTATTAAGTTTATTGATCCTAATGGCAAAGAGATTTGGATAGCCTGGTCTTATGAATCTAATGGCAAACGACGAACTGAATCTTATCAGTACAAAAATGGGAATCTATATGATAAGAAAGGTAATGAATATAAGGGAGATAATTCATATCTAAATGAAGTAAAATCCCATCTGGATCTTTTAAAAGAAGATAATTTATATTCAAAAGAAATAGTAGGTACGCTGGAATCTTCAGATAAAATACATACAATTACAAACTTTGATAAAAAGTATGGCGGGAAGAGGGGGAATTATCAAATAGAAACAAAAGATAGTTCATTAACTTACTTTGATGCATTCAGTAAAGTAGATCCTGAGAATCCAGAAAAAAAAAGAGATCCACGAGTAGGCTTAATTCATGAATTAACGCATGATTTTGATATCGATCAAAATAATGTATGTATCAAGTGAATATGGAATTAGCGTTGACAAAAAGTATCTTCCTTTAGGTGAAATTAAAGCTATAAATGTAGAGAATACTGTAAGGAAGAAGACTGGTGATGAAAAAAGGAACACTTGGTTTGGTATTAAAATCCCAGATAATCGATTAACGGATGATCCAAAATTGCGTGATAAATAATAAATTAATAGTATGAAGAGAATTATACTTGTTTCCAGATTTACTACCATAATAATTATATGCTTACTGGGTAACAGCTGTTCGCATAGAATAGAAAACCACATCTTGGATAATAATACCAGTGACTTTAGCTCTGGAGGATGCTATATTTATGTTGATCTTAAATACAAAAATGAAATATATACAGTTGTTACAACGAATACTGCTTTGTATCGAATCTTAAAGCATCAATTATTTAATGGCAACTTAACAGAAAAAGGTTATAAAAATCTTATAAGTAAAGTAATAAAAAGGAAAAGCCATATTGAAATTAATGACGCAGTAGATACCTTGATCCATGGGGCCTCGGTACGATACGATCTAATAAAGAAATACGATAAGATTGATATCCTGAATAAAGGGTACATCTTGTCAGATGGAAGGCTTGTAGACAGTATTAATTATGAAGACGAAAAGGCAATAATCTACAATTTATTAAATAAAGAAATTAAAAACTGTTGTCAAAATAGCGAAACAGGGAAAACAATAGTCTTTTGAATTAAAAGTAGGGTGGTGTAAAGAATTTTGTATCAATGTGAATAAAATCACGCAAATAAACCCGAGGTAGTGTTATTAATAGACATTTTTCCTGTGTCCTACAGATACTACTGTAACGATGATTTTACTGTCATCAATTTCATAGATTACCCGGTAATCACCAATCCGGATACGGTAGGCATCTTCTCCTTTTAGCTTTTTGTAACCGTAAGGTCTTGGATTACTTGTCAGGCCTGCAATTGCTGTCTTAATTTCTGGAATAGACTTTTTGTCAAGTTTAAGGATTTGTTTTTGAGCATAACGCTCAATAAAAACAGTATATTTCATTTACTGGATTCTTCAATTTCCCTGAAAGCTTCTTCAAAGGGTATAGGATCTCCTTTATGAGCTTTGGCCTTACGGTATTCTCTTATTTCATCTAGCTCTTCAGAATCAGCCACAAGCTTCTCATAGGTTTTAATTGGAACCTGTACTGCTATCTTGCGGCCATTTTTATCGATTACAAAATTCTCCTGCATTTTAATTCATTCTTATTATTAGGTATTCGCTCTCCTGGTTTTACAAAGATAAGCTTCCTCAATGTTTTAACAAAATTCTCAATAT
>CAZQVL010000066.1:0-9736 GCA_964596715.1 uncultured Rikenellaceae bacterium
AACTTGTTTATAGGATTAATAAAATTACTTAATATGTGCTGTTTTTGACGGATAGCATTATGTTTTTAACTGAAAAGCCTCCTATACTAATCTGGTTTATAATGCTGCTTATATTTGTGCTTCCCGGGCTCCCAACCCCGCAACTTTAAATATTTTTCCCCAGACTCAATAGCTCCTTCCTCTAACTCAGTCCCCATCGAATCATTCCACCTGTTTAAAAAGCCAAAAAGCGAAATAACCCCCATTATTTCTACTATCTCCCCTTCATCCCAATGCTTTCTTAAATTTTCTGCCATATCATCAGTTACACTATTCGGAACTGATGAGCTGGCTACCGCAAAATCAAGGACAACCCTTTCAGCTTCTGAAAATGCCGGATGAACCTTGTAATCCCAGATATTCTCTAGTTGTAAAACCGATGCCCCATACCTCTCAGCTGCCCTTATCGTATGAGCCTGACAATACCTGCAACCCGCAGTCATACTGCTGATATACCCGACCAGCCTTTTTAAAGAACTCGTAACCCGCCCTCTATTCTCCATAACCGCTTTGTTCATTTCTATAAATGCAATGGCAATCCTTAGCCTTATGTGCATTGTCTTAACACTGTTGGGACAAAATCCAAGCGTTTCATTGTAAAATTCAACAAGATTCTCTAGCTCAGGATCCCTGCCAGCTTGCTTTGGATAAACTAATGGCCTTTTCATCGTATAATTTTCCTTATATATCTATATTTCCCGTCTAAATCACTTCAAATCCAAATCCTCTATCGGACTCCTTACAGCAATGAGATTCCTCCGGCTGACATGTGTGTAAATCTCAGTAGTCCGTGTACTCTTATGCCCTAACAATTCTTGAATATACCTTATGTCCAGACCGTTCTCGTGAAGATGCGTCGCGTAACTGTGCCGTAAACTGTGCACCCCTACATCTTTCTTAATGCCTGCTTTTAGCAAAGCATCCTTAAAAACATGATAAACACTTTCCGAAGAATACCTTCCTCCATTCTGTCCTTCAAAAAGATATTCCCTCGGTCTGTAACTACTGATATACTCATCAAGCTTCTCCCACACTTTCTCCGAAACAGGTATAATCCGGTCAACCCTGCCTTTCCCTTCCCTTATGTGGATGATGCTCCTTTCACGATCAAGATCCGTGAGCTTTATATTCGTAACCTCCGACCTGCGTAAACCACAGGAATAAATTATCCATAACAATAATTTATGCTTAATATTCCGGGATGAGCTCAGTATCCTGCCTACTTCATCCTTCGAAAAAACCTTCGGAAGTGCCCTGCTCCTGCGTGGACGTTGAAAAAACTCAGGATTCACCCTGCCTTTCCCGGCTATGGTATAAAACGTCTTGATGGCCGATACCATCTGGTTCTGATATGCAGCAGAATAACCTAACCTGATTATAAAGTCATAAATGAAACGCGAAATCTCCTCCTCTGTTATTTTCAGAGGTTCTTTAGGGCTGAAATACCTGAAGAAAAATTCAAGCATCGAAAGATATGATTCCCTGGTCCTCGGACTATAACGGTTCTCATCGAGAAACCATGCCATGGTATCGAGACCATCCAATGCTTTCTTAACGAGATCCTTCGCCCTTATCTCATCACCGGTGTTTTTTCTTTCAGATTTCAATTCCTGGTCAATAACCTGCTTTGCGACATTAACTCCTATACCCTGCCCGGCAAAGTAATCGGCAAGTGAATCACAGGTCAGCTTTGACCATGGAAGCAGCCACTCCTTACGTTTATTATCATAATAGCATTTATCATATGTCCTTAACTCCCTGATCCATTCCTGATTATATCTGCCAGGAAACCTGATGACCAACAATCCTTCTTTCTCACTTATCCGAAATTCAACCGGGCCATAATTTCCGCACTCAAAAATATCTTGCCTCTCCCTTTTTTCCTGTCGGCTTCCGGAGGTCTTTATAACTGTTTTTTGCTGAGGGATATCTATAAACTCTTCATCATCATTAATTCCCGGATGCGATGATAAGCTTGCAGTTTCTCCGATATCAGAGTGAGCTATAGTATCTTCAGACATTTTCTCTTTGTGTACAAGAAAAGTTATGTTAACATCAGCAACATCTTTCAGCGTTTTTAAAATTAGCTTGAGATTATCCTCGGAATCATCAACATAAAAACATTTGTTTGTGTTACTGTAAGCAGAACCACTGATCGACTTCACAAGTGCTTTCAGCATATCATCATAATCAAATATTATCGCAATGCGCCACTTGTCACGATGATAAAACCTTCTAAGGTGAATCTTCTTTTTCATTTTTGCAGCGAGTAAAAAAGTTAGCACTAATAATCAATAAAGTTAATAGAAATTGTGGATTTATGCAAATAATATTTAAATACCAAATCCCTGACGTGCAGACAGGAGAGTTAATTAAAGGCTGATAATTAACAAGGTAAAGCGGGATTTAGAGGTAGGGGATCTGGAGCAGAAAGATAAGGAAGGACTTTTTCAACAGCCCCGATATAAAATCACTTCTGATGTATGCGGTTCCTTTTAATTCAATGTCGGGTCACCAACTCTTCCCATGAATACAATTGTACCTGTTGAAGTCTCCCGGATGAAATAAAGAAAGGGATGATCAATATTTATCACCACTGCTGATGGCATTATTTCGCTTGTTGTACGGATCATCTCCACTATTGTGGCAGCAGCAGCTTCCGTACCTTCCTCGTTCGTCTCAATGAATGCCTCATGCAATACCCTGCTTATCCACAGACCCTGACCGCTGATATTGCTGAAGTCAGCTGATGGATTGAAAGCTATCCCCATTCCCATGCCAATAAGATCATCATTCAGAAGTCTCTTATACTTGTATTTGAAGCGCGGCATGCTCAATTCGACCTCACGTGTACTACCAGCCAGCATCTCTATCCAATCCTGCCATAATGCTGGTGTGAGGGCATCGGCTACCTCACCGGTGGTAACATTCTCGTCAGGTAAAACCGCTACCATAGTATAATTTCCCTGGCCGTAGGGAATCTCAACAATTGTAACGTTATCGGGCTTTGCTGCTTTCAGGTTCTCTGTCTGATGCATCATTGGAACATTCCTGGGTGATGTGGGAGTTACATAAAACGGCTCATCACTGGTGTCATCCTCATCGAACTGGTACCTCCACTTCCCATTGAAATAGATGGCATTGATCAATAGCATGGCAAGGTCAGGATCAAGATAATCAAGCATATCCGTTATCTTG
Source organism: uncultured Rikenellaceae bacterium (assembly GCA_964596715.1). GTDB lineage: Bacteria > Bacteroidota > Bacteroidia > Bacteroidales > VadinHA17 > LD21. The sequence continues at coordinate 3,238 of CAZQVL010000066.1, forward strand.
TCATGAGTCTTTTCGGCAATCCAGGCGTTAACCATATCCACTGCATCGGGATCTGTAACGTCAATATCACGTGCCTCGGCCTTATACCATGTCTCAAGTGCCGTCATAAAGGGCTCTTTCACTGTGAGTCGCTTTTCAACCCATACCGAGTTGGCTATCTCCAGTATAACACGCTGGTCAACCGGGACCATCTCGGTCATCAGCTTAAGATATGATTCATTTATCTGCTGAAGGGTTTTATCCTCAAGCCTTAGTGCCTTTCTCATAGCCTCAAAGGTCTCTCCCTCAGCACCATTGAGTGTCAACGAAAGGGCACAGGTAATGCTGAACGGAGAAATCATTATGTTCTCTGTCCCCTTGGCATCAGCAATAACCGGTTTGAAAAGATCAAAGGCGAATCTGTTTGCCGAGTCAATGACCTGTTTCTGATATTCCTCAGTAAATATAATTACCGGATCACCAGGCTGGTCATCAGTAACGTTTTTCTCGCATGAGATAAGTATTACCAGTGAACTTATAAAGGTTATAATCAACCCCTGTTTAATTTTGCTTTTCATAATAGATTTTAGTCAGGTACTTTTACCTTCCGCAAAAATTGTACCAGCAAAACCAATTTATTTGTTAAACTTTAATCTGGGCATTTATCTTCTATTCTGCCAGCCTGAACAACTTCTGAATCCCTTTCACCTTTCACTCCCGCTTTGCGGGATTTCGTCACTACATTCCTCAACTTTCTCCTTTTTCCTTTCACCTTTCTCCTTTCTCCTTTTTATCATTTGTTTCTTAATATAGCAACCCAGCCACCGTTATTTGCCAGCGATAACTTCATAGTTGCACCCGGTTTTACCCTTTGCTTCATTTTCCTTATAACTGCCGGTTCCTTATCAGAATTCCTGGCATCGGCCCATATTTCAGCTTCATATGTACCAGGTGGTAGAAAATCAATATTTATTTCAACAGTTTTACCAATACTGTTATTCATCACCCCGATAAACCATTCATCGCCACTCCGTTTTGCAAGAGCCACATAATCGCCAGGGTAGCCTCCCATGAACTTTATGTCGTCCCATACCGTCGGAATAAGCATGAGAAAATCTGCCCCTGGCTGATTCAAAATATGATCGGGATGATCGCAAACAACTGTGAGCGGACTCTCATAAATAACAAACTTTGATAACTCAGCAGCACGGGTATTCCAGACAAGGGCAGGAGTCTGCTGCTTAAACTGGTCTTTTCTCACATTGAGAAATCCCCCCGGAGTATAATCCATCTGGCCAGCCAGCATTCTGGTGAAGGCAAGCTTTACATTATGCTCAGGACTCATTCTGTCAGAGAACTTATAATATTCATTACCCATCACCCCTTCGCGTGTGATCATATTAGGCCATGTACGAATAATACCATCCGGTTTGTATGCTCCATGAAAATCAACAAGCAGATGATTCTCGGCCGCACACCTGATAATATCGTGATACCAGTTAACCATCTCCTGATCATCACGATCCATGAAATCGATCTTGATCCCTGCGATACCCCATTTCCTGTATATCGGAAAAGCCTCTTTATATGCGGAATTACGATTAACATCACTTGAATAAAGCCATATAATTATCCTGACATTTTTTGAAGCTGCATATTCGATAATCTCTGGTATGCTAATCTGTGGAGCCCACTTTGTAATATCGGCCTCGGCTGAATTGTATTTGCCATACCACTGCCAGTCTACCAGCATATAAGGCCAGCCCATTGAAGATGCCAGATCAATATATTGCTTTATGACAGGCATCTCCATCTTCACCTCACCACTCCACCAGTGATCCCAGGCACTCATTCCCGGCCTGATCCACGAAGGATCGTCTATGGTGCAGGGATCATTCAGGTTTCTGATAATTTCCGATTCAATCAATACACCTGGATTATCACCTATCATCAGGACACGCCATGGTGTAAAAACCTCATCGTCAAACCTTACCTTGACACCATTCTCAGGTTCACCCGGTAATGGCACCAGTTTGGTGGTCAGCTGGTTGGTGGTGCCGTTGGTCCCAATATAAAAAGCAGCATAGTTATCTATCTTTGCCTCGGTGAGGGCTACCCAGCAATTGTGGTCGTAATCCATCAGTAATGGCATCCCTGCTATCGACTTTTCAGTAAGGTAGCTCAGGGGATGTTCGAAAAACTCCGATTCATTCGAGGAAGAATAACCACCCCTGTATTCAACGATCCAGGCTTTGGGATCACCGGGTACTGAAAAGGTCGTTAGCTCTTTGGTGATTTGCCTGTCGCCTGGTCTGGCATCTCTTAAAAGCCTGAACCTGAATGCAATTCCATCATCATAAGCTCTTGCGTGAAGCTCCATTATCCGCCCTGCTCCTGTTTTTTCCTTTAGTTTGAGAATGAGTTCATTATAGTTATTTCTTATTTCCGCATGTTTGGACCGGACTACAGGCTTCCAAATCTCGTTTATAACCTTAGATGATTGATCAATAACATCAAAATTTCCCGTCATAGGTTGCTCATTTTTAAATTCGAAACCCATCCCGGATTGGTTTAGTATTGCCCTGCTTTTAAAAGTTACATTGTAGAACAGGTTATCACCATTGATTATGGTCAAAATAATCTGATCATCCGGTGAAACAACTTTGAATTCCTGCCCATACGACATTAAACACAGGGAAACTGCAACCATAGAAAACAATATTCTTAAGTTTTTCATTTTATGGTTATTAATTATAATTAGTATTTCCAACTATGCTTCATGCCCCTGGATTTCTCAAGTCTTCAGGCCGGATAAAGCACAGCCCCGTCAGTCACAAAAGCTAATATCCTGTAATATGATGATTAATACTCAGATACATAACTTTTACCAACACAGGAATTCCACAAGGCATACTAAATTAAGCAAAAGTTCAGAATGAATGAATGGAATTCGCGGGCTTTTTATAATAATTAAAAAAGAATCCAATCCCGGGTTAATAACAATCTGAGGATCACAACACAAAAACCTTTTTCAAAACGCAGAAAATCAGTTCATAATAATAGTCATCCCCCCGCCTCCGGTGTTACCAAACCTCGGATTTACAACATTATTATATATTGAACCAAATGTATAAGTGAATCCAAAACTGATAAAATACTCGTATTGTGTGGCTATCTCTTTCCTTTGTAAAAGAATCTCGTCATATGTGAGGTCCTGTTTAACAAGATTTAATTGATCGTGTATCAGCGATGCCCCTCCTCCAAAGGTAACATTTAGTCCTTTTGCAATTCTCAGACTTAAATATCCGTCGAATGAAAGATTGTTTTTAGACCAGTCGTGAAAATAATTGCTGTAAGTCAGGGTGAAATCTATTGATCCCCATTTCTGTACAACTTCATATGAAGCCGATAGTGTTTGGAGCCATAAATTCTCCTTTATCTTATCATAAATTGTTGAGTCGGTATAATGAAAAAGATTGACTCCTGCTGAATATAATATTCTTAATTGCCTCCTGGTCGATTCAGAATATGGGAATAAATCATATTCAATACCCGGCATTAGATTAAAATACCTCTTTTTATTACTGTAACTTGAAGATCCTAAAGCGGTGGAACCACCAAGCGACCAGTGATCAGACACACTTTTTACTACAAGTGCAGTTATATATTTTGAATCAGAACTGCTCTTAACAATATCCTCTCCGATAATATATTTAGAATTGTTTGTATAATAACGGGCATTAAGATTTATCTTCCAGTCTTCAGTTATCCTGCTTGCTGAAAGATTACCTGAGATATAGCTGGATTTATATGATTTCTGTCCATTCAAAAAACCGCTAAGCGAACTCTTAAACACCCAGCTGTTCCATCTATCGGATGATACGGTTTCCGATAATGGTTCACTGAAACTTATCCTCATGTATCTTGAGAGAGGAGTTTTTGCCACGTATCGCATTAAGCCCATTTTCAGGGCATTAACCTGTTTTTCCCGTATAATATCGGAAGTCTCATCAGGTGAGGAAACATACGTTAAAGTATCGCGCATACCGGCATATTGATGCTGCCCTACAAGGAAATATGAATACTCAATCCCTCCCGAACCGGTTCTCTGGCTTGTTGAAATAATATAAACACCTGCGTCTTTAATATCCCTTACATAATTCACATAGGGTATCTCTTTGCGTATATAATCACTAGCTTCCATAAAGACATTAAGGGCATCCTTTCGCAGCGTATCCGATTGTGAAGCTAGTTTCTGAGGCAAAACCTGAAGAAAAAAAATTGAAAAAACAAAAAGAAGAGCAGATCTTTTCATGGCTTGTTAATAGGTTAGTTTAAAAATTTGATCTCGAATTTAAATAAAGGAATTGATCTGCTGCCGGAAATTCTAATGTTTAACAAATCATTAACGTTATAATTTTAAAATTTTTATTTTTTTATTGACTTTGAATAATTCCTGTTGTAACTTTGATAATGTCTAAATACTGTCTAAGCTTTAAATAGTCTAATTACGATCATGATGAAAGCGATTAAACTTATTCTATTGATTCTGGCTCTTTTATTTACTACGACCAACTGTGGTATTAAAAAGGCTATGGGAAAACTTGGTGAATCTGCCGAGAGTATTGCTGCTTCTATTGAGAAGGTAACAAATGCAGCAACCGATCTTTTAAACAAGATCAATGACATCTCGCGCCTTGTTGATTCAAAACTTGAAAGCGGGGAAATCACACAGGGAATAGCAGACTTAATTGATGGCAGACTGCAAACTGTTTCAGAATTACTTGAAACAACAATCCAGAATTCCGGGGGTTATGTTTTCGACAGATTGGATGGATCAGTTGATAATGCATTCGATGAACTTGGGAAACTGCTGGATGAGTTATTAAATGGTGTACTCGGGAATTATATCCCCGCCATCATTGATCAGATTTCAGCCCAGATGCAGCTACAGATAAATACCATAACTTCATCAATGGAAGACCTGATTGTTGTGACAGCAGGTCAGACCATTTATGTAATTGATAAAACAATCAATGGGCTGGTGATTACATTCTCAATAATCATTCTGGCAATCGGACTGATAATATTTGCAATAATCTTCTTACGTAAAGGACGGCGGATTACAGGAGCTAATTATATAGGGATCGGCCTGATTGCTATTTTCCTTGCATTTTTCCTTGTTTTGGCTTTATCATCTACAGTAAGGGGCATGGTAATCTCGGGATTCGATTATGGTGCAGAGTTGAAAGTAAAAGAAATAACACCTAAAATTACAGGGATTATTCCGCAGAATATTGTTCTTGGTAAAACTAAGAGGATTTATATTTACGGGACTCATTTAAATAAACTCGAGAAAATTACTGTAAAACTAACACAAGGAGGTTCAGAAAAATTTTCTTTTCCCCGGAGCACTTTAATAGTGAATACGAGCAACCGGATTATTCTTGGGAATCTGGATAAAGAGTTACAATGGACAGTACCTTTATTCCGGGTTTTCCGTGCTTACATGGCCGAAACGGCTATTTCTGGTACCATAACAGAATCCCAGATGGTCCAGGTAAACAGGTCACTGAACGCTACTCAATATCCCGAAATAAAACCAGGAGTTTCTGTTACCGGCACCTCTCCTTCCGTCACCATCCACCATTCAGGTGCTCAGCCTGGTTTGAGTATAACATCTGCTGCAGCACTGCATTCCTTGCAAAACCAGAGAGTTGAATTTGCAGCAATTTCAAAACAGAGAATGAATATTGCAGTTAAAGCATTAGGGCCAGTCAGATCAGCACAATATCTTAGAAATATTAACACCTTCTTTTTCAACAGATATAAAATTGCAGAAGGTGATTATGGATTGATTGTTTTTGCCGATACAGTACGCATTGAATCGCCTCAGTATATTACTGTGAACAATCCACCTCCACCAATTCCCGATCCGGATATATTTGTTATGAATATGAACTGGACGGGCAGTGTTATACCGGTAGCCCGTCAGTCAGCTTCGCTCGATATTACATTTGGCTTCACACATCCCGAACAAATACAACGTAGTTTCAATGCCAGAATAACCACTGTTCCCTACACCACTTCCATTAGAGTTAATGTTCCGGAAGGTAAAATAGCTGCTGCTTCCTCAGGTAATAAAACAATTGTAACAACAAATCCTTTTACAATCAGCGCAACAGGTTCTTACTTATTTAATTGCTCAGTTGATGATGAAAACGAAATAAACGAATCAGTTGAAAGCAATAACACCTTTTCAAAGTATCTCCAGGTTGGAGAATACCTGTATGATGTAACACTAACTAATTTTTCTTTTGAACTGTTAAGTTCATCCCCTTTGAGTCAGAACGTAAAGTTGTCATTCTCACTGATTGCTGATGCAGGAAATAATCCCACTGGCAACTGTCAGGGGTCCGCTACCGTAAAAAGCAACACTACAACTCCTTTAAACTGCTCCTTCGGTTTCCCGGGAATGCGCGAAGGACAAACTGTTATGCTGACATTTATACCTGTTGTT
>CAZQVL010000067.1:0-9730 GCA_964596715.1 uncultured Rikenellaceae bacterium
AGAACAGGCAGAAATCTTATCTCTCCGGCCTTAATAATTGCTTCATTCAATGTCAGGTAATGATTCAGGAGTCAGCTCGCACATCACCTCTAAAGATATGGCTTGCAATGAACGGAATAATCGTCAGAGCCACAAATAACGAACCGAGAACAATAAATGTCACCGAAGAAGGTAGTACCCGTATGTATTTCCCGGCCATTCCCGGCAGAAACATCAGTGGTAAAAAGGCAAAAATAAGTGTGGCCGTACATCCGATTACCGCTGTACCAATCTGCCTTGTTGCATTTATTGACGCTTCAAAAGGTTTTACTCCGTTCCTTATCCACCTGCTGATATTTTCAACCACAACAATTGAATCATCGACGAGAAGACCCAGCGAGATTACTGCTCCGACAATACTAAGCTGGTTGATGCTGAAACCAGCCAGGTATAAACCTGTTATCCCGATCATTATTGATAATGGTATGGATATCATCACTATACCTGAGGCTCTGAATCCCAGCGGAAGTAATGTTACCAGCACAAGCAGGAAGGCAAAGAGAAAATCTTTTTCAAGCCGGCTAAGCTTATTCTTAACATTCTTCGACTGATCAAATCCTCTTTCAAGCCTGACCCCTGAAGGAAGTTTCTTCTCAAAAGAATCATACACCTTGTAAATACTGTTACGCATCGCATTTATATTCTGAGCCTTCTTCATATTGGCAATGATGAAGACAGCTTTCTCCCCGTTATACCGGCCATAGTATTTCAGATCCTCATCACCCCACCCGACATCGGCAATGTCTTTCAGGTAAATAACCTGCCCCATATTGGATCCTACAATGGTTCTTCTGACTTCTTCCAGGTTATCGTAACTGCCGCTGGTCTTTATATTAAACTTCATTGGACCTATTTCAATGCTCCCTCCGGGTATATTTGCATTCTCACTTTGTATGGCTCCAATCACTTGATTTACTGCTATATGCAGTTGCGCCATTTTAGGCAGGTCAATAGCAATCTGAAGTTCCTGTTCCGGGAAAGCCACTGCCTCAGCTTTTCTCACTCCGGAAATGGCAGAGATTGCATCCTTTAATTCATCGGCATATTTTCTCAGATCTGCATACTCAGCATCTTCTGCCACCAGGGCACTCTGAATAATGTTTGTATTTCCTGCCTGTATCTTCAATGTCTCCAGACTGTAAAGATCTGCCGGGAAATCAATGATCTGACCAGCTCCCGTTGTTCAGGAGTGCTACGGTTATAAAGCGTTTCGGCAAAAGTAAAGATCTCCTTTTGAAATGATTTCTGCCCCTTGTACGCCATCTGTCCCTTATCGGATAGTTTGAGGTTCACCTCCTTCCTGTTAGTAATATTGGTTTTAAGGATCAGGTTCTTGTTTACCAGTTTTTTCACAGTCTGTGAAATAGCTCCTTTGGTAACTCCCATCATTTCAGCAAGGCGTGTCATATTGACTTCTCTGTTCTTCCCCACAACGCTAATTGTATGTATCTCGGTGAAATACAGAAGGTCACCTGTCCCATAATCTACTGGTTTTCTTGATATTACCGAATAAAGGTGAAGTATTTTCAGGAAAAGATCAATAAGATTCTGAAGTTCATTATTCATTTTAGTTTTGTTTAGGTGCTAAACAAATACTTCAGAAATTTTTTGGCTTTTATTCTTATAGTTCAAGGATAGTCAGGCTAATCAGATAAGGCAGGGACCTTCAACAGTATGTTAACGCAGGTAATGAATCTGAAGAGAAAGTAAATTCTAAAAGGTACGAAACAATAAATATCAGAGGTATCGATACGTTGATTATTCCTTAAAAAGATGTTTTCTTTTAAATTCTTCAAACAATTTGTCTTCATCTTCGTCTCTTCTGATGCCATCAACCAGTACTTCCAAAAGCCTTTCTTTCCAGAATTTATTAAAACTCATCTTCGGATTCTCACATAGATACACGGTTGTTCCAAATTCTCTTGCATCAGGGTCAGAGATACTGCCAACTGGTGTTATCCTCGAAAACAGGTTATTTACATCCTCCCCCAGTTCGTTGTTAATATATATAGCTGTTTTAATATCAGGATCAAACTCCTCCGGGATCCAGTATCTGTAACTATCATGAAAGCTGACAGCTTCGGGAAGATTGAATTTTTTACCTATAATGGTTATAGCTCCTGCCTGTCCATAGTTTTCGCAATAAATAAAGCATGCTTCCTTATCATCAATCATCTGCCAGGCATTATTTGTAATTAACGTTAACTCCTCCCATCCGAGCATATCTGCATAATCCTGTGGCAGTGAATGAATTGATCCATCCTCGAACCTTCGTCCAAGGTCTATCCCATACTTTTCGTCAAGTGTTCTGAAATACTCTTTTAATCCTTCCTGGTCAAGTACCGGTAATCCCATGGGCACCATGGGAATTGCAAGTATAATAAGGAATAACGGAAATATTATTCTGAACCATCTGTTTCTGATCCAGTATTCATACGCAACAGCTCCTGCAACAATCAGAAAAGGAAATATACCCAGGGTATAATAACTCTTCCCTTTTAATAACATTAATGCTGTTATTACGAACAGCGACAAAATTCCCAGGAATCGGAACTTATGCATTTTTTTATTTAGGAGCAGAAAGATTATCCCTGCTATTGTTAAAAATGTACCTGCAAAAGGCATAATTAACTGTTCGGTAAGAAAGAGCGGGATGTCCATATGAACCAGATGTTTGTCATATAGTTCCGCAATATGATTAAAAACAGGAAATCCATTTAAAGCCTGCCACAGAAGATTAGGAAGAAATATCAGAAAACCGGCTGCCATTCCTGCCAGGAACATTTTATGTGTGAAAACGAACCGATATTTGGTGAACGGGACAATTAACAGAAGCCCTGTAAACAGTAATCCGGCAAGATATTTATTTAATAACGCTAAGCCGGCAACCATTCCAAAAAGCAGGAGGTATTTGCCGCTTGAAGTGTTTATAAATTTTATAACCAGATATATACAGAGTGTCCAGAGAAATATTTCAATATGAACCGGCTGGAAAAGCAAATATGAGCGCATGAAGAAGATCGAAATAGTCAGCCCCACAGCGGCAAGCACGGATGCATATTTTGAACCACCCAGCAGTTGTGCCATCGAACCTGCCATCATTATCATAACACCGCTGAGTATTGCCGGAAACAAACGCACAGCAAAAACCGAGTAACCAAATAGATTTTGCATCAACCAGGCAATCCATCCAATCAGAGGAGGTACTGTTGCATATCCCGGAGCGGGATGTTGTCCAAGTGAAAAATAAAGCAGCTCATCCCTGTGATATTCAAGGTTATCTGAAACAACCATGTGTAAAATAATATTAAACAGGGCAATAACTGCAACTATCAGTTTATCGTAATTCTTTTTAAGATATTCATCCATTCTCAGGAAAATTAAATACTGTTTCTTCTGATTAATTTTTGTTACGGAAAGATAGAAAAAGAAATAATTACAGGAATAATTTAAGTCATGACAAAGCGTGACTATGGAATAAAAAATTACTGATAAATGTCAAACATGTATATGTTAAAATTATTATTTTATATTTGGAGCCATGAAATTCATAATTAGCATTTTTTTTACGGTCATAATAATTTCAGTTATGATGCATTCATCTGCTGCACAGACTCTGAAGTCAAATCCGGCACTCGATGAAAAGGTCAGAAATTTTCTCAGCAGTCGGAACAGGCGCTGGTACGACATGAATGTGCCAACGGTAGACGGACAGTTACTTCATGATCTTATTATTAAGAACAATTATAAAAGTGCCCTTGAGATCGGAACTTCAACAGGCCATTCAGGTATCTGGATTGCATGGGCACTGAGCAAAACGGGCGGCAAACTTATCACTATTGAAATAGACGAAAGAAGGCACAGACAAGCACTCGAAAACTTCAAACAGGCAGGATTGTCGGAATATATTGATGCACGGCTTGCCGATGCCCATACTCTTGTTAAAGAGCTTAAGGGGCCCTTCGACTTCGTTTTCAGCGATGCAGATAAAGAGTGGTATAAAAATTATTTCGTTGATATTGATCCCAAATTGAAAGTTGGTGGTTGTTTTACGGCTCATAACGTTTCTGAAAGGTCTCAGTTTGGACGTGGAAGATATGGGGGATACAGCGGCCAGGCTGAATTCCTTGAATATGTAAGAAGTCTGAAAAACTATGAGACCACCGTCAATAGCGCGGGAGGCGGAGTATCAATAAGTTATAAAAAAGCCGTTAGATAATCCGGTAAATTATGGCGGAAGAAAAACTACAGAGAAAGCTGGGACTTTTCCCTGCTACAAATATTGTTATAGCTAATATGATAGGAGCAGGGATATTTACTACATCAGGTCTTCTGATGGCAGGTTTAAATGATCCTCTGCTGATGCTTGTTCTCTGGGCATTCGGAGGAATAATTGCCCTTTGCGGAGCTTTTTCATACGGTGAACTTGGAGCAGCAATGCCAGGTGCGGGAGGCGAATATCTGTTTCTGTCAAAACTCTACCATCCGATCTATGGATTCCTTAGCGGCTGGGTCTCCTTTATGGTCGGCTTCTCAGCTCCGATAGCCGCTTCTGCGATGGGTTTCAGTGAATATTTCTGCCGTGCCATACCGGTAATGCCAGTCTGGTTAGAGAGTTCCGGAATAATGGATCCGTCATTAACAAAAAAGCTTATTTCCATCAGTATAATCCTGATATTTACCCTAATACACTACAGGGGAATTAAAACCGGGGCAAGGGTCCAGAATGTACTTACAATACTTAAAGTAGCTCTTATAGTAATCCTTCTTCTTGCAGGATTACTTTCAGGTAAAGGCGATTTAAACAATTTCCACGGCGGGGGTCGTATCGAGTCAGGCCTTGGAGGCTGGAAAACCATTGGACTTTCATTGATGTGGATAATGTTTGCATATAGCGGATGGAACGCATCGACCTACCTTGGAGCCGAGATAAAAAATCCATCAAAAATATTGCCAAGGTCACTTATTTATGGTACCGGAATAGTGATCATACTATATATGGGCATTAATTTCCTTTACATATACGGCATTAATCCGGAAGAGATGAAGGGAGTGATATCAGTAGGCGGTCTGGCTATGGGAAATTTGTTCGGAAAGTCTGCAGATATGCTCTTTTCAATGATAATTGCATTCGCACTTTTCTCATCTTTAAGTGCTTTTATTATCATAGGTCCGAGAGTCTATTACTCCATGGCCAAAGATGGTCTATTCTTTAAATCAGTGGCTAAAATACATAAGAGATTTGAGGTTCCTTCAAATTCAATTTTGCTACAATGCATTATTGCTGTGGCACTTGTAGTTCTAGGAACCTTTGAGCAGGTGCTTACATATATGGGGTTTGCCCTGGGAATTTTTCCTGTTTTATCAGTGATAGGGGTTTTCAAACAGAGAATGAACAATCCCGGAGCTCTGCGCTTGCCCGGATTTCCTATTACTCAGATAATCTATATTTTAGCAGGAATAATGATCCTTTTTCTCTCATTTCTTGAACGTCCGAAGGAATCCTCCATAGCTTTAATTACAGTGATTGTGGGAATTCCGGCTTACTATATTTTTAAGTGGACTTCAGAACGTAAATCCGGTACAACAACCTGAACATTGACTGCCTCTAAAATAGTTTGACCTGCAACTAGAACCCGGAGAAAGGTTGGCTTCGTAAGCATGAACGTCAATATAATCGCCTGGTTGAGGAGAAATCATTATTATCTATTCACCAATAGTTGATATTCCTTTACTTATACGTTTCAGGGTCTCCTCTTTGCCAATCCAGCCTGTTATGTCGAATATACCGGGGCCACGCAAAGCTCCTACAATTACTAGCCTGACCGCATTCATAATTGATCCTGCATTATACCCTTTATCATTAATCCATTCTTTTACAGCCTGTTCAGTTACCGACGGTGAAAAATTATCAACCTTCTCAATTATTGACTGTAGTTCAGTTAATCGTAAGGGAGCATCTTCCTTCCATATTTTTCTCACTGCCTCAGGGTCATATGTTTCAGGAGCTTTGAAAAAATAATCAGTCTGACCCCATATTTCCTTCACAAAACTCACTCTTTCCTTTACCAGTCCAACCAGGACTTCAAGATTCACTATATCAATATGATATCCTTTAGCTCTGAGTACTTCTCTGAATTCAAGTGCAAGCTGGTTATTACTCTTTTTCTGAAGATAGTGATGATTGAACCATTTTGCTTTTTCGGGGTCAAACCGTGAACCGGATTTTCCCACCTTTTCAAGTGAAAAAGCTTCCACCAGTTCATCCATAGAAAAGATCTCCTGATCAGTTCCGGGATTCCATCCAAGCAAGGCAAGCATATTTATAAAAGCTTCAGGGTAGTAACCATCTTCGCGGTATCCTCTTGCTGTTTCACCAAACGGCCAGTAAACAGGGAAAACCGGAAATCCCATCTTATCACCGTCCCTTTTGCTTAATTTGCCTTTTCCATCAGGTTTAAGAAGTAAAGGAAGGTGGGCAAAGAGAGGAGGATCCCATCCGAAAGAACGGTAAAGCAGAAAGTGAAGCGGGAGCGATGGCAACCACTCTTCTCCCCTGATCACATGGCTTATTTCCATCAATTGATCATCGACAATATTTGCTAGGTGATAGGTTGGCATACCGTCCGATTTGAACAACACTTTGTCATCAAGTGTACTTGTATTTACAACAATATGACCCCTGATGATGTCGTCAAAATGAATATCTTCATTATAAGGCATTTTATAGCGTACTACATATGGTTCCCCATTTTCAATCTTTGCCTTGCTTTCAGGTTCAGTTAATGCAATTGAGTTATTCAGATTTTCCCTTACAAATCCGTTATAAATAAATGTACGGCCATTTTTTTCCGCTTCTGATCTGAGCAATTCAAGATGTTCCGGAGTGTCGAAAGCATAATAAGCCTCACCTTTTGCGATAAGCAATTCAGCGTGATGCCTGTAGATGTCCCTGCGTTCACTCTGCCTGTAAGGACCATAACTGCCTCCCTCATAGATCCCTTCATCAACAGCTATCCCGCACCATCTTAAAGCATCCATAATATATTCCTCGGCTCCATCAACAAACCTTGCCTGATCAGTATCTTCAATCCTTAATATGAAGGTGCCTTTATTTTTCTTTGCAAAAAGATAGTTATAGAGTGCCGTCCTGACTCCTCCAATATGTAAAGGGCCTGTAGGACTTGGTGCAAAGCGTACTCTTATTTTAGTCATAGATTTATATCATATATTATTTCCAATGCAAAGATAGATAATGCTTGCTAATTATTACTTTCATAACAGGATTCTACTTTCCCTGCTAATATGACTGCCTGTGATTACAATTAACTGCTCAAGAACCAATTTGTTTGCCATATCACTGAAAGGGACAGATCGATTTATATTAACTTTGTATTTTCTTTAACCGTTAAAATCCTTCAGTAAACATTGCCGGATGAAAAAGATGAAAGCTCTTGTGAAAGCCAGACCTGAAAAGGGTTTATGGATGGAAGAAGTCCCTGTTCCTGAGCCTGGACTTAATGATGTCATAATAAAAGTAAAGAAATCGGCTATCTGCGGAACCGATCTTCATATTTATAATTGGGACGACTGGGCACGACAAACCATTAAAACTCCGATGGTCATCGGTCACGAGTATATGGGTTTTATCGAAAAGATGGGGCCGGGGGTTGCCAATCTTAAAACCGGTGAACGAGTTACCGGCGAAGGCCATCTTGCATGCGGTCATTGCCGTAATTGCCGGCGCGGGAAAGAACATGTTTGTGAAAACACTATAGGCATAGGTGTAAATATTGATGGTTCTTTCGCGGAATATGTTAAGATCCCTGCTTCAAATGTGGTTCCGCTTGATCCAAGAATTCCCGATGAGTGGGCAGCAATAATGGATCCTTTTGGAAATGCCACACATACAGCACTTTCGTTTCCTCTGCTTGGTGAGGATGTGCTGATAACAGGTGCCGGGCTTATAGGGAGCATGGCTATTGCTATTGCAAAATTTTCAGGAGCAAGATTTATTGTGGCAAGTGATCTGAGAGACTATCGGCTTGAAATAGCAAAAAAAATGGGTGCCACTCTTACAGTAAATCCATCAAAAGGAGAAAAGATATCAGATGCCGTTAAGAAACTTGGAATGAGAGGTTTTGATATTGGTCTGGAGATGTCCGGGTCTCCCAAAGCCTTTAATGAAATGATAAGCAACATGTATAACGGATCGAGCATTGCACTGCTTGGAATATTACCATCTGAGTGTGAAGTGCCCTGGAATGATATTATCTTTAAAGCTATTACAATAAAGGGAATCTATGGCAGGGAAATGTGGGAAACATGGTACAAAATGGAAATGATGATCATTGGCGGGATTAATCTCAATCCTGTTATCACACACCGGTTCAGTATTGATGATTTCCAGAAGGGATTCGATATAATGGAAAAGGGAGACTGCGGAAAAGTGATCTTGAATTGGGACTAGTTTATATCCCTTGGTGATACTTCGTGTCTTGGTGGCCTTTTTTTCTGGCCAATAAGGCACTAAGGTTCACCAGGAGATAAATATCATAATAGTAAAATATCAAAATAGTATGTATACGAATTTTAAAGCCCATCTGGATGGGATTATCAAAGAAATCAGGGAGGCTGGTCTCTATAAAAAAGAAAGGATCATTGTATCCCCACAGGGAGCTGAAATTGAATTGAATACAGGGCAGAAGGTATTGAATTTCTGTGCCAATAATTATCTTGGACTATCAAATAACAGGTCACTGATTGAAGCTGCAAAAGCTACCCTTGATGATCACGGTTATGGTATGTCATCAGTACGATTTATATGTGGTACAACCGATCTTCACATAGAACTTGAACGGAAGATTGCAGAATTCTTTGGTACTGAAGATACAATCCTTTATGCTGCCTGCTTTGACGCGAACGGTGGAGTGTTCGAACCATTACTTACAAATGAGGATGCGATCATCTCCGATGCATTGAACCATGCTTCGATTATTGATGGAGCCCGTCTGTGTAAGGCCCAGCGTTACAGGTACAAAAATACTGATACAGACGATCTGGAAAAACAACTCAGGCTTGCTCAGGAACAAAGATTCCGTCTGATAGTAACGGATGGTGTATTTTCTATGGATGGCAATGTAGCTCCACTTGACAGGATTGTTGATCTTGCCGATAAATATGACGCCATGGTGATGGTTGATGAATCTCACTCAGCAGGTGTGGTAGGACAAACCGGGAGGGGTGTTACTGAGCTGTATAATCTGAAAGGCAAAGTTGAAATCATTACAGGCACTCTTGGAAAAGCTTTTGGCGGAGCTATAGGGGGTTTTACAACAGGTAAGAAGGAGATAATTGACCTCCTGAGACAAAGATCGCGACCTTACCTGTTCTCGAACTCAATACCTCCTCTTGTTGCTGCTGCCGGAATACGTATGATAGAGATGATGACTGAAACCAATGAATTTCAGGACAAGCTGCACCACAATGCTGATTATTTCATTTCCGGGATGACTAAGCTTGGGTTTGACATTAAACCCACTAAATCTGCAATATGCGCTGTAATGTTGTATGATGCGATACTATCACAGGAGTTTGCAGCCCGGCTTCTTGAGGAAGGCATTTATGTAATCGGGTTTTACTATCCTGTTGTTCCGAAAGATCAGGCCAGGATCAGGGTACAGCTTTCTGC
>CAZQVL010000068.1:0-4776 GCA_964596715.1 uncultured Rikenellaceae bacterium
ACTTATCGACAGGATCAGGAATGACTACCTGTCGGAGGAGAGTCGTATTTACCTGGCTGAAAATGAGAAGGAAACATATATTTTTGCAATCCACCTTGCTAATAGTTTATTTACTCTGAATAAAGAAAGTGTGACGCTGGAGAAGATGTACGATATTGCCACTAAAGGCAAAGCAGCAATACTCCGCAGAGAGATCACGGGTAACAAACTGGTCTGGTCTGCCGGATTACCTGATTCGCTGTATTTGAGGCACAACCATCTCGCCGGCAATATTGCAGCATATAACAACCTTTTACTTGAGGAGATGCGAAAAACAGACCCGGACAGTAACAGGATAGCCCTGTGGAAAGATGCACTTTTTGATATGAACCGCGAAAAAGAAGCGCTCACAGACCAGATAAACAAGGAATTTCCGCAATATCACGAACTCCTTGAAAAAACCAGACCGGCTCCCCTCAATGAGATCCGGAGGAAGTTGAAAAGAAATGAGACTATCATCGACTACATGCTCTCCGGCCATGATAACATCGGATACAGAAAACTCTATATTTTTCTGATTGCCAGAGACCGTCTTGAATTACGCGAAACAAGCCTCGATTCAACCTTTATCAGGAATGTTGATATAATACGGAAAGGTGATATTCCATCCGTAACCGCCGAAGGAAAAAAGAGTAGCTTTAAAAACTATACTGATGCTCTGTGGTATATGTATGATAAGCTGGTACGGCCGATTGAGGAGCTTACCGGTGGCAACAGGCTTATCATTATTCCCGACGAAGAGATAGCCTGGCTTCCTTTTGATGCATTCCTGAAAAACAAGCCTGAATCATATCAAGCTGATTATGAAGGACTTAATTATTTAATTTATTATTATACATTTTCGTATGGATATTCTTCATCTCTGATCTCCGGCAATGATGTCAAACTGAGAAAAGGAAAGGAGGTTTACGCTTTCTCACCTGATTACGATACCAGCGATCATCAGGCGAGCGGAACCGGGTACCTCAGGGGAACAGGAGAGGAGATAGAATCGGTGTATAAATGGTTTGGAGGAAAGAAATTCACAGGAGAAGAAGCCACTGAGACAAATTTCAGAAAAGCAATATTTGAACCTGCAATCTTCCATTTTGCAATGCATTCTTTATCAGATACCGTCGATTCACGCTATTCGTGCCTCTTATTTGATGGACGGAATGATACCACTGAAGATGGTAAACTCTATAATTATGAGATCAGTCTCAGCAGGATATACTCTCCGATGATTGTTCTCAGCGCCTGTAATTCAGGTACGGGCACATTATTCCATGGCGAAGGGCTTATGAGTCTTGCGCGCGGTTTCATCCTTGCAGGCGCATCATCTGTTATAAAGACGGCCTGGGAGATCAATGATGAAGCAAGTGCAGCCATAATAACGCGCTTTTATCACCATCTTTCAAAAGGCGAGAAAAAAGATGAAGCCCTGCGTCTTGCAAAGCTTGAATATCTGGATAACTGTCCGCCGGCATACACTAATCCGTATTACTGGGCAGCCTACGAAGTACTCGGGGATAATGCCGCGGTAACACGAAATAACCGGATTACTGTGATAGCCGCTGTAATACTGATACTCTCTGGTGGAATATGGCTGGTGGTTTATTTCAGACGGCGGATTATTTTCTCTGCCCGCTCCTGGTAGAAGCCTGGTGTTTGGGCAAGATGCCTGAAACAGCTGAGAGCTTTCTCTTTCTCGCGGCTTTTAAGATATGCGAGACCCAGATACCATTCTGCCTCTTTCCCGAATTCGCCCGGACTACCGGTTACATCTGAAAGAAGACTGACAGTCTGATCATAATTTCCCAGTGCGAGTTGTGTGATTCCCATAAAGAAACGGAAACGGTGTGCGACTGCTGAGTTATCGCCTTGCATCGCATCTGAAAATCCGGTCGCAGCACCCTGATAATCTCCAAGCCGATACAACTCAATAGCAGTCGTATAACTATATGATTCACTGGTGTTTACACCACGTGTGGCAGGTAAAACAACACTCAGGGGCTCATAATATTTATCAAAAAGCTTATCGGGATTATAAGAGGGGAGGAGAGTCCGCACTATGATAAAAGCACCAACAATGGCAGCTGCTGCTAACGATATATAAAGTATTACGGATCTGCCAGGACTTTTATTACTCTTACCGGCAAAGCTTATTTCAGGTTCATTTATATCATTATTAAGAGAACCTGTAACAAAGTCTCTGATCTCCTCTGTCTTCTTATCCCTGCCTGCGTTTCTTATCTTTCTCTCATTCCACTCCGTTACCCACTCTGATACTATACCGTTTAGATTATTTTTTCTGATCTCACGTTTTATTTCATTGATCTCCTGGCTTATCATCTCATCCTGTTCACTCTCTGCAAATACTTCCCTGATGAGCTGCTCATCATCAATCCGGTTCCAGTCGTTTCTCCTCATATTCGTCTCTTTGTAGTTCTTAATATTTCCGTTCCACCTGTTTATCTCTTTATATCACTCTTTCATTTTTTTATTATCAACACTCTCACCTTTCACCTCTAACCTTTCACCTCTAACTGCTCATTGCTCACCTCTCAGCCTTCAGCCCTCTGCTCCCATAATCCTCTTATAATCCGGATGTTTCTTAACCCTCTCCACCAGCTCTGCCTGGGCTACAGATTTTTTCTTTCTTACATAGCCGTAAGTAAATCCGAGGGTATCAGCAATCTCACGGGGAGATTTTTCCTGCCAGTATAACTTCAGTACCTTTCTGCCTGACTCATCAAGCGAATCAAAAGCTTTAAGGAATATGGATTTGTATAGTTTCCTGTCCAGCGATTCCGTAAAATCCGTATCGTCTTCGGTACCGGTTGTTTGTGCAAGATAATTAGCCTCGACCTCTCTTTTCTCACGAAGTGCTTTCCAGAGGTTTTCGCAAATACAATAAAGGAAAGTCCTGAATTTGCAGGTAAGCGCAAAACTCCTGTCATCGATCCTCTCGAGAATGATCATAAGTCCCTCCTGGAAGAGATCTTTAGCGTCTTCATTGCTACCACCCTTCCTGTAAACCATAAACCTTATCATTGGCATATACCTTTTCGACAGACAGCTTACCACGTAGCTCTGCCGGTTTCTCAGGCATTCAATGATCTCATTATCGGAATACTCTTTCACAGTAGCTGATAATTTCCTGAATGTGTAAATAAATGCTGATCAAATTTAAAACATTTTTAAATGTTGCAAAAAAAAATGTCAAAACAGGGTAACAATTTTGCCTCTATCCTTATTAAACTTTATGAAATATAATATAAAAAAGGTGGTTTTTTATGTAAACTACTGATTATGTGTGTTTTGTTAATTCCTTGAATGTGATTGACGAAGCAATGGTTTATTTATATAGTAGAAAAAGGATGAAATTTTAAAGAATCATTATAATGACTGATACAGGATTTGGAAATTCGCCTGTTGATCCACGGCTTGGTCTCAGTAAGGAATCGAAGGAGTGTCTCAGTGATAAGGCCATATTCTATTACAGGGCAATTGAAAATGTGGATGGTATTCCTTTTCAGCTCATCTTCGGTCCGCATATCGGTGAAGGTTATTATCTGAGTATAGGATCAGGTATTAAGAATCTTACCGGCATCTCTCCTGAAGCTTTCACTGAGAGTCTTTTCTACGGTATGATTGAAGAAATAGTACCTCTTTCCGGTGATCTTCCTGATAATCCGACGGAATTGCGCGAAAAAATCATCAGCGGGGAGGTACGGGGTTACAAGGCTGAACTCCTTATCCGCACACCGGGAGGGGAGAAGAAGTGGATACTTGACTCCTCACTGCCCCTGACAGATGAGGAGACAGGAAAGGTTACCGGTACATTCGGAATCCTGTTCGACATAGATGAACAAAAGCAGATACTTAACAATCTTGAAAGAGCCAGAAATCAGGCCGAAGAGAGTGACCGTTTAAAGACAGCCTTTCTGCGGAATCTGTCGCATGAGATCAGGACACCGCTGAATGCCATAGTCGGGTTCTCAACGCTGATCGGTGAGCAGGAAAATGACCCGCAGCGCCGGCAGGAATTCATAGATATAATTACCCGGAACGCTGACCATCTGCTGGAGATAGTGACAGACATTGTTGAAATTTCCGATATTGAAGCCAACACTGTAAAGGTCAGCAGAAGTGAGATCAACCTTAACCAGTTACTGGAGAGAGTGTATGAAAGGTTCAGGACCAAGGCATACGAAAAGAATCTTTCGCTTAGTTTAGTGGCTCCTGCTGATGACGAGGAGGTCACCATCGTCACTGACCGTTTCAAGTTATTACAGGTACTTCTCAATCTTGTGGGCAATGCGATAAAGTTCACCCGTGAGGGGAAAGTTGAGTTTGGTTATACAATAAAGGGTGGTATGTTAGAATTTTATACTGTAGATACGGGAATAGGTATCTCGCCCGAGTATCATTCGAGGGTCTTCAGCAGTTTCTTTCAGGAAGACTATGCTAACACACGCACGTATGAAGGCACCGGCCTGGGTCTGTCTATCTCGAAGGCTTATGTTGAGTTGCTTGGCGGTAATATCTGGTTTACATCGCAACCAGGTGAGGGATCGGTCTTTTATTTTACGCTTCCATACGAGAGGATTGGCAGATAAATAGATTAATCTTCTGATTATAGCTTGCCGGACTAATTTTTAAGAACTGTTCAATAGAGGATAGATGGAATTTTATTGAAAGTATGAATTATTTATGGGCAATTTCGCTGACCCTCAAGACGTGTCCTCATACTAA
>CAZQVL010000068.1:4876-8134 GCA_964596715.1 uncultured Rikenellaceae bacterium
ATCATTCACTTGATCATCTATTTTAAGATAACTTCTGCCGCTCAGGCTGGATTTTAAAAACCACCCAAAACGACTGATGCCGACAGCTTAATTAACCTGATGAGTGTAAAATAAAATTACCTTACTGTGTAAAAAAATTTGTCATTCGACAATAAGATAATTTTCTATAAATCTGATTACTAAAGTATTACAAAAACGGCATGCGATTTGAATTCCTTATATGGAATTGTAAAGAATATAATTATTTTTTTGATTGCCTGGTTTCACAATTGAATTCTTCATTATTTAACAAATGTTTTTAACAAACCTTAAAATTGTATTTCGAAATCTTTGGAAGAGCAAAATCACCTCAACCATTAATATTTTGGGGTTTGCGTTTAGCTTAAGTATTTGTTTTATTATCGGTCTTTATATTTTAAATGAATTTAGTTACGACAAATTCCATAAAAACTATAATAACATATACAGAATTGTCAATGTAGAGAATCAGCGATCTCAAGTAGATTATACTATAAAAGATGAGGTTTTAAGGCTGATCCCTGAAGTAGATGACTATTGCCATTTGTTGCTTAGATCTCACAGTATTTTAGCGTATCAAAACAAAACTATCGACATTAATAATCAATTATCATGTGATAATAATTTCTTCAACATTTTTTCATTTCCACTTTTGTTAGGTGATCAAAATAAACCCTTTGACAATGACAAAAAATCTCTCCTGATATCAAAACATGTTGCAGGAATTTTATTCGAAAATGAAAATCCGCTCGGTAAAATTGTTAAGTTAAGAAACAGAGAAGAATATATTGTAGGTGGAGTATTTAAAGATTTCCCGAAAAACTCAAGCATATATGCTGATATTATTAAAAATGAAAGTTTTGAGGTCGATAAACATGCCGAAGGATATGAAAAAGATGGGAAACGGGAATTTCAAAGAACTATCTTTTTAACAGTTAATAATCCTTCCGATGCTGAAGTTGTCACCAGAAAGGCAAATGATTTATTACAAGGTAAAGATAAAATGCTTAAAACGATTTGGCTGCAACCTTTTAAAGACCTATATCTGTTTGATAATACTCAAAACTGGGATTTCAATAAAGGAAATTACAGCCTGATTAAACTTTTTATTGGCATTGCTTTTATTACACTGGTACTTGCATCTATTAATTTCATAAACTTATCAATAGCACAGTATAATCAACGGACCAGAGAAACAGGAATCCGAAAGACATTTGGTGCCAAAAGACTAAGCTTGATAAAGTTGTTTCTCACAGAATCAATTATAGTCACTTTTATCTCTCTGATACTGGCTATATTATTAACAGACACCTTTTTACCTTTGTTCAATTCTTTATTCAATATTCAACTTCAGATATCAAGCTTGATGTCAATTAAATATATCCTGATCTTAGCTATTTTGATATTTGTGCTGGGCATAATAAACGGAATATGGCCTGCTTTACTAATTACTTCTTTTAATCCAATTCAGATTTTCCAGAAACAATTTATCAAATTAGGCGGAAGAGGCTATATAAAAAATATTCTGACAACAATACAATTTACTATTTCCATCGCGCTTATAATAAGCGTTTTGTTTATGATTAAGCAACTGAGTTTTATTAAACACAAAGACTTGGGATTCAAAGACAGTAACTTATTAAAGATAAGCACCTACTATATTTCAAAATTTGAACCTGTAAAAAACAAATTACTTCAAAATCCTTCTATATTAAATGCTACATATTCTTCAGGTATTCCGGGAGAAATTAATTATGGATTTAATCCTGGAATGGATGCTGATCATTATACTCATGGTGTATCGGTTATTCATGGGGATGCCTCATTTATCAGAACATTTCAAATAAATATAATTGAAGGACTTGATTTTTTTGAGAGTGAAAATAAAAAAGCTTGTTTAATCAGTGAAACAGCTTCTAAGGATCTTATGTGGGAAAAGAGCTGGTCGGGGAAGCACTTTCAGAGAGAAGAAAATTCCAATGGTTATGAGGTTGTTGGTGTGTTCAAAGACTTCCATTTCCGATCGATGTATCAAAGAATTGAACCACTGGTTATTGAATATGATGATATGCAAAAGAGTTTTTTAACTTTAAGGATATCAAACCAGAATATACCTGAAACAATGGATTATATAAAAAAGACATGGAATGAAATTGAACCGGAAGTTCCGATAGATTTCGCCTTTTATGACACATGGTTCGATTCAATGTACAATAAGGAAGAACAACTGGCGAAGATGGTAACCACTTTCGCTATCCTTGCCATTTTCATATCATGTTTAGGAATTTTTAGTCTGACAATTTTGAGCACAATTAACAAAACTAAAGAAATTGGGATAAGAAAAATTAACGGTGCTAAAGCATATGAAATAATGATCATGCTTAATGTAAATATTTTAAAATGGATAGCTGTTGCCTTCATAATTGCTACACCGATAGCATTTTATGCAATGAATAGGTGGCTGGAAAACTTTGCCTGCAAAACCATTTTAAGCTGGTGGATTTTTGCATTAGCCGGTATAGGAGTATCAATTTTGACCCTCCTGACTGTGAGCTGGCAAAGTTGGAAAGCAGCTAACATCAATCCTATCATATGCTTAAAAGTTGAATGAACATGATTTATTAAAATTTTAACTCTATTATGGCAAAAGCAGCAGCTAAAACCGGTCCGGCCGCCATCAAATCCCTATATTGCCGGCCGTCACGCAAAATGGTAAGACGTCTGTTATTTAATGAACCAGCTTAATGATTTAATTTAAACCAAAATGCCACAATTAGTAAAAGGAGGAAAATATGTTTTTGGCTGGACAACCATAAACAGTGATTTACAGATACGGATACCTGATGAAACATTTGATGAATATAAGTTCATCGAGACAGACAAGTTAATAATTATGTCAGGGAGTAAAGCGTCAGGTGGATTTAGCATAAATTCTCCTTATTCAATTGTCAATTCAAAATTTGGCTATAATATCATTAAAGCATTAGGATACATTAAAGAATCAGACTCGTTTACGGTAAGAGAACTTGAAATAGTCAAACCCGGAGAACGATGGTTAAGCTGGACATATCTGGATAAAGAGAAATATTTTAAATTATCAGATGAACTTATTAATACCATGGCTACAGGAGCCGGTGCGAAATTACTGGTTATAAGAGGCAGTGGAACAGGACCTGCATTTATTACAAAAGGGATTATTTATAATGAAGCACTTAATCATAAAGATATAATTGAATTTTG
>CAZQVL010000069.1:0-8069 GCA_964596715.1 uncultured Rikenellaceae bacterium
ATTATCAAGCATTGATCTCAGATTACACATATTGCAGATCAGATCTGTTTTTAGTTTGCTGGATGCCGATCATAGCCAGAAATACCGGGTAGCCGCGTATCGCAATTCTGGAACTCCTGTAAGGTGTGTAAAAGACTAATTAGCTATTCAATACCCCCATTGCCTCATAATCTCCAGATCGGCCTTCACACATTCCATTGGTGTTTTGCCCTGGTAGGATTCCTGTTCAATAATATAAACCTTAGTTCCTCCGATCTTCGTTGCCAGATCCACAACCTTCCTGCAATCAACAATTCCTTCACCCAGGATGCAGCTTTCATATCTTTGATTCCCGCTACCGGACTTTATTTCATCCTTTACATGAATATTTTCAAACCTGCCGGGATACTGATTAACAACATCCAGTGCTACCGCACCACCATTATAAAGATTTCCGATATCCAGCTGGATAACCACCAGATCAGGATCCATACTCTTCATCATGATATCAAACAGCTGCTCATCGTTGAGCCTTTCACTGAACTCGAAATCGTGGTTGTGATAACCGAATTTCATCCCCTGCTTCTGACATAGCTCACCGCACTTGTTAAAAATATCCATGTACCGTTTGAAATCGTCATAAGTTTTTCTCATACTACTATCCATCGAGGGACTAACTACATATTTCTGACCAAGCACCCCTGCATCTTCAACTGTGTATTTCCAGCTATCAGAAAAATCATTTGCCGTTTCGTCCCAGTGTTGTCTGCCCATAACTGTATGACCACTTATCATCTTCAAACCAAGATCATCAAGAATCTTTCTGAATTCTTTAGCTCCATACCCATAAAATTTACGGTTGACGTAATTTGCATGTTCTACATATTCGTAACCCATTTTTGCGAGCTGTGTAAGAGATCCGAGCGGATCCTTCGACATATCCTGGCGCACTGAATATAACTGTAAGCCAACTATCCCTTTTTGTTTTTGAAGTGGAAAAGCTGATTTGTTTAAGAGTGCTGTACCTGCAAGCGCCATGGCACCGGTTTTGATAAATGTTCTCCTGGATGTTTTCATCGGTTTGAATGTTTGTGTTTATTCAAAGTTCAACTTTATTAAGGTGATATCTTATAAAGTTACAGAAATCTGATAAAGATAACAAAATAAAGAAACAAATGGTATGGATTACAACCAAGCAGAGTAATGGGCACGGATTACGCTTCGCTAAATCCGCGCCAGTGACCTCTAAAGATGCTTTTTAACTCTTTTCCAGTAATCGAGAGTCTTTACACCTGAACCATTCCAGCTTCTGGCTATTTTTTCGAAGTTGTAAGGACCAATTTTTGATGCATAATACAAGAAGACCTTTCTTGATATCTCATAATCATACATATCCTTCAGCTTATAGCGACTACCGGTTCTCATGTTATAGTCCCTCACCCTGACAGGACGTATCTGGAATAATCCAACTGCCTGTTCAATCTTATTGTAAGCCAGCGTATCACCTTTGGCTTCAACCATCCCTACTGCATAAATAAGCCTGTTAAAAGGTTCGACTGGAGGCGAATATGGAATAATCAACTCCTTATGATCAGGTGCAACCACCCTGAATGCGAATAATAAGAATATATTTATTAAAATTAGTTTTTTCATGATTAATTGAATTTCCGGAATCCCTGACAGGTATCAACTCCAGCTGGAACAGGTTACTGATATTACCTTCTCCGCATCATCCGGTGAGATTTTTTTTGTTAAATCAACCAGTGTACTGGTTATTTCTGTGTGTTTTTTCAATAGATGGTTTAAAATTTTATTAATAATTTTAAAAATCCAGCGCAAATAAACCCAAATCTTTCCATAACTGAATATAAAACAAAATATAGTTATCAACCGTAAAAGCCCTAATTATCAACATTTTGAGAATAACCGGTTACTTATAACTAATAACAATCTAATAGTCAAATTGTTTATCGGCTATTATATAAGGTTAAACCTGAATCACTCCGGAAAAGTGATTCAGGTCATTATAAAGTTGAAATAAACGGTGGTTTGAGGCTACAGGTTCCACCCCTGTCGATACTCACAATGAAGGAACTGATCAGCCTCGGGTAAATTTATAAAGCTGTATTTATCAGGATCCCATTTTAATATTGTGCCGCCAAGTTTTTCTTTCAGTTCCATGCGAAGGGCGACATTACCCAGCAGGACTGTCTCTGTCAGGGGGCCTGCCCAGCTGAAGTTAGATCCGGGCGGATCTCCTCCCTTGCAGGCAAGTATCCATTCCTCTTCGTGACCGGGTGATGAAGGAATATATGGTTTAGGTGGTTTATACGACTTGCGTAAAGAAGCGGGAAGTATAGTGTCGTTGAGTATTTTACCATTATCCCCAACATAAAGCGTTCCTCCTGTTCCCATCTTCATTCCCTCCTCAAGTTCGGGTAATATAAGCGGTCGAAGACCTCCGTCGTACCATGTCAGGCTTACCGGTGGCATTCCTTCACTGGCAGGAAACTCATATTTAACAACGGATCCCAGCGGATATGTCTCTTTATTTACAAGAGTTGATACGGCCTGTATGGTTGAAGGATATTTTAGCTTTAAAGCGCGGGATATCGGATCGAGAGAGTGGCATCCTATATCTCCCAGTGCCCCTGTCCCAAAGTCCCACCAGCCGCGCCATCTGAACGGATGATAGGCCGGATGATACGGCCTCACTGGTGCAGGCCCCACGAACAGGTCCCAATCGAGGTTTTCCGGAGTAGGTGGAGTCTCTTCGGGACGGTTGACACCCTGGGGCCAGTATGTCTTGAAAAGCCCGTTATTTGGCCGGTCGGTCCATACATGAACCTCACGGATCGGTCCGATAACACCGTCCCATATCATCTCACGAAGTCTCCGGGGACCATCAGTAGCCTGCCCCTGATTACCCATCTGTGTGGCAACCTTGTACTCTTTTGCAGCATTTGCCAGGGCTTTTGCTTCATAAACAGTATGAGTAAGAGGTTTTTGCGTAAAAACATGCTTGCCCCTCCTCATTGTTTCCATGCTGATAACTGCATGAGTATGATCTGAAGTGGCAACAATAACCGCATCAATCTCTTTCTGACTGTCGAGCATTATGCGGTAATCCTTGTACTGTTTTGCGCCGGGATAGGTTTCAAAAACCTTGAGAGTCTGCCCGCGCCAGTCAACATCACACAGAGCAACAATGTTTTCAGTCTTCGCAACATTGGCAAGATTATTTCTTCCCATACCACCTATGCCAACACCGGCAATGTTCAGTTTGTCGCTGGGAGCAATATGCCCCAGTCCTGATACAGCATGACGGGGAATAATTGTTAATCCCGCCAATGCAGCAGCAGAGGTACCCAGAAACCCCCTGCGGCTTATAACATTTGAAGCTTTCTTGTTCATAATCAATTATTTATTAAGTTAATCCATGACTTACAAAACAACAAATAAGTGCAACACCTTTATAAAGTTACGAGATTAAACTGAGACATATGCTTTTTTATTAATAAAGAATTCTTCCGGTCAAATTGATTTTCTAAATTGCAGGCCATAATCTCCTTTTAAGAATTCAGATAAATCCACAAAGCCCCAAAACAGATATGCCAAGAAGGGAAGATATTAATAAGGTGCTGATAATAGGCTCAGGACCAATAATTATCGGTCAGGCCTGCGAATTCGACTATTCAGGTACCCAGGCCTGTAAAGCTTTGCGTTCACTGGGCTATAAAATAATCCTGGTAAATTCAAATCCGGCCACTATAATGACAGATCCTGAAATTGCAGATGTGACATATATTGAACCGTTGAACGAATATGCGCTTACTGAAATAATAAAAAAAGAACGTCCCGATGCTCTTTTACCCAATCTTGGCGGTCAGACAGGATTGAATCTCTCCTCTCTGCTTGCCAAAAAGGGAATATTATCTGAATATAACGTTAAGGTGATAGGGGTAAACGTTGATGCAATAGAAAGAGGAGAGGACCGGACTGCTTTCAAGGAGACCATGAACCGACTTGGCATAGAAATGCCTCATAGTAAAGCTGTTAATTCAGTCGAAGATGCTGAAATGGTTGCGGCAGAACTGACCTATCCGGTAGTAGTCCGGCCAGCCTATACTCTGGGTGGAACAGGTGGCGGACTGGTATATAACGTGGAAGAATTGCGTACTGTAGCAAGCAGGGGTTTGTCAGCAAGTATTGTCAATCAGGTGCTTATAGAAGAATCCGTTTTGGGTTGGGAGGAGCTTGAACTGGAGGTCGTCAGGGATGCAAAAAACCAGATGATAACCGTATGTTTTATTGAGAATGTCGATGCAATGGGTGTTCATACAGGTGATTCGTTCTGTACGGCGCCGATGCTCACAATCGACCGGGAATTGCAGCAATGGCTTCAGAAATACTCGTATGCTATCGTTGAAGCTATTGAAGTTATCGGTGGTACAAATATCCAGTTTGCTCATGACCCGGAAACAGGAAAAGTGGTCGTAATAGAAATAAATCCCCGGACATCGCGTTCGTCAGCTCTTGCATCAAAAGCCACCGGGTTTCCCATTGCATTCGTTTCTGCTCTCCTTGCCGGTGGACTGACCCTCGATGAAATCCCTTACTGGCGCGATGGCTCGCTGGAAAAATATACTCCGTCAGGAGATTATGTAGTGGTAAAATTTGCACGGTGGGCCTTCGAAAAGTTCGAGGGGCTTGATGACAGGCTCGGTACACAGATGCAGGCTGTCGGTGAGGTAATGAGCATCGGAAAAACATATAAAGAAGCCTTACAGAAAGCCATCCGTTCATTGGAAATAGGCCGGTACGGACTGGGATTTGCAAAGGATTTCCACCAGAAACCGCTCGAAGAACTCATGATCATGCTCAAACACCCTTCGAGTGAACGTCAATTTATAATGTATGAGGCATTACGTAAAGGTGCAGATATTGAGGAACTCTACCTGAAAACCCACATCAAACAGTGGTTTATTTCGCAGATGAAAGAACTTGTCGAAGAGGAAAAGAGAATTCTTTCCTTTAAAGGCAAAGTATTGCCCGATGAAATACTTATTCAGGCCAAAAAAGATGGATTTGCAGATAAATATTTATCCCGCCTGTTGAATATCCCCGAAAAAGATATCAGGGACAGGCGTATTTCGCTCGGATTATCTGAAGCATGGGAACCTGTTCCAGTCAGTGGAGTTGAGAATGCTGCTTATTACTATTCCACATATAATGCCTCCGATAAGGTTGAGGTAAGCAACAGGAAAAAGATTATGGTTCTGGGAGGCGGTCCAAACAGGATCGGCCAGGGAATAGAATTTGATTACTGCTGTGTCCATGCAGCTTTTGCAATCCGTGATGCCGGTTACGAATCAATAATGGTAAACTGTAATCCTGAAACAGTTTCCACAGATTATGATACTTCCGATAAGCTCTATTTTGAGCCCCTCACAGCTGAAGATGTCTTAAGTATTTATAATAAGGAGAAGCCTGAAGGGATAATTATTCAGTTTGGCGGGCAGACACCATTAAACCTGGCTAATGAGCTGGCCGAAGCAGGTGTAAAGATCCTTGGCACTACTCCCGAAACAATAGATCAGGCAGAGGATCGGGACCATTTCCGGCACATGATGGACAAACTTGGTATCCCTCAGCCTGATTCAGGTATGGCAAGTACTCTTGAAGAGGCACTTACTATTGCAAAAGAAATAGGATATCCTCTGATGGTACGACCTTCATATGTTCTTGGAGGAAGGGCAATGAAAATCATTCTCGACGAAGAAATGCTGGAACAATACGTTACTGCTGCTGTTGACGTTTCTCCCGACAGGCCATTGCTTATTGATATGTTCCTTGAAGATGCCATCGAAGCTGAAGCTGATGCATTATCAGACGGTGCAAATGCTTTTGTCCCTGCTGTAATGCAACATATTGAATATGCAGGAATACACTCCGGCGACTCAGCATGTGTTATTCCTCCTGTAATCATTCCCAAAGAACATAAAAAGGCTATCTATGATTACACCAAGAGAATTGCCATGGAGCTTAAGGTGGTCGGACTTCTGAATATCCAGTACGCAATTTACGGTGATACCGTTTATATTCTGGAAGCAAATCCAAGAGCCTCCAGAACGGTACCCCTTATTTCAAAAGTCTGTAATATTCAGATGGCCAGAATTGCAACACAGATAGTGATGGGTCAGAAATTATCAGATTTTAACCTTCGCAAACAAAATATAAAGCATTATGGTGTTAAGGAGGCGGTCTTCCCGTTTAACATGTTCCCGTCAATCGATCCTTTGCTGGGACCTGAAATGAAGTCGACAGGAGAGGTTCTCGGCCTGGCCGATAACTACGGCATGGCATTCTTCAAATCGCAGGAAGCAGCATTATCCTCATTACCTGTCAGAGGTACGGTTTTAATAACCATTGCCGATCGCGACAAAGAGAAAATCATTGAAACGTCGCGGAACTTCAGGGATATGGGATTCAATATTTTATCCACAGGAGGGACAAAGCTGTTTCTCGAAAAACATGACGTTGAAGCCGGACTTATATTAAAAGTACATGAAGGCAGGCCAAATATTGTCGATGCTATTAAGAACAGGGAAATAGATCTGGTCGTTAACACACCTGCAGGCCGGCTCAGCGAATATGATGATTCATATATCAGGAAAAATGCAATTAAGTATAAGATACCCTATATTACAACCACATCAGCCGCTCTGGCCGCGACAAAAGGGATAAAGGAACGGCAGAACGGTGAATACAATGTAAGATCCCTTCAGGAATACCATTCAGCAATTGAAGAATGAACCTGATGACAGGTTCCAGAAAGTACCCGGCTGTTAAATATTACTTTTACTTCTTCTGAAGTTTGTTAATCTCCTTATCCTTTGCTACTATAACCTTTTGTTTTTCAGCTATCTCTTCTTCCAGTTTGGCAATTCTCTCATTCAGATTCTCTACCTGACTTTTGAGCTTACTGATATCATCTTTCATACCGGAGATCTCTCTGTTTAACTGGGCTTTATCATCTTCCAGACCTTTGATTACCGGAGTATAAACCGATTTTGCATAGAACCAGGCAGTAACATATCCGATGGCTGCTGCAACAAGTAGTAATAGAACTATCAGTATGACAGCTCCCGTTTTTGACATTGCAAGTATTATAAATAAAGGTTTCATAGGTTTATTTTTTAATTGATATTTCTGTTCTTCTGTTCTTCGCTCTGTCTTCGCTGGTAATATAACCTGCTATCGGCTGATCTTCTCCTTTCGAATCAATTATCATTTTGCCCGAAGGAATGCCTTTTGCTTCAATGTATTTTTGAACCACCTGAGCTCTTTTAAGCCCCAGTTCCTGGTTATATACATGTGTCCCGACAAGATCTGTATGTCCTGTCACCAGTATGACAGACTCCGGGTATTTATCTAGCCAGCTTTTAAATTCAGCCAGGCTGCTTTCCACCTGTGGATTGGGTGTGAATTCGGTTTTGTCAAATTCAAAGTTTATCATCAGGTCCTTTGGCATTAGCTCATGCAGTCGTGCCAAAGAATCTGCCTCGTTTGCTGTTTGTTCAGGGATTGGTTGCTCTGCTACCGGTGCTTTTGCAGCATGTCTCAGAATATCCACATAAAGCCATACTGAAAAGAATGACCAGATAACAAAAACAACAAACCCGGTAATCAGGATTCTCATTTTTATACTTGTTTAGTTAAAGATCAGGTAATCAACCTTACAATTTAAGAAAATTTAAATTAAAAAGGCAATAAATATGATAATTTTATTTTAGCCGGATCACTTTATGCTCCTTTTACAGTTCTATATTTAATCATGCCAGAATAACCAGACTTGGAGAAAATTTGTTAAATCTTTGGAGGAATAAGCTTATACATGACCGGCGTTACCAGTCTGGCCAGTAAAGTTGAAGTTATCAATCCTCCGATGATCACGAAAGCAAGGGGCGAATAGAGATTGGATTTCCCCAGAGCAATAGGCAACAGTCCGCCGATAGCGGTGAGGGTTGTAAGCAGAACAGGCAGAAATCTTATCTCTCCGGCCTTAATAATTGCTTCATTCAATGTCA
>CAZQVL010000070.1:0-7996 GCA_964596715.1 uncultured Rikenellaceae bacterium
GATTTAAGGTTGTGGTGCCACTCGGAATCGAACCAAGGACACCAGGATTTTCAGTCCTGTGCTCTACCAACTGAGCTATGGCACCCCTATTTCGGATTGCAAATATAAATCTCAATTCTGAGTCAGCAAAACTTTGATCAAAAAAAATCAATTTGGATTCGTTCCATCCTTATGGTAAATTTGTAACCTGATCATTAACATATTATGGACCTGCTCCTTCACACTCTTAGTAATGGTATCAGACTTGTACACCACACGACTGCCGGGATTGTCGCCCATTGTGGACTGATAATAAACACCGGCTCGCGAGATGAGAAAGAATCTGAACACGGAATAGCTCATCTGATTGAACATATGTTGTTTAAGGGTACACGAAAAAGAAAAGTATACCATATCCTGAGCCGGCTCGAAGATGTGGGCGGCGAACTTAATGCCTATACAACAAAAGAGGAAACTGCTGTATATGCATCCTTTATGAAAGAGGATTATGAAAGAGCTTTCGAAATAATCAGTGATGTAATTTTTAACTCTGTTTTCCCTGCCAGAGAGATAGAAAAAGAGAAGGATGTCATTGTTGAAGAGATCAACTCCTACTTCGATAATCCTGCGGAACTTATTTTTGACGATTTTGAAGAACTTATCTTTCCCAACCAGCCAATCGGAAGAAATATTCTCGGAACACCGTCAACAGTCAGATCATTCACACAGAAAAATATATCTGACTTTATTTCAAATAACTACCATACCAGTGAAATGGTATTTTGCTCAGTCGGAAATATTTCCGATGTCAGGATTATGAAACTTTTTTACAAATATTTTGCTGATATACCTTTAAAAATCAGAGAAATACAACCAAAAACTGCCTGGCTGTACAAACCTGTATCTGTTACTAAAAACATGGATACATTTCAGAATCATTGCATAATAGGAAATATTGCCTATAACCTGAAAGATGACCGCCGTATGGGTATGTTCCTTCTGAATAATATTTTAGGAGGACAGGGACTTAATTCGAGATTAAACCTTTCGTTACGTGAAAAGAACGGTCTTGCCTATAATGTGGAATCCAACTATAATCCCTATTGCGACACAGGTGTCTTTTCAATATATTTTGGCACCGACAGTCAGAATCTGAATAAAGGCCTTTCAATAGCAATGGCTGAACTGGATAGGCTGCGTTCCTCACAACTCGGTATAATCCAGTTGAGTAAAGCAAAAAGTCAGATAAAAGGCTATCTTGCAAGAGGCTATGAAAACCACGAAAGCCTGATGTTGAGTCTGGGAAAGAGCCTGCTCGTC
Organism: uncultured Rikenellaceae bacterium; assembly: GCA_964596715.1. GTDB lineage: Bacteria > Bacteroidota > Bacteroidia > Bacteroidales > VadinHA17 > LD21. The sequence continues at coordinate 1,300 of CAZQVL010000070.1, forward strand.
TTTGATAAGATCGACAGTATAGAAGACATCTGCAAGAAGATTGATACTGTAACATCTTCCGATATACTCGTAACTGCCAACGATATCTTTGAACCGACTAAATTATCAACACTGATTTATAAATGATCACCGACCGGCGACTTGAAAAATTCATACTCGAACACTCTTCTCCAGAGGATCCGGTTCTTGAGGAATTGTACAGGCAGACACACATAAAGTTTGTCAATCCAAACAGGGTCAGTGGTCACCTGCAGGGTAAAATCCTCGAGTTTATTTCGAAGATGATCAAGCCTGAATACATTATTGAGATAGGGACATTTACCGGTTATTCAGCTATATGCCTGTCGAAAGGCCTTAAAACCGGAGGAAAACTGATTACTATTGAATTAAATGATGAGCTGGCGGATTTCAGTTATTCTTATTTCTGCAAAGCAGGGATTGAATCAAAAGTATTGCAACTATCAGGCAGGGCACAGGATATTATCCCGGCACTTGATCGGGTTTTTGATCTTGTTTATATTGACGGGGATAAAAGGGAATATTCAGAATATTATCATCTGGTAATTGACAAAGTGAGATCAGGAGGATATATTCTTGCAGATAATGTTCTCTGGGGCGGAAAGGTACTGGAACCAGGGACAAATGATTCACAAACAAAAGGGATCATTGAGTTTAATGATATGATCAAAACACAAACCAACATAGAAAAAGTGATACTGCCGGTTCGTGATGGATTAATGTTAATCAGAAAAATTTTATAAATATTACTTAGCCCAGGGTGCTGGGTGCGGATTAATATTGGTTATTGGTTATTGGTTACTGGGTGTATACAACTTACAACCTGATTTAATTAAACTGGTACAATTTTTGAACAAATCAGAAAAAACAGATATATGAAAAAATTAATACTTTCTATCCTGTTGTTAGCAATGATTTTTAGTGCACAGGCACAGGAGAACAGGACTAACATCCTGCAGGATCTTGAACAGGATCAAATTACTGATCAGGATGTTACAACAACTGCAGCCACTACAACAGCAGCAACCCGTCTGTTTGCCGATAAGTATGATCTTACTTCTGTTATTCTCATAATTCCATCAGGTTCTAAGGTTGAAGTACTGGGATCCGAAGAGAATTATCTCTATGTTATTTTTGAAGAATATGAAGGATTTATTCGAAGCCGCCATGCAGCTATTGATAAGACTCCTGTTGAAACCGGGCAGGTATTGCAGGAACAGGAAGAACAACCTGTTCAGCTACAAGAACAGGAAGTCAGCAGGTTTACATACCTTGAAAATAAGTATGGCACTAATGTGGCAGCTAAACTGAATGAAGGCAAAATATGGAGAGGTATGACTGCTGAGATGGTGAAGGATAGCTGGGGAACACCACAGAAAATCAACCGGGTAATTAGCGGCAATAATGTAAGGGAAGAGTGGATTTACAGGAACACCTGGTTATTTTTTCAGAATGACCGCCTTCGTGAGTGGGGTCCCATCAGGAAATAAAAGAAGGAAACGGGATTGTCCCGCCTGCGGCGGGACGGACCCTTTGGGAAATACTTTCAAAGAAAAAAGGCCGCTTGCGCAGCCTTTTTTCTTTGAGCGGAAAACGGGACTCGAACCCGCGACCCTAACCTTGGCAAGGTTATGCTCTACCAACTGAGCTATTCCCGCAGATCACGGGTAAAATTACGATTTTTTTTTTATCTGCAAAAACGTATCTTATTTAGTTTTTATTATTAATTTCGGCTCACTTAACTAAACTGGAATTAATAATAAACATCTTAGTATGAAAAAGTTATTTGCACTTTCATTTATTCTTCTGTCAGGGATTCTCTTTTCCTGTAAAACAGAAAAAAAAGAGACAGCTCTCTCTATCCCTATTGAGAAATACACCCTGAACAATGGTCTGACAGTTGTGCTCCACGAAGACAAATCTGATCCCATTGCCTCAGTAGCGATATACTATCATGTCGGTTCGAGTCGCGAAACAGAAGGTAAGACCGGCTTTGCCCATCTTTTTGAACATATGATGTTTCAAAGGTCAGAAAATGTTGGTGAAGACGAATTCTTCAGGAATATTCAGAGAGCAGGTGGTTCACTTAATGGCAGCACAAACCAGGACAGAACCAACTATTATGAAGTTGTACCAAAGAATGCTCTTGAGCTGGCACTATGGATGGAATCAGACCGCATGGGTTATCTTGAAAATACAGTAACCCGTGCTGCATTTGTTAATCAACAGAATGTGGTTCAGAATGAAAAAAGGGAAAGTGTCGATAATGCGCCCTACGGATTTAATTCAGGTATTATACTTAAGAACCTTTATCCTAAAGGACATCCTTATAGCTGGACCGTCATCGGTGAGATGGAGGATCTTACAAATGCAACAATTGAAGACGTTAAAGCATTCCACAGGAAATTTTACTCTCCATCCAATGCATTTCTTGTAATTACAGGAGATATCAACAAGGATGAAGTGAAAGCAATGGTGGAAAAATATTTCGGAGAAATACCTGCCGGTGAGAAGATTGAACCCAGAGGACCAATGCCGGCTACACTTACATCTACAGTTAAACTTTATCATGAAGATAATTTTGCCAGAGCACCACGGCTCACCATGGTATTTCCAACTGTGGAGCGTTACTCAAAAGATTCTTATGCCCTGAACTTCCTTGGCGAACTGCTTGCCAATAGCAAAAAAGCTCCCCTCTATACCATTCTTGTAAAAGATAAGAAGCTTACATCCAGCGTAATGGCAAGAAACAGCTCACAGGAACTTGTCGGTTCATTTACAATTTCAGTAACTGCAAATCCCGGTGTGAACCTGACCGAAGTCGAAAAGGCAATCTTTGAAGGCTTCGAAAAATTTGAAACTGATGGTTTTTCAGAAGATGATCTTACAAGAATCAAAGCCGAATATGAAACCAGTTTTTATAGCAGATTTGCCAGTGTACAGGGAAAAGCTTTTACACTTGCCGAATACACAATGTTTACAGGTGAACCTGACTATTACAAGAAAGATCTTGCTAATATTCAGGCTGTTACTATGACTGATGTAAAAGCTGCATTTGAAAAGTATATCAAGAGCCAAAACTACATTCAAACAAGTTTTGTTCCAAAAGGGGAAGTGAACCTGATAGCTGAAGGATCGGTTAATGCAGGTGTTGTTGAAGAAGATCTGTCAAATGCAGCTGAGGTCAAGGCAGAATCAATCGCAGAAGAACCTGTAATCAAAACCCCGACAAAACTCGATCGCAGTATAATGCCCCCTGTTGGTCCGGATCCTGAAGTTACAATACCTCAACCTTGGTCTGGATCCCTTGCTAACGGACTGAAGATATGGGGTATACAGCACAGTGAGCTGCCCCTTGTACAATATTCCCTTGTAATTGACGGTGGACATATGCTGGACAACATGGAAAAAGCTGGTCTTGCCAGCCTTGTTGCTGCTATGATGAATGAGGGGACAAAAAACAAAACACCGGAAGAGCTTGAGGATGCTATTGGATTACTTGGCGCTTCGATCAGGATTTCATCAGGTAATGAATCCATCTCGATCAGGGTAAGTTCGCTGGCACGAAATTTCGAACAAACTATCGATTTGGTCGAAGAAATGCTGCTCGAACCAAGATGGGACGAGGAACAATTTGCTCTGGCAAAAAGCCGTATCATAAACACACTGAAACGTAACGAAGCCAACCCCAACTACCTTGCATCAAGAACGTTGAATAAACTGATCTTCGGTGATAATATTCTTGCAACTGAAGCATCGGGGACAGAGGAATCTGTAACAGCTATCACAATTGAAGACCTTAAAGATTATTACAGCAGGTATTTTTCTCCGTCAACTGCAAAATTCCTGGTTGTCGGAGATGTTGACAAACCGAGAGTAGAAGCTGCTCTTGCCGACCTGTCTCAGAAATGGCAGGCCAAAGAAGTGGTTATACCTGAGATCAGTGTTCCCGGACCACCCGAAAAATCACAGATATATTTTGTAGATGTCCCGGGTGCAAAACAATCAGTGATAACTATAGGCTGCCCTTCAATTCCAAGAACAGACCCGGATTATTACCCGGCATATGTAACGAATTACAAGCTTGGAGGTTCCTTTAACGGGCTCTTTAATCTTATCCTCAGAGAAGAAAAGGGATTTACTTACGGAGCAAGATCAAACTTTTCAGGTTCAAAAAATTACGGATCATTTACAGCTTCATCAAGAGTCAGAACGAATTCGACCCTGGAATCAGTGAATATTTTCAAAACCGAGATGGAAAAATACCGTGAGAATATCCCGCAGGAATATATTGATTTTACTAAATCATCCCTGCTGAAAGGTAATGCCCGCCAGTTTGAGACTATTGGCAGCCTGCTCAACATGCTCAATACCATGACATCATATAATCTTCCTCCTGATTATATCAAACAGGAAGAAGCGTTTGTAAGAGGATTAACAGCAGAAAAACAGCTTGAGCTGGCGAAGAAATATATTGATCCATCAAAAATGTATTATGTTGTGGCTGGCGACGCCAAAACCCAGCTAAAGGAACTTGAAAAAGTCGGTCTGGGCAAACCCATACTTGTAAAAAACTAATCTGTCTTTCTCTGTGAATTCTCTGTGTGTCTCTGTGTAATAAAAATCATTACAAGAGGGTCACAAAGGGAACACAGAGAAACACAGGGATTATGACTTTTAATAATACAGCAGGATATAAATCGGAGTCAATTTCTTATCTTTATATAGCCGTTATCCATCAGTAACTAAGAAAAGGAGGTAAGGATGAATGATTTTATATGCCCAAAATGTAAAGAGCACATTCGTGTTGGGGACCATTTAGTTTTCAAAGTAAAAAATTCAAAAAAACAATCAGGAATACTCCTGTTAAGTCCGCAAATCGGTAATTATACCAATGTTAAGCATCCAACTTTTAAGATAGTCCAGGGAGAATTCCTCGATTTTTACTGTCCTTTGTGCAGTAATTCCTTAAAATCAGATATACACCAAAACCTAGCGCATGTAATAATGCAGGATGTCAAAGGAAAGAGTTTTAATGTAAATTTCTCACAAATAGCAGGAGAACACAGTACATATGAAACTGATGGTGATTCTGTTCATGCTGCCGGTGAAGACGCTGGCCGGTATACATATTTCAAAATAGGAGATAAATTCAAGAAATACTTTTAATCTCCTGTCCTGACTCAATACCAGGCTCTGGTTCAATACTCTCCTCAAAAATCGGTGGAGCCTCCAATTCTTTCCTGATGAGAATATTACTTCCTATCATTACAATTATTGTCATCAGTATTACCAGCGTAACTACCTCTTCATTAATCAGAGCAATTTTTGATACTTCAGGAATACTAAGAAACAACAGGATGGTAATAAGTCCCCTGGGAGCAAAGAAGACCAGGGTTAATGATGGTATTTTTAAAACGTAACGGAAATAAAGCCATCTTATCGACAGCATACCTGCGGTTATCAAAAGGCTTACTATGATATTGCGCAAATTGAAAAGACCTCCGATACTGGCATAATAGCCAAACATTATAAAGAAAAAAGATCTTACAATAAATGTTAACTCACGTAGTATTCTACGAAAGGAATCAACATCATTTCTGAATTTCTCAAAATCCACATATCTTCTGATTACTGTATTCTCAACCAACTGACTGTTTGATAACACTATACCAAAAATCAAAACAAGGAAGAGTGCCGGAAGATGAATAAGTTTGGCAAGCACATATACCATTACAACAGATGTCAGGATTATTACATAGTGTACATGGTAACTTATCTTATGCAAAAGTATAGCAAGAACAGTAGTTAAGGCCACTGCCACAACTATGGTAAGCATCCCGTTAAACGCAAAATTTATCAATCCCCTTCCAATGGAGTCCTGGTTTATGATAATAAAATCAAAAACAAGGATCCCTATTATATCGGAAAAAGAGCTTTCGTAAACAATGAATTCCTTTTGTTCCGTATCAAGATGAACAGAAGATGATATGGCAACGGCACTGCTGATGATTCCAAGAGGGATAGCATTTAAAAGGCTATCTATTACCTTGTAGCCCATAACATATACCATAATTAAAGTTAGAATCGCCACAAAAAAGACAAAAAGAAAGATTGCTGATGAGACTGATTTCATTATCAACCCGCTTCTGTTCTTTTTCAGCTTTATGTCAAGGCTTGCTTCCATCACTATCAATATCAATCCAATAGTGCCGATTACAGGTAAAAGTGGTTTCATATTGGGCATACTGAAACCAGTATTGGCTACCAATAGCTGGATCACTATTCCCAGCAGGATAAGCATACCCACTCCGGGAATTTTTGTGTACTTGCTTGTAATGTCAAAAATGTATGAGATGATAACTATCAGACACAGAGCCAGGAGTATATAATTTGCCATTTATTCAGGAAAAGATTAATATAACAGATTAAGGTATCTTTAAAAAATCAGGCATCATTCTGCAAATATACTCATGTAATCCAAAGTAAAAATGTATATACAAACAAAGAACAAGCTGATTGATTCAAATGTTTCAATTGAGGATTATTTGTTGTAAATTTGCGGAAATGCTTAGCCAGGGTGATGTAATGTCTGCCCGGATGGTGGAATGGTAGACACGCAGGACTTAAAATCCTGTGGCCATAAAGGCTGTGCGGGTTCAAGTCCCGCTCCGGGTAC
>CAZQVL010000071.1:0-5724 GCA_964596715.1 uncultured Rikenellaceae bacterium
ACTACTTTTATTAATATCTATTTTCCTGATTTAAACCTTTTCAATATTCTCTCCAGTCTGGTCAGACAGGTCTTTTAAGAGTTCTTTTCTATAAACGGGATTAAGTAGATCGATTTTATAGTAGATGATGATAAGTGAATTTAAGGCTCTTTTCTTCAGGAATATTTCAAGTAAAAATACGGTTATCAGGATTATAGAATTAATGACAATCGCTCCGACTAACGGAGGTGGGACATTAGCCTGGGAATTGATTACGGAAATACCTATAATAGTAAAAATATATGTTATGTCTTTAACAGTATAGGTAACTGTTCTGAAACGGAGAATGGCGAAGATAGCAAAAAGTCCCAGTGCCATTCCCAGTTGAATATCAACTGTTTCGAGTATAGCACATATAAAAAAGATAATAATCCCCATCAGGAAGAACGAGAATAAAAATTCCTCTTTTTTTGAGTACCTGTAATAAATAAGCCGGACAAGTATAAAAAGAACAAGGAAATTAATACCAAATCTTATCATAATACTCAGCAGAGTATCTTCATTGGCAATTGAAATAAAAGACATATTAATAAGATTTATCTGGCTAAAAATCCTGACATTGATTAAGAAATTTATATACAATAGTATTTCTTCTGTCGAAATCGTCGTAGAAGCCTTCAAGAAACATAATAATGTCTTTTGTTGATCTTTCCTTGAGATATGGAAATTCATTAATAATCCTGTAGAATTCTTCTTTTTTATCTGCAAATTCCTTGATAGCCTCAAGAAAGACTTCTTCGCTTCTGCAGATGCCATTATAATAGCGTTGCCGGACGTTTTTGATAGGTAGCGGTTCAGGTGGAACAGCATAATCAGTATTCACAATACCACAATAATCAAAATCAAATGGTACTATTATCCCAAGGTCCGGTCTATCTGACTTTGGCTGAGAAAAAATCTTTGTATTATGCTGACCCGGAACTGAATAGTCGCAATTGCCAATCATGTAATTGAATATGGCCGTCCTGTCCATTGATTCCGGCTTGATATTTTTTTGACCTAGCTTTACTGATGGTACCTCAACGCCATTTAAACGTTCGGCAAGAAAATCTGTGGGTTCAATCAGGAAAGCATATGAGCTGATTGGTTTTTTGGGTCGTTCGGAGTCGATATAATTTATTTTCAGCAGTCTGACTTTGTAACTTTCTTCAGTAATCGCATTATAAAGCTTATAAACCAGGTATTCTCTCAGTGTATAATCCTCGTTACCAGTTTTACAATGGGTAACCATTTTTATTTTGTCTATTTTACTGAACTCATCATCAGGGGAATCCGACTTTTTAAAATTCAGCCTAATCGGAGGAAGATCACAGAAAGTGCGACGAAATTCGCCTCTTGCTCTCACCTGTACTTCTTTGACTACTGAATCAGTTTCACTTGAGTAATAAGTCAGGAGTGCAGGCAAATTCAAAGTATCAGACCTTTTTCGTCTGAATGTTTTGATATCAAATGCCAGCGTTATTTCGAGTAATTCATCACTGTTGAATAACCTGATATTATCATCGACCACCCGATAAACTACATCCAGAGTATCATACTGGCTGAAAGCAGGAATGCTGAGCAGGCCAATCAGAGGAAACAAAATAAATACAAGTCTTTTCATATTACAACCCTCCCGAGATTTAATTTAATATTTTCTATGACTAAATTACTAAAAACAAATGTATTCGGGGAATCTTTATTCTTAAGTTAAAAGGCCGCTGATGAGGCGGCCTTAATACGAATGATCATAATGTTTATCATTTATATTGAGCCAGGTACTCTTTTACCTGGCGATAAACATTCTCTGCTGTAAAACCGAATTCTTCATCCAGCACCTTATAAGGTGCTGAATAACCAAAAGTATCCATCCCCCATATTTTTCCTTTTGGCCCTACCAGACCCTGAAGAGTCACTGCCAGTCCTGCTGTCATTCCAAAAACAGGAACATAAGATGGAATAACAGATTCCCTGTATTCAGCCGGCTGGTTTCTGAAGAGTCCCTCGGAAGGAGCCGAAACAATTCTGATATTCAGACCATCTTTTTTAAGCAGAGAGGCTCCTTCCACCAGCGTGGAAACCTCCGATCCGCTGGCAACAAGAATTATATCGGGTGTACCTCTGCAATCCTGGACAATATAAGCTCCCTTTTCTGATTTGAGAGCATCCTGATATCTGTCATTATTGTCTGAAGGAAGATCTTTGATATTTTGTCGCGATAGGATCAGCGCGGTTGGTGTTTCATTATTCTCAAGTGCCATTTTCCAGACGACTGATGTTTCAATCGCATCGGCAGGTCTCAACACAAGTATACTGTTTTTACCGTTATGGTTTTTAAGATGCTCCATAAGACGAATCTGAGCTTCCTGTTCAACCGGCTGGTGAGTTGGTCCGTCCTCACCGACACGAAAGGCATCATGTGTCCATATGTACTTTACAGGAAGACCCATCAGGCAGGCAAGACGAACTGCAGGTTTCATAAAATCAGAAAAAACAAAAAAAGTACCGCAAGCAGGTATTACCCCGCCATGGAGAGCCAGTCCGTTCATTAAGGCAGCCATTGTCAGCTCAGATACACCTGCATGGAGGAATGCTCCGGAAAAATCTCCTTTGCTAAACGGATGAGTATTTTTAAGAAATCCATCAGTCTTATCCGAGTTAGATAAATCGGCCGAAGCAACAATCATATTTTCAATCTTTTGAGCAAGTATGTTCAGTACTGCTGATGATGCTGCCCGGGTTGCAGCTCCCTCTTTTTGCTGAATAGCTTTAAAATCAATTTCCGGTTTATCACCTGAATAGAAGAAATGAAGTTTTTTATTGAGCTCACTGTTCTTTTCTGCCCACTCTTTTTTTCTTTTTCTCCAATCCTCAGCTGTCTGTGCTTTTAATGAAATAACCTTTTTGAAGTATTCTCTCACATCATCAAATACTGCAAATGTATCGTTGATATCTCCTCCAAGGTTGATCAGAGATTTCTCGAACGAGCCGCCTGCTTCATTCACAGGCATACCATGGGTTGATGTTTTTCGTTCAAAGCTCTTTCCTTCATTATCGACCAGTCCTTTACCCATTATTGTTTTTCCTATAATGATGGTTGGCTTATCCTGCGTATCAACAGCCGTCTTAAGAGCTTTCCTGATCTGGTTATGATCATTACCATCGATAGTGATTACATTCCATCCCCATGAGCGATATTTCATTGCCGTATCTTCTGCGGTGACAGCTTTGGTTTCTGTGGACAACTGGATATCGTTTGAGTCGTAAAACATTATAAGGTTCTTGAGGCCCAGATAGCCGGCAATTCGTCCGGCTCCCTGTGAGATCTCCTCCTGCACCCCACCATCAGAGATGAAAGTATATGTTTTATGTGCAAATAATTCCCCGAACCGTGCAACAAGAAATCGCTCGGCAATAGCAGCTCCAACTGCCATGGCATGTCCCTGTCCCAGTGGACCTGAGGTATTTTCAATTCCATGTGCAACATCGAGTTCGGGATGACCAGGTGTCGTGCTGCCCCATTGCCTGAAGCTTTTTAAATCATCAATTGTGAAATATCCCGTTAGAGTAAGAACAGAATAAAGCATCGGCGACATATGGCCGGGATCAAGAAAAAATCTGTCACGATTGATCCATCCGGGATCATACGGATCGAAATTCAGAAATTCGGAAAAAAGTATCTGGATAAAATCGGCTCCTCCCATTGCACCACCCGGATGGCCTGATTTAGCCTTTTCAACCATAGCCATTGAAAGAATCCGGATATTATCTGCTGTCCGTTTGTGAATCTCTTCGTTCATTATGACATGTAATGGCAGTAAATATAAAATTTATTGCTGAAGGTTAAAGATATTTTCTGTCCTCTTCAGGAACTTCAAAATATTTATCGTAGCGTTTTGCATCAGGTCCTTTAACCATTTGCACTTTTGTACCTCTGATTTTATAGGTACATTTTTCACCAGCAATATCTGAGAAATAGATGTTGTATTCTTTCTTATCATCATCGATCATAATGATCCTGACCAGGTGGTAGTACTTTCTGCTGTTTAGTTGGGCTCCGCAAATTGGGCATGTATAGATGTATTCTTCACCCTCCTGGATCTGAAAGGTAGGGTGTGTTGTGATTGTATAATTCCCGATCTCGGGGTTGAGATAGACCAGTCCTCTCTTAGAACTGTTTACTTGTTGAGCAGCAAGGATGATCGAGGTTTTAACATTCAAATGTCCCCTGCAGACTTTGCATAAATATTCAACGGCCATAGTGCACCTCCTTTGTGTTTATCTGATTAATTATTTTGTCCGCTACATTTTTTACAAGATACGAAATATTTTCTCCAAATTCAATTTTTTCAGGCTGAACACCGAGTATAAAAACGGGCATATGGAAAAATTCCGACAATCTTTTCAGGGATATATTATGTGTATTAAAAGTCTGATCCTGTATCTGACTCACGGGGAGAAGCACATAACTTCCCGGTCTTTTTTTCATGTCAACACAATCGATCAGTACAAGTATGTCAGGATTGAGTTGGTTAATCTTTCCTATATAATTTTCAATACTAACTTCTGCTGTGATAGCTGAAATAACGGAAGTTTTTATAATTTTCCGGCTTATGTATACACCAATACCGTCATCCTGTTTAAGAACATTGCCGATACCTACAAAGAGTATTTTCCTGTTTTCCTGCGATAACAAGTCTGTAAGGGTTTCAATCACATTAAGGTAGATATTTTACCAGGATTTGGTGTAAACAGTTGGGACAGACAATATTAAACATATCTTTCCTCTTAAGCTTATCTTTTATTTTGATACTGACATCCTGTCCTTCTGCCAGTTTAAGTTTCTGGTTTAAAATATTAAGATTCAAAATCGAGGAAAAAGCCTTGGGTCCAAGTTTCCTGTGAAGAAAATAAAGATGTTCCTTCGTGGTTATTACTGCATTGCAACTTTCACATATAAGCAGCTCTTTTTCCTGATATTCAACACTTTTTTCCCTGTCAAACGCAACCATGTCGAAGATCTTATCTGATAATGTTACACCTTTACCGGTAATGCAATGTTCCTGGCACTGCCCGCAAAAAATACATTTTCCGTAGTCCCTTCTGATTATCCTTACACCTTTTTCTTTATCATCAGTAAAGGTAATTGCGTATGGGGGGCAGACATTTGCACAGGTCTCACAACCCACGCAATTCTCGTCATCAACAACAGGTTTACCCCTGAATTTTTCAAAGGGTATATGAGGTTCTGCAGGAAATTTTGAGGTGTAAGCCGGAGAAACCAGGGAAATAACAGCCTCTTTCAGTTCTCTGATCTTGGGATATTTCATTTTACAACCTCCTTATAATCGTCTTTTACACTTCTTTTATCAAGTTTGGTACCGAAATGGTAAGCTCCTCTTATCAGCGCATGAGCTGCTACAGTGGCACTAAAGAACAGAATTGGTATAGCAATCAGCGCTTTAAACCCTGCATCGGATAAACCAAAATGAAAAACCACTCCAAGAAGGATGCTGCAACAACCCAATGTAACACATTTTGTAGCAGACTGAAGCCTGTTGTAAACATCGGGAAGACGTAATAATCCAATACATCCGAAGATATTAAATAAAACACCGATACATATCAAGATAATTGTAACCATATCATTCATTTAGTTTTTTTCCGCTCAGGTATTTTGCCAGGGTCAGTGTCCCTATGAAACTG
>CAZQVL010000072.1:0-5722 GCA_964596715.1 uncultured Rikenellaceae bacterium
TAAATAATAATAACAACCGTTGATAAGTTCCTTCGATAAATAATAAACTGGTATTGTATCAGTAACCAATTTTTTTACTTTTGCGAAAAACTAAAAGTTTGGTGACAGAAAAGGTATTTAGATTATTCCAGATAATATTACTGATCCTGATGGTCTCCTGCAGGGCGTACAGGCCAACGGTTTCGCCGGCTTATGTCAACGGATCTGCTGAAACCTATATCGATAAATATAAAGGACTGGCCATCAGTGAGATGAAACGAACAGGTGTTCCGGCAAGTATTACTCTTGCACAGGGAATGATTGAAGCTGATTATGGTCGCAGCACTCTCGCAAGAGAAGCCAACAACCATTTTGGCATTAAATGTCACAGCGACTGGACCGGGCCTACAATACGGCACCATGATGACAGGAGAAATGAATGTTTCAGAAAATACCGCAATCCTGAGGATTCATTTTATGATCATTCCGATTTTCTCATAAATGGATCACGTTACAATTCTCTTTTCAGGCTCGATCCAACCGATTACAAAGCCTGGGCGAGAGGGCTGAGAAAAGCCGGATATGCCACCAATCCTGATTATGCCAATATGCTGATCAGAAAGATTGAAGAGTTTAATCTTCATCAGTACGATATGGGATATAATCTTTCATCTTTATCGCCAAAAGCAGATGTAACGGTTAACGGACCAGAGACTGTAGCAAATAATGATATTTTCGAAAATACTTCTGTTTCAGTAAGTAATGGCAGTTTTGTGGTACCTGCCCGTGTCTCCAGAATAATGGAAAACAACAGGATACAATACATAATTGTTAAAGAGGGAGATACTGTTGAGGAAATTGAAGAGGAGTTCCAGTTACTCAAATGGGAACTGACACGATATAATGAGCTTGTTGATGATTTTGATCTTACGCCAGGACAGATTCTTTATCTTCAGCCTAAAAGGGAACGAGCAGAACCGGGAAAGGAATTACATATTGTGACCGAAGGAGATACAATGTATTCGGTTTCCCAGAAATACGGAGTAAAGTTGAAAAAGCTTTATGAGATGAACAGGATGGCAGAAGGTACAGAACCGGCAACGGGGCAGAAATTATGGTTGAGGAAAATGAAACCGGTCAACTGACAGGGATGGAATAATCGGCGATCCTGAAACCTCTCAGAAATTCCACATTACTCATTCTTTTCTTACCTTCAACCTGCAGGTTGAGAATATTAATAAATCCGCCTTTGCATGAGACTTTAATATAAAGTTTACCATCGGATACTATTTGTCCGTGGCTTAAGTTATGATCTGCTTCCTCAGCGGCCGATTCGTATATTTTAAATAAAAGTCTTTTAGATGGGCTTACGAAATATGATTTTGCACAAGGATTTGGAGCAAGTCCCCTGATAAGGTTATGTATTTTATGTGGATCCTCGTTCCAGTTAATAATACAGTCATCAGGGTATATCTTAGGGGCCGGTTTAAGGATTTCCCCGGGTAACATAAAATGTGACTGAGGTTGCGGATTCAGCTTATTTTCAGCTAAGGCAGTGAGTGTGTTTATTACCAGTCTGGCTCCATGTTTCATAAGTTTGTCGTGAAGGTCGCCGGCATTCTCGAAAGGAAATATCTGCACCTCTTCTCTTAAAAGGATATTACCCGTATCAATTTTCTCATCAATCATGAAGGTAGTTACTCCGGTTACTGTTTCTCCGTTAATAATTGCGTGATTAATAGGGGCTGCACCACGGTACTGGGGCAGGAGGGAAGCGTGAAGGTTAATGGTACCTAGCGGTGGTATCTTCCAGACTGTTTCAGGTAGCAGCCTGAAAGCAACAACGATAAAGATATCGGGATTAAGTTTTTTCAACCAGTTGATAAAACCGGGACTTTTTAGATTATCAGGTTGATAGACAGGCAGGTAGTTGGATTCAGCAGATTCCCTGACAGGCGATTTTATCATTTTTCTGCCTCTGCCGGCAGGTTTATCGGGAGCTGTAACTACACCAACAATATTGTAACCATTCATAAGCAGCGATCCCAATGTTGCTACTGCAAACTCAGGTGTCCCCATGAATAATATCCTGAGATTTTTCATTGATTGTCAGTGCATTTATCAGAGTAAAATTACTAAAAAAATCAATCCTTTACAATATGTTTGTAGCAGGTAAGATTATGGCCCATTTTATCGGCTTTTGTCTTAAGGTAGAATTCGTTATAAGGGTTGGGAGGTATTTCGAGAGGTATCGTTTCGACGATTTTTATTCCATAACCTTCAAGTCCTGCTCTTTTAACAGGATTATTTGAAATCAGCCTGACATTTCCCAGACCGAGTGATCTCATAATACTTGCTCCCACACCATAATCTCTTTCGTCTTCGCCAAATCCAAGTTTTATGTTTGCCTGTACAGTATCCATTCCTTCATCCTGCAGCCTGTAAGCTTTTATCTTATTTAGGAGTCCGATGCCTCTGCCTTCCTGGTTGAGGTAGATTACAACACCTTTTCCCTCAGTTTCAACCATTTGCATAGCTTTGTGAAGCTGTGAACCGCAGTCGCATCTCATGGAGCCGAAAATATCGCCTGTGAAGCATGATGAGTGAAGCCGTACAAGAACAGGTTCTTCTTTTGTCCATGCACCTTTTACCAGAGCTGCATGTTCAAGGCCATTGCTTGTTTGTCTGAATGGGATGAATTCGAATTCTCCATGCTCAGTAGGAAGCTTGACCCTCTCACCTTTTTCGATAATAGAATCACTTTCAAGGGTATATTTAATAAGGTCTCTGATAGCAATGATCTTAATACCAAATTTCTTTCGTAATTTTTCCAGGTCGGGTAAGCGGGCCATTGAACCATCATCATTCATTATTTCCACGAGAGC
The DNA here is from genome assembly GCA_964596715.1 of uncultured Rikenellaceae bacterium. Lineage (GTDB taxonomy): Bacteria > Bacteroidota > Bacteroidia > Bacteroidales > VadinHA17 > LD21. Next base: position 2,865 of record CAZQVL010000072.1, read on the forward strand.
ACCTCCTGACTGGAGTCCTGCCAGGCGGGTAAGATCAACCACTGCTTCGGTGTGTCCTGCACGTCGCAATACTCCTTTTGCTTTTGCCTTAAGTGGAAAGATATGTCCGGGGCGACCTAGGTCAGAAGGCTTTGTTGAAGGATCGATAAGTGCTTTTATAGTCAGGGAGCGGTCTTTCGCGGAAACTCCGGTAGTAGTTTCATCACCCAGCAGATCGACAGAGACTGTAAACTGTGTTTCATGCAACGATGTATTAGTACCGACCATAAGGTTCAGTTCAAGTTCTTCACACCTTGATTCCGGGAGCGCAACACAGATCAATCCCCTCCCGTGTGTAGCCATAAAATTTACAAGTTCGGGTGTTATAAGTTCAGCTGAACAGATGAAATCCCCTTCATTCTCACGGTCTTCGTCATCAACCACTATTAGCAGCTTTCCCCTCTTAATATCTTCTATAGCTTCTTCAATCGTGTTTAGCTTTATATTATTCATCTTTTTAATTTTTATTATTCCTCAATAGCTGGTTCTTCAATTGTCCCACTTATTGCAATTCTGTACAGATAGTCTTTAATCTTTTTCAGGAATGCAAGATATGTGTCAATATTCATTATAACCGAATCGGTCGAAGCTTTGTAAGTAAGAAAAATGCCAATTGGCAGCAGAATATATGATGAGGCCCACATACCGGTAACTGTAGGGATGAGATTTTCCTCAACCAGTTTTTCTCCTGAAAGTGAGATGACATACCAGATAACAAAGAAAAGAATAGAAATAACCGCCGGAGTGCCGAGACCTCCTTTCCTGATAATAGCACCAAGAGGAGCTCCGATGAAGAAGAAAACCAGGCAGGCAAACGAAAGAGTCAGTTTCTTGTTCCAGTTAACTTCATATTTTTTAATGGTCCTTACTTCGGTCATGAGTAAATCGCTGTTCTGGCTCAGAAAACTGGCTGCCTCCTTGATATTATCAATAGCTGTAGACAGGACAGTTTGTTTTTCCTGTGTATTCAATGAATTGAAAAGGGCAGTGACATCAAATTTTGCATCTGTGATAATGGAATCAGCATCTTGACCAAAGGCATAATTATTAGGATTATTTCTCTCTGCATACAATTTCGTATTATTAAACTCCCTGAACTGAATATTAACTCTGTTATTATATCTTTTATTGAGGGAGTCGATATAATAGGTTAGTTGTGAGATATTTAACATTGCGGAATTAGACCTGAACAGGTCTATTTCGCTTCGTTCAAGATTGAAACCTGATAATGAAAGGACCATTGTCTGTTCCTTGAAGTAGTCTTTCCTGAACGGATAACTTCTTTCGGAAATGTTCGCACTTTCGTCCTCCATTTCGTTATATGAATATCCGTTATACAGGACCATTATCATTGCTGTTTCATCCTGTGTTATTTTCATATAACCTGAATCGGCATAGGTGACATTGGTATTACCTTTTTTATCACGGTGATCATATATATATACCCTGTTGAGGCGGTTAGTCAAAGGATCCTTTGTAGTTATTTTGATACTGAAGCCGTCTATATCGTTATTGAAAGTTCTCGCCTGTAAGTTTATATCAGGTCGTTTACGCCGGATATCATACAAAAGTGTTCTGGCTTTCCTGTTTGCATATGGCAGGACATTGTTTGAAAAAAAGAATGATACTATTGAAATGAAACAAATGAGGATGATCAATGACCTCATTATTCTCTGGAGTGGTATTCCTGATGATTTAAGTGCTGTCAGTTCACTGAATTCTCCAAGGTTCCCGAATGTCATCAGTGCGGCAAGAAGGATGGCAAGAGGGAGTGCCATTGGGACAAAGGAAAGTGAAAACTGAAAAAGCAGCTCAGCAAGTACTTTGAATTCAAGTCCTTTCCCGGCAAGTTCATCCACATACATCCAGAGAAACTGTAAAATAAGAATGATAAGCACAATGAAGAATGTGAGTATGAGCGGGCCAATAAATGACTTTAAGACAAATATGTCAAGCTTCTTCAACTGTTATTGATTTTTCAAATTGCAAAATTACTTGATTTTTGTTAAACGTCAAGTTCTTATTCGTTCTTTCTTTTTCTGGACCAGAATAAAGAAAGGATAGATAAATAGGCGTAACAGTGCAATTATACGGTGGCTCAACGGTATCGTGGGATAGAGTTTTAGTGAATGTGTTCAAAGGTCTTTGCGCCGTCTGTTTAAATTCCCAGCAATCTTTTAAGATCACTTATCTGGGTATCCCAGAGGTATATGGCATCCTCTTTTTCATCAGGTTCCGCAAAATCGATAATCAGCAGGGCGAGTTCTCCTGTGAGTTCATCGATAGCAATCCGGAACTCGAAAAAGTTTGATTCCGGATCATCTCTGTCGGTCCATTGGAATCTCACAAATTTATTTTCCTTGAGAGCAACGAGGCGGGCTGTTGATTCGGATTTATTCCAGTAAAATGTAAAGAGGTCACCTTCAACAGTAACGTTATCTGCAAACCACTCGCTCAGTCCTTCAGGTGTACTGAGCCGTGAGAACAGCACTTTCTGTGAACAGTTAAGTGTATATTCAAGTTCGTACTTTATTCTCATGAGAAGGTAAGTTGAAGCGTTACTGTTCTGCAATATAGAAAAAAAACTTAAAACAAAAAATCATATTGATTTTTTGGGGTTATCTGCTTATATTTGCACTCGCAAAACTTTGGCGAACTCAGATGGTCCCGAAAAACGGCAAATCATTGATTTGCCATGTTTTTCGAGGATCCACGAAAATCTAACTCCTCTGAAGACGGAAAAGATTTTCGGGATTAGAGCGCATGATTCAAATGTTCATTAACAAGTGGAAAGATTTTGGCGAGATAGCTCAGATGGT
>CAZQVL010000073.1:0-4525 GCA_964596715.1 uncultured Rikenellaceae bacterium
CGACAAGAAAATAAAAGCCCCCTGGTTGCGCAGAGGGCTTATCAGGGCTACGAGATAATACTTTATTAACCGCACTTGGATGATCCGCAATCCTTACAGATCAGGCATCCCTCTTCATACACAAGGTTTACAGAACCACATTCGCCACATTTTCCTTTTGCTCTGGTTCCGTTCGGAATATATTTTCTTAAAGCCCGTTCCACACCATTCTTCCAGTTATTGATTGATTCGCTGTCGAGTTTAAGGGATGAAACGAGGTTTACTACGTCTGCTATTGGCATTTCATGCCTTAATACACCTGAAATAAGTTTGGCATAGTTCCAGAATTCCGGTTTAAACATGTGTGAAAGTCCACCCATGGTTTTTTTATATCCATACTTGTCGGTATATTGAAAATCGTAACGTGTTTTGCCATCTTCGTCCCTGATCTTAATGATTTTCCCTTTGATAATTGTTTTTGGGATAGGGAAGATCTCTTCGTCTGCCAGGCCTGTAAATATTTCATAGGGCCGGCCATCTTTCAGGCCGACAAAAGCCACCCATTTATCTTCATTAATGTTAAACCTTAGAATATCACAATCAAGCACTTTCGGCCGTTTGGGTCTTTCAGCCCTGATCTCATTCTTTCCTGCAACAAGTACGCCGTTTCTTGATCCGTCCCTGTATACAGTTGCCCCCTTACATCCTGATTTCCAGGCTGTAAGATAAAGTTCGCTAACTAGCTCTTCTTTAACATCAGCAGGCAGGTTTATTGTAACGCTTATTGAATGATCTACCCATTTCTGAATTGCGCCCTGCATTTTTACTTTAGCGATCCAGTCCACATCGTTTGCTGTTGCCTTATAGTAAGGTGATTTTGCAACTATTGACTCAATCTCTTCATCTCTCATCCTTTTAACTTCATCAGGATCATATCCATTTATCTTTAACCAGTCAAGAAACTTATGATGAAAAACGTTAAATTCTTCCCATGAGTCTCCTACCTCATCCTGAAAGGTCACCCTGGTATCTTTATCATTGGGATTGACTTTCCGCCTTCTCTTGTAAAAGGCAGAGAAGACAGGTTCAATTCCTGAAGTGGTCTGGGTCATAAGACTGGTTGTCCCTGTTGGTGCTATTGTCAGAAGGGCGATGTTTCTGCGACCGTATTTCAGCATGTTATTATACATAACAGGATCTGCTTCTTTAAGCCTGATAATGAACGGATTATTTTTCTCGCGTTCTGCATCATATATTGCAAAGGGTTCTCTCTCCTTTGCAAGGTAGGTTGATGATTTATATACTTCGAGTGCAAGAGTTTTATGAACTTCAACAGAAAAATTAGTTGCTTCATCACTTCCATATCTCAGTCCCAGGGCTGCCAGCATATCACCTTCAGCAGTTATCCCTATGCCTGTTCTTCTTCCTTCCTCTGATTTCTTTCTGATATTTTTCCAAAGATTTCTTTCAACAAGTTTCAACTCATTTGCTTCAGGATCGGCATCAATTTTTTCCAGAATTACATCGATCTTTTCAAGCTCAAGATCTATAATGTCATCCATTATTCTCTGAGCCAGTCCTACATGTTCCCTAAAAAGCTCAAAATCAAATTTTGCCTTTTCGGTGAACGGATCCTTCACATAACCATAAAGATTTATAGCCAGCAGCCTGCAACTGTCATACGGGCATAAAGGTATTTCACCGCAAGGATTGGTACATGCTGTTGCATATCCAAGATCAGCATAACAATCGGCGACACTCTCCCTGATTATTGTATCCCAGAACAGAACCCCCGGTTCAGCTGATTTCCACGCATTATGAATTATTTTACTCCATAACTGGACTGCATCTATATCTTTCAGAAACTTCGGATTATCTGAATCAATAGGATACTGTTGTCTGAAAAGCGTTTTATTCTCAACAGCTTCCATGAATTCGTCAGTCAGCTTCACTGAGACATTGGCGCCTGTCACCTTGCCACTTTCAAGTTTGGCATCAATAAACTTTTCTGAATCAGGGTGCTTAATTGAGATAGAAAGCATCAGAGCGCCCCTTCTGCCATCCTGAGCCACTTCACGTGTCGAGTTGGAGTATCTTTCCATAAAAGGCACCACACCTGTTGATGTGAGTGCACTGTTCAATACCGGAGTTCCTTTGGGACGTATGTGCGACAGGTCATGACCAACTCCACCTCGGCGTTTCATAAGCTGAACCTGTTCCTGGTCGATTTTCATTATTCCTCCATATGAGTCCGAGGATCCCTCATTACCAATGACAAAACAATTCGATAAAGAAGCTATCTGATATTCATTACCTATTCCGGTCATTGGTCCGCCCTGCGGAACAATATATTTGAAATCTTTAAGAACACTGTATATAAGATTCTCTGGTAACGGATTCTTATATTTCAATTCCACTTTGCGTATTTCACGTGCCAACCGGCGATGCATTTCATCGGGTGTTTTTTCATAGAGGTTCCCGAAGGAGTCCTTAAGAGCATACTTATTTGCCCAGACTCTCGCAGCCAGTTCATCACCACAGAAATATTCATTACTCGCCTCTACAGCCTCATCATGTGAATAGATGACTTTTTCCATCGGCTTTCCCTTTGAGCCCGGATTATCCTTGCCGGGAACCTTTTTCTGGTTTCCCGGTGCTGACTGCTCTTCCGGACTTTTTTCTTCTGCAATAGCAGACCCCTGAACAAATAGTTCTCCCATATCTTAAAAAATAATTCTGTTAGCCTCTGATTATTATGAGATTAAACGACCACTGATATTTAAAGCGGGTATTTGCTAATTTAGACAAGCACTTTTCTCTAAACAAGACAAAAATTTTAAGTTTATTAACATTTGACAGAAGAGTTATTAACCAAAACATAACACTTTGTTTATCTGTTTTTTAAAATTTAAAACAGTGTTATGTCGCTCATTATCTGGACATTGTGGCCCTGTTAAAATCATGTCATACTGTATAAAAAAAGTAGAGACGCGCAATTTGCGCATCTCTACAATATTTACCAACGGGATGGTTTAAAACCTAGAAAATAAGCCTGATCCCAAGAAGGCAACCCCAGGTACTGGATGTACTAATGTCTTTTCTAAGGGTTGTTTTATTCTCGAAATCTTCCAGAGATGTTGCATTAAGTCTGTAGACAGGTTCTGTGGTTGATGTTCCTCCGGTAACTACTGTCAAAGGACGGATGTTGTCGTAGCTTGCCAGTGGATTATAGGTATAAGTACCCCATTTATCATTTATCAGATTTCCCACATTAAGGAAGTCAACACTTACCTGCAGGGTATACTCTCTGTCAGTTCCGAAATCTGAAAAGATATCCTGCAGCAATTTTGCATCGAACCTGTGTATCCAGGGCTCTAAATGACCAAAACGCTCAGCATACTCGCCTTTATGTGCACTCAGATATTTATTGCTGTTCACATAGTCCCAGAATGCATTTTGCTGCTCCTGCGCAGACATCCCGCCATAGCCTGCAAATGAGATCTCTGATGAGTTCGCCGGTATGTACAATAAATCAGATGATATCCCGTCTCCATTAAGATCATTGGAATAGGTATATGACCACCGGCCTGTCTGGTAACCCTGGTAAACCAGCGAAAATGTAGTTGCAAATATTTTCGCATATTCGATACGATAAGAAACATTACCTATCAGCTTGTGCGGAGTAGCAAAATTGGAATAACTGAGTTCCGGATCATTCAGACTACCCGCAGCAGTGTTTGAAGAGTAAGCTGAGTAGGCTGCCGATCCCGGATTGGAAGTAATATCTTTTGCCATTGTATAAGTATAAGCAAACATCCCCGCAAATCCTTTGCTGAAATTCTTGGTTAGCTGTGCTGTGAATGAGTATTGATAACCCTTATTGGTATTGCTAAGTTCCATTGCATTACTCACAGAAGAGACGATCTTATTGGTAGTCCAGTAAAGACGATTATCCGGTCCGGTCATTGTGCCGGCAGGATCATAAGGTAAGAGCTGAGATTGCCGGATTATCTTCCAGTTCATCCAGATAGAGAGGAAGTTCAAGACGTGCCCCAAAGGTTAATTTCATATTTGGAACTACCTTCCACTCGTCCTGGGCATACAATGCTGCAAAACCAAAAGTGCCATAAACACCGGGTGCATCAACACCATTATAACCGTATGTAACCCCGAATCCGATGGGATCGGCACTGTTAATAAAGTCATCAACCGAAGCATAACGATAGTACGTGGTTCCTTCCCGGATGTATGAATTGCGGAAGAACAAACGGGAACAGGTCTGAGTTACTGGTACGCGTATCCTGAATGAATGTATAACTGGCAAGCAGCTTATTGGAAAAAATAGTGCCGAAAGTACTGTTTAGCTCACTGGTTATTGAACGAACAGTATTCTTGAATCCGTAAAAGGCATTTGAGAAAGCCAGAGACTGGCTGCTGATACGACCTGAATTGCGCAAATTATTGGGAGGGCCGCTGTTGCGATTCGTCTGCTGGTCTGATGTACCCACAACATCGTTGTACCGGAATGTTAATTTGTGATTATCGG
>CAZQVL010000074.1:0-4229 GCA_964596715.1 uncultured Rikenellaceae bacterium
TTTGCAGCAGATTTTGTAATCAAAGCAATAACGAAATAACAAAAAAAGTACTTAAAGTGACTAAAGTCGGGAGTGAACTAAAGTGATTAATGTTGAAATTAATAAAACTGATTTAAATGAATAGGAAAGTACTTACCTCAATTATTCTGGTATTTTACTGGTTGTCAGCACTTAATGGACAGAAAGTGCTGACCCTGAAAGAATGTTATGACCGGGCAATGACTGCAACTGTACTGGCCGGGGAAAAAGCAGCTTACTCCGATATATGGAAGCTCAAGGATAATAACCTGTCGAAGGGATGGTTGCCCACACTCGATGCAAATGCAAATGTTGTTTACAATTCTGAAGTAGTTGATATAAGCGGTGTATTAGCTGCAGCTCCCATTCCGGGTCTTGCTGATGCAATAAAACCTCTCCCCCACGAACAGTACAGGATAACTGTGGATATAAACCAGATAATATATGACGGTGGTTCTATAAAAAGTGCAAGAGAACTGGAAAAAGCTGAACTTAAAGTCAACAGCCAGCAGACTGAGGTCGATCTTTATAAAGTGAAAGCACAAATAAACACTGTCTATTTTAATCTCCTGTTACTTGTCCGTCAGAAAGAGTTGTTAATTAGTTTTTTGGAAGTAATAAACAAACGGCTGGCATCCATGCAATCTGCCCTTAAGTATGGAGTTATCACCATATCTGATATAAATGTCATCACTTCGGAAAAGATACGTACTGAACAGCAGCTAGGTGAAACTGAAATCAAAAAAAATGCACTTCTGAAAATCTTATCCGACCTCACCGGTTCTGATATTGATCAGGAAACAGAATTTGTGGTTCCGGAACCTGCCGGCGAACTGTCAGATGAAATAACACGTCCGGAACTGACATTATTCGATCTGAGAAAGGAGCAGCTTGATGCAGGACTGAGGCTTATTCAAAACAACCGATTGCCGAAAGCAGCCGGTTTTGCAACTCTGGGATACGGGAATCCTCCAGGTAATAATTTTTTCAAGGACGAATTTGCACCATATTATATACTCGGAGCCGGCTTGAAATGGAATATCTTCGACTGGAACAAGGCTAAAAGTGAGAAACAGGTAATTACCCTTCAAAAAGGAATAATTGAAACCAGAAAAAATGATCTGACTGACAACTTCAGAAGAATGCTTGATTCAAAAGAAGCCGAGATCGCCAGCCTGAAATCACTCATTGAGAAAGACTCCGAATTGATCAGTCTCAGAAAAAGTATAACATTAGCAGCTGAATCACAGTATGAAAACGGAACGATTACAGCTACAGACCTTCTTAATGAGATGAACTCTGAGCGACAGGCAGTTATAAACCATGAAATTCATAAAATCAAACTTGCGATGGCAAAAATCGAATACCTTAACATAAGCGGAAATGAAATTAATTAGCCCCCCTTTAGAGCCTGTTCCGCGAAGCGTGAGGGATTGGGAGGCCAAACTCGCAGAACAGGGGTTGGGGGCTAGGGATGAAATAATAGAAACCTGAATAAACATTACAATATGAAAACCAGATCATTGATATTCATCACAGTCATCCTTCTGGGAGGATGTAAAAACAAAAACGACCAGGCGGACGCTTACGGTAATTTTGAGGCAACTGAGGTTATTGTATCTGCTGAAACCAGTGGCCGTATCCTTATTTTCGAAGTAACTGAAGGATCAGCTATTGAAAAGGGTTCCGTAATTGCTCTTGTCGATACAACACTGTTTCATCTTCAGAAAGCAGAGATAGATGCAGGTATAAAGAGCGTGAAAACACGTATCAGTTCAATAAATGCCCAGAATGAAATACTGAATCAGCAGATTGACAACTTAAGGGTCAATATTTCAAGGATTGAGAATATGCTGAAGGATGACGCAGCTACCCGGAAACAGTATGACGACCTTAAAGGACAGGAGGCTGTCTTTCTTAAGCAGATAGCTGCCAACAACACCCAGAAATCATCAATTACTGCAGAAATTGCAGTGCTTGAATCGAAAAAAGCCCTTTTAAATGAACAGATCAGCAGGAGTTATGTGAAAAGTCCGCTCAACGGGACACTGATTGAGAAATATGCTGAGCGGGGAGAAATGACTTCCGCAGGCAAACCACTTGCAAAAATAGCCGACCTGTCAGTTATCAGGCTTAAAGTTTATATAAGTGGTGCTCAACTTGGAAATATAAAAATCGGACAGGAATGCACTGTCCGGACTGATAAAGGAGAAAAAGGATATGTTACTTTTTCCGGGACTGTAAGTTATATTTCTGAAAAAGCTGAATTCACACCGAAAATAATTCAGACAAAAGAAGAAAGGGTTACCCTGGTTTATGCAGTAAACATCGATGTCATAAATGACGGCACACTGAAATCCGGTATGCCGGGGGAAGCTCTGTTCTCAGTTAAATAATGATCCGATGGAGAATGTCATTGAATCATCAGGAATAGGTAAAAACTTCGGAGAAACACGAGCTCTGAAGGATATCTCATTCTCAGTTGAAGAGTCTGAGATCTTTGGATTCATTGGTCCCGATGGCGCAGGGAAAACAACCCTGTTCAGGATAATTACTACGCTTCTGCTTCCCGACAAGGGTGAGATTAAAGTTATTGGTATGGATTGTGCCTTAAAATTCAAAGAGATAAGAAAGAATATCGGGTACATGCCCGGTCGCTTCAGTCTTTACCAGGACCTCTCTGTGGAGGAGAATCTTAATTTTTATGCAACGGTTTTCGGAACCACTGTCACCGAAAACTATGATCTCATCTCAGATATTTATTCCCATATAGAACCATTCAAAAAAAGACTTGCCGGTAATCTTTCAGGTGGCATGAAACAAAAGCTCGCATTGTCGTGTGCCCTCATCCACAAACCCCGACTGCTTGTTCTTGACGAACCTACAACCGGTGTTGATGCAGTATCCCGGTCAGAGTTCTGGGAGATGCTGGCCAAACTGAAGCAACACAAAATAACTATAATTGTTTCAACACCTTACATGGACGAAGCCATGAAATGCAACAGGGTTGCCTTAATTCAGGATGGTACTATTCTCTCTATTGATAAACCTCAACAAATCAGGGATGGATTCAGCAGGAAGTTGTTTATGGTAACAGCCGGCGAAAAATACAGACTGATAAATGCCCTGAGAAAATATCATAATACAATTTCAGCCTATTTCTTTGGCGATTCAGTCCATGTAACATTCAAAAATGACAGTTACGATGATTCGTTGTATGATCATCTGACCTCTGAGGGTGTGGAAAACGCTGAGATCATAGAAACAAAAGCGGGGATTGAAGACAGGTTCCTCGAATTAATGGAAAAATGAATAATACAGTAATATCTGTTCATAATCTGGTAAAGAAATTCGGAAACTTTACAGCCAATGATAATCTGACCTTTGAAGTATATGAAGGTGAGATATTTGGCTTTTTAGGTGCCAACGGTGCAGGAAAAACAACTGCCATCCGAATACTCTCAGGTCTTTCAAAACCTACTTCTGGAAATGTAGAGGTTGCCGGATATGATGCATACAGACAGCCGGAACAAATAAAAAGAAACATAGGCTATATGTGCCAGAAATTTTCATTATATGAAGACCTGACAGTCAAAGAAAATATAACTCTTTATGGCGGTATTTACGGAATGAGTAAAAAAAAGATAAGTGAAAGAGCCGATGATCTGCTCGAAAAGCTCCATTTTGAGGAATATAAAAACAGGATAATTTCTGATCTCCCACTTGGTTTTCGGCAAAAGCTCGCTTTTTCGATTGCTGTTCTCCACAACCCTAAGATTGTATTTCTGGATGAACCGACAGGAGGCGTCGATCCGATAACCCGGCGTCAGTTCTGGGAGATGATTTATGAAACAGCCGGCAGGAGAATTACTGTTTTTGTGACAACACATTACATGGATGAAGCTGAATATTGTGACCGCGTTTCGATAATGAGTGAGGGGAGAATTGTTGCTCTCGACACACCTGCCGCGCTAAAGAAACAGTATAATGCTGAATCGGTAGAGGAGGTGTTTATAAAAATAGCGAGACCAATCCCCCCTGCCTCCCTAAAGGGAGGTTAATTAAAAAACTCCAACAGCCCCCCTTCATAGCCTGTCCCGCGAAGCGGGAGGGGTTGGGGGGCCAAAGGGTCGGGGAGCCAAAGGGTTGGGGGGCCAAAGGGTTGGGGGGCAAAACTCGCAGAATGAGGTTGGGGTGAGGTGAAAAAAGAA
>CAZQVL010000075.1:0-4065 GCA_964596715.1 uncultured Rikenellaceae bacterium
ATAATGTCTTATTAAGAAATTTACGACTATCTTCAAGGCCAGTGAATATGGTTTCAGATAATCTAAAAGTCTAAAATTTATGAAAAGTGTTTTTCCCATCATTATGCTCCTTTTAATCAGCATGTATGATCTTTCAGCACAAACTGCCGGAACGAAAAAAGATCCTGTTGGTAAATGGAAATTTGAAGCTCCCTATGCCCCAGAAGGTTATACTTCCGGGACCATTGATTTAGGTTTTGCCGAAAACAAGTATTCAGCTACTATTGCTTTTACGGGAAGTGATTATAAAATACCGGGTGAGAACGTTAAGTTCGAGAAGGATACTGTCTCCTTCATTGTATATGTTGAGGGAACTAATGTTACTATTACCCTGAAGATGGCAGATGCCACCAAGATGGAAGGAAATGCCGTGTATTACGAAGGGGATATACCTCTTACACTTGTACGCGAAGAAACAAAGAAAGAGTAAGACTGATTTTTCACTGACAAAGAAATTCTGGGATTGCAATCCTTCCTGAAGTTATTTGATTATCAGACCATTGGACATATAAGACTGATATCAAAATCTGTATTCATAAATACTTGCAGGAAATGAAAAAGAAGAACATATTTCTAATAGTGTGCCTTTTTTCAGCAAATATTCTGTATTCGCAGATTATAAATAAAGAACCACTCAGTGCCCGTCTGACGGGTTATAAGATCGATGTGACCCTCAATCCCGAAACAACAATCGTTAAGGGGGATATGGATGCTTTCTGGGTAAACAGTTCAACTGATATTGTACCTGATATACGATTGCACCTCTATATGAATGCTTTCAGAAGCAGCAAGACTACATTTTACACGGAGTCAGGAGGATCGCCGGGCAGAAGGGAGTCAGATCCCGGGTGGATTGAGATTAATTCATTTACAGATAAAGAAGGTCTTGATCTTACACCGGGGATGAAGTTTATTAGTCCGGATGATGATAATCCGGATGATCAGACAGTACTGCAGGTATTTCTTCCCAAACCGGCCAATCCGGGTGATACTGTTTTTGTAAAAATAAATTTTGAGACAAAGCTTCCATCAAATATCAGAAGAACGGGTTATAATGATGATTTTTTCTTTGTTGCCCAGTGGTTTCCAAAATTCGGGGTGTATGAACCGGCCGGAATGCGTTATGCAACCGTTGGCGGGTGGAATTGTCACCAGTTTCATGCCCATTCAGAATTTTATTCAAATCACAGTGTTTATGATGTAAGCATTACTCTGCCGGAGGAATATGTTGTTGGAAGCGGGGGATTACTGATTTCAGAAACAGAGATCGGTGAAGGTAAAAAGACTCTCGTATATCGGGCTGAAGATATAGTTGATTTCGCATGGACTGCATGGCCGGGATATGCAGTTTTCAAAGACTCGTGGGAGCACGTTGATATAACTCTTCTGATTCCCGGGGATAGAACTGAACAGGTTGAAAGGCAATTTATTGCAGTTAAGCATGCTCTTGAATATCTGACAGAAAATGTCGGACCCTATCCATGGCCTCATCTTACTTTCGTTGATCCTCCCGCTAAGGGATCCGGCGCAGGTGGAATGGAATATACAACCCTGTTTACATCAATGTCTTTTTACAGAATGCCCGAATGGATTCATATACCCGAAATGGTTACCATACATGAATTCGGACACGCTTACTTTATGGGTATTCTGGCCAGTAATGAATTTGAAGAACCATGGCTCGATGAGGGTATTAATTCGTTTTGGGAAGAAAGAATAGTAGATCATTACTATGGCAGGAATTCAGGTCTGATAGACCATCCGTTAATTAAAATAGCAGATGCCTCATACTCGCGTATAACTTATGTAACATCACCTGAGAAACAGATAGTGAGTAATAATGAGTATGCATGGGATTACCCGCTTGGAACTTACAGTATGATGTCGTATATGAAAGCAACTACATGGTTATTTACACTTATGGGTATTGTGGGAGAGGAGACAACAAACGAGATCTTTAGACAATATTATAAGAAATGGGCTTTTAAACATCCTTGCGGAAGGGATTTTATAAATGTTGTGAATGAGGTAGTTACAGAGATACACGGTGACAGGTTCGGACCTGACATGAACTGGTTTTTTAATCAGACTCTATACGGTACAGGAATATGCGATTACAGGGTAGCAGGTTTCCAGAACAGGAAACTGGAGACCACGGATGAAGCTGTGGAGAATACAAAGTCCGGCGATACTATTTCAACGGATACTCTTCCTGAATACAGGTCGGTTGCCCAGTTCGAAAGGAGGGGTGAGTTGATGTTTCCTGTCGATATTCTTATCCATTTTGACAATGGTGATGAAATACTGGAATCATGGGATGGTAAAAGCAGGTATTATGAACTGGAATATACCGGGAACAGAAAGATTGACTGGGTGAAGATTGATCCCGAATTCAGGATAAGAATGGATGTGAACTATATTAATAATTCAATGACTGTTGATCCTGACCGTTTGCCAATCCGTCGGTTAACCAACAAGTTTATTTCATTCATACAGTTCTTCATAATTATTATTTCCTTATAATATAACCTGTTATGCAAATACTTAAAGCAATAAAATCAGGTGCATTACGTGCAGTCATCACATGGAAAGGTGTATTAATAATCTGGTTCTCTTTGCTTTTGCTAATAAGCCTGCTGGTTATTCCCATGAAGGGTGCTCTCAGGAGCGGACTTGGAAACAGTATGATCACCGAAAAACTGGCTGATGGTATCAATATTGAAGTTTTTGCTGAACTTGGGCAGGTATTTTCAAGCCTGATTTCTTTTTTTGCATCAGGTTTTCTTCTGGTTTTGCTGGCCGGATTCTTATTGAATGTGTTTTTTGCTGGTGGATTATTCGGCACACTGCGAGGTGCCTCAGGAAAGTTTTTATCGTCTGAGTTCTTCAAAGCATCTGCCAGAAATTTCTGGTCATTCATGGTGATTTCTCTTATACTATCTTTAATAATTATGACTCTCCTGTTTATTATTGTAGGAATACCGTTGGGAATAGTAAGCCAGTCACAAACTGCGTCGGAGGGTTCAATGCAGACAGCCGTAAAAATTACGGGTTTGATCTTTTTGCTACTGCTTCCCATCCTTCTGCTTGTAGCTGATTATTCCAGAGCATGGCAGGTTTCTGCCGACCATCCTGCTTGTTTCAAGGCAATAGGCTATGGATTCAGCCGGACATTTAAAACCTTTTTGACATCTTATCCTTTAATGATAATTGTGCTTCTGATACAGATCCTGTTCGGCTGGTTTGTTTTAACTGTTATACCGGGCCTGAGACCTGCATCGGGGATTGGTGTTTTCCTTCTTTTCCTGTTAACACAGTTACTCTTCTTTATCAAAATTCTTTTAAGAGCCTGGAGATATGGCAGTGTTACTGCCTTAATGGAGCAGAATCCCAAAAGACTATAAATTAAAAATCAATTAGTCAATATCATTGATTTGATACCGGATCAGCAGGTACCGGTATCTTCACTCCGTTTTTATCAGGGTGTATATTAATTTCGTATGGTTTGAAAACATACCAGTAAGTTGTAAGGGCATAATTTATTACCGCCGGCAACCAGTGCCAGAGTTCAATATTTGAACTTATTGATGATTTAAACGGAATGGCATCGACCAGAAAGATTCCATTTTAATGCCGTTCTCCACCATGGTGTACCATGTTGAAAAAGAAGTCCTCTTATACGCTGTTCCAAAAAAATCACCAGATGGAACCCAGACTGTCCGTTTCCCATCAAAGCTCATGCAAAGAACAGTTGATCTGAGGGCCTGTTCCGGATTATCCGCATCTAACAAAAGTGTTATCCTGGTAATAGATGAATTAGATGATCTGATATTTGCTTTTGTTGAATCTCCAGACGAAATAATTCCGGACAATTTATGGATTTTGTTTTTTTTCTCTGCCAGCTTATTATCAGGTTTCAGTAGCAATTCATTAGTTCTTTTAATAATTGCAGAAGCATTAATAAGTTCATCCTGAGAGAATGAAATTACACTGGCATTCTTTTCATAATGCCTGTAACATATATTA
>CAZQVL010000076.1:0-4047 GCA_964596715.1 uncultured Rikenellaceae bacterium
TTAAATATTATTGGATAGACTAGAAATAAAATGAGATACTATTTATACTATTAATCGGTAACTAACCAGAAACATCAACCCAGCACCTTTTATCCGCTGAAGCTTTAGCGAAAGCGGACAGCACCCAGTATTACAAGCCGAAGCTTTCTTCGACCTCCGAAGCGAAGCAAAGGAGGTAGCGAAGGCTGGCACCCAACACCCAGTACCCAGAATTAATTATTCTCTCAAATGTACAAATTTTTTTTCCGCAGAATCTGCTGTCAATGTATATTGGAAGGAAGTTATTGGACCTTTTTATCAGCATGCAAAAAGAATAAAAACTATTGTGTAACATTAACGGCCAGCTTTTAACTTATCAGGAAATTGCTACATTTGTTCGTTTACCTTTTGTTAATTCCTTTGCAGAATCCTTACTATGCATAAGATCAATGATTTTCTTGTAATGCTTGATAGATACATCGGAGGGCATCCATGGTTTGTATTTCTTCTTCTGGGAACCGGGATCTTTTTTACTCTTTATCTCAGATTTCCACAGTTCAGATACTTCAGGCATGCCATAGATGTTGTTAAAGGCAAATACGATCATCATCTGGATATTGGTGACACTTCTCATTTTCAGGCTCTTTCAACGGCTCTTTCCGGTACGGTCGGAACCGGAAATATAGCCGGTGTGGCTCTGGCAATACATCTCGGAGGCCCGGCTGCCCTATTTTGGATGCTCATGACAGCAGCCATAGGTATGTGTACCAAAATGGTTGAGGTAACAATTTCGCACAAATACCGTGATGTTTTATCTGATGGATCTGTTTCGGGAGGTCCTATGTACTACATGAAAAAAAGAATAAATATTACTACCAGAAAGGGTAAAGTAATAAAGATAGGTGCGGTGATGGGTGCTTTTTTTGCTGCAGCAACTGTGCTGTCATCATTTGGAACAGGAAGCCTGCCTCAGATCAACAGCATCTCCAACTCAATATTTACAACATTCGGAATAAACCATATTATTACAGGTGCTGTCCTTGCTGTACTGCTTGCATTAATAATCATTGGCGGTATTAAGAGGATTGCCAAGGTAACTGAGAAACTGGTTCCGGGAATGGCAATATTTTATTTTCTGGGAGCTCTTATTGTGATTTTCACGAATTACCAAAATATCATTCCCTCGATTGCTGCACTCTTTTCAACTGTATTTACCGGTACTGCAGCAGTCGGAGGTTTTATGGGTGCTTCAGTTGCGTTTGCCATAAACAGAGGTGTTAACAGGGGGCTTTTTTCAAATGAATCGGGTCAGGGTTCTGCCCCTATTGCTCACTCAGCTGCACGTGCACCGGAGCCGGTATCTGAAGGTATGGTCGCAATTCTCGAACCTTTTATTGACACAATAATTGTCTGTACACTTACAGGTCTGGTCATTCTCTCATCAGGGGTATGGACCGAGAAGATTGAAAATCAGTTTCAGAGCGCGGATATGATTTTCCTGAATCAGATTTATGATGAAAACATTCCTGATCAGAAACAACAGGTTATGGATTTTATCAGAAAAGGGGAGGCAATACCTCTTTTTAACGGGGAACTGGAAATAATTGAAGGTAAGATGGTTACATCAATTACTTTGATTTCATCACGGTCGATCGCTGAGGATTTCGCCTTCC
Source organism: uncultured Rikenellaceae bacterium (assembly GCA_964596715.1). Lineage (GTDB taxonomy): Bacteria > Bacteroidota > Bacteroidia > Bacteroidales > VadinHA17 > LD21. The sequence goes on from CAZQVL010000076.1 coordinate 1,653, forward strand.
TTGATAACAAAATGCCTTTTACTGGGAAGATAAATATTACTGAAGGTAAATGGCAACCTCCCTCATCGTCACTAACCGTAACAGGTAAATCGCTGATTCATAGCGCACCACTTACTGCAGAAGCATTTAAAAGGAGTATTATGGGAGACTGGGGCCAATATATTGTTTCAATTGGACTGCTACTCTTCGCATTTTCCACAGCTATCTCATGGTCGTACTATGGCGACAGAGCTCTTACTTATCTGGTCGGGCCGAAATATGTGATCTATTACCGGATCATTTTTGTTCTGGCTTTTTTCATTGCATCATTTACTGACACAACAATTATCTGGTCATTATCCTATATCACAATTGCACTTATGACAGTCCCCAACCTTATTGGTTTGTGGATTCTCAGAAAGGAAATTAAAAGTACTATTGCCGAATACTGGAAGGATTTTTCAGCTAAACACCCGGGTGACCGAATGGCAATGAGGTTTCAGCAAAAAGGAAAACTGTAACAAACAGAATATCAATAATGGATGGAATAAAGATAATTGCAGAGGGGTATAAAGAACTGTTCGGTAGTGCCGAAATACGGATCAGCGCTTTGCCAAAATCAGGCTCTGACCGGAGATATTACAGGATCATATCGGAAGGAAAGAGCATTATTGGTGCTTACAATAACAACCTCGAAGAGAATGAAGCATTTATAGGATTCACAGCCCATTTCAGAAAAAAATCTCTGCCGGTTCCTGAAATATATGGCTATTTTCCCGACAGGAATATTTATTTTCTTCAGGATCTGGGCGACACGAATCTTTATACCTGGCTCCATAATAAACCTCTTATTTCTCCATTTGACGAAGAAACAAAGGCTCTTTACCGTAAAATCCTCGACAATCTGATTTTGTTTCAGACAGAAGGTATTGAAGGACTAAATCTCGATCTTTGTTATCCTCACAGGAGTTTTGACAGGCAATCGATGATGTGGGACATGAATTATTTCAAATACATGTTCTTGAAACTCATCGCGGTTCCTTTTAATGAGCGACGGCTTGAATATGACTTTAATCAGCTGGCTGATTATCTTCTTGAGACAGGGCAGGATTATTTTCTTTACAGGGATTTCCAGACAGCTAACGTTATGGTGATGAGAGAGGATCCCTGGTTTATCGACTACCAGGGAGGTAGAAAAGGTGCTCCACAGTACGATGTTGCTTCCATGTTGTACGATGCCAAAATAATGATGTCGGAGCCTGACCGTCAGGATCTTCTGGATTACTATATCGGAAGGTTCTGTGCAGTTACAAATGAGAACAGGGAAGAATTCAGGGGATATTATACCGGATTCAGTATGATAAGGCTGATGCAGGCACTGGGCGCATTTGGCTTCAGAGGATTATATGAACAAAAGCCCGGTTTTACAGAGAGCATAGTACCGGCTGTCAGACTGCTGGAACAAATAACTGTATCCGGCGAAAAGGTGATTGGATTACCGGAGTTATACCAGACTATCCGTGCTGTACCCGGTTCAGTAATATTCAGGAAACTGGCTGCCGGAAGTGAACAGGGAAATTAATGAAGAGATGGAGAGTACTTGGATATTTCAAATCAAAGGCTGAATGCAGATGAAGGCAATGATCTTTTCGGCAGGTCTTGGTAAACGCCTGGGAAAAATTACTGAGAATATCCCTAAAGCTCTTATTGATATTAACGGAAAAACAGCACTGCAGCGCGCTGTTGAAAAATGTACTTTACATGGTTTTAACGAGATAATAATCAATGTTCATCATTTTGCCGGGATGGTTGAAAATGAAGCGGAGAGACTCAGACAGCTGGGATACACCATAACCGTTTCCGATGAAAGAAATATTTTGCTTGAGACAGGTGGAGGCTTGTTTAAAGCCAGATATTTCTTTGATCAGAATCCTTTTCTTCTTTATAATACGGATATAATTACTGATTTGGATCTGACAGCACTTTTGGGATTTCATAAAAAAAACAGGGGACTTGCAACTCTTGCGGTACGAAATCGACCCGGAAACAGGTTTTTTCTTGTTGATGGGAAAGGAGTTCTTCACGGATGGTACAACAAAGCAACAGGAGAACAAATAATTTCCGGCAGATTAACTGAAGGACTTACTGAAATAGCCTTTTCAGGAATACATATAGTTAATCCTGAGATATTTAGTTACATGGAAGAAGGCATATTTTCACTAACCAAATTATATCTTCAATTGGCTTCAGATCATAAGATCTTTACTTTCAGGCATGACGGAGGTTACTGGTACGATGTAGGTACACCGGAAAGTCTTGAAAAAGCAAGGAAGGTTCTGAAATCAAGATAGAAGGAGTTTTCTTTCAAAATACCTTGACAGAAAATCTAGTTAATAAATTTTTACATCGATCCTGT
>CAZQVL010000077.1:0-3236 GCA_964596715.1 uncultured Rikenellaceae bacterium
ATATTTAAATATATAATGCTCATTTTCAAATAACTATCAACCAGCAACAAGCAACCATTAACTAGCAACTTCAGTTGATTAATAATATCATTCCATCTTATCAAAAAAACACTTCTTAATCATGTCAGTAAAAAAACAAATAGTTATCACTGTAATATTATTAACAGCTTTAACAGCTTTGATTTACGGGTCCGGGCTGAAATCACAAACCAAAGACCCTCCATTTATAAGATACATGAACCATCCCTGGGTAGATTCGGTCCTTAACACACTGCCGCTTGAACAACGCATAGCACAATGTATCTGGATAGCCGGGTGGTCAAACAGGGATATATCCCATGAAGTGGAAGTAGCGGATATCATCAGGAAATATGGTATTGGTGGAATTGTATTCTTCCAGGGTACTGCGGAGAAACAGGCTGAACTTACAAATTACTACCAGAGAATATCAAAGGTGCCTCTTCTTATCTCAACGGATGCCGAATGGGGCCTGGGTATGAGACTTGACAATATTGAAAAATTTCCTTACCAGATGACCCTGGGAGCAATTCGCAACGACTCGCTGATTTATCTTATGGGAAAAGCAGTTGCCAACCAGTGTAAAAGACTTGGTGTTCATATTAACCTGGCCCCCGTTGCCGACATAAATAATAATCCTTTTAATCCGGTTATCAATTATCGTTCGTTCGGGGAAAACAGGGAAAATGTTACTTCAAAAGCCATGATGTATATGAATGGCATGCAGGATAACGGGGTAATGGCTACTGCCAAGCATTTTCCCGGACATGGAGATACGAATACAGATTCTCATTATGATCTCCCCTTAATAACTCATGCCAGAACCAGACTCGACAGTATTGAGCTTTTTCCTTTTCTGAACCTTATAAATGAAGGAACCGGATGCGTTATGACAGCTCACCTTAACCTGCCTTCACTGGATACTACATCGGCTCTTCCCTCTACCCTGTCACCGGTGATTGTAAACGACCTGCTGAAGAATCAACTAGGATTTTCAGGACTGGTGGTTACAGATGCCATGAATATGAAAGGCGTAACAAAATTCTTCGGACCCGGTGAAGCTGACGCAAAGGCACTGTCAGCTGGAAATGACGTTATTGAGTTTGTAACGGATGTCGAGGCTGCCATAAATGAAACTCAAAACTATATAAGATCCGGGAAACTAACAGCAGAAGAAATAACCCTGAAATGCAGAAAGGTGCTGGCACTTAAATACTGGGCAGGATTAGATTCCTATAAACCTGTCTTAAAGGATAATATCACAGAAGAGATCTCTTCAAATACCCTGAAAGCACTTATACGTGAGCTTTATGTAAATTCTCTTACTGTTCTTAATAATCTTGAAAATATAATCCCTGTAAAAAACCTCCAGTCAGTAAAAATAGCAACAATCGCAATCAACAGAGATGAAATAACAAAATTTCAAGAGAGAATCTCTGATTATTTTCCTTCTGATAATTTCTGTATTGATCCCGCAGACAAAGAATTATCTGTTGAATTGCTCGATACCCTTTCCGGATATGACCTGGTAATTGGAGGTATATTCAGAACTGACCAGCGACCACAAAATAATTTTGGAATTAAGTCTGAAATGGTTGATTTTCTTCAAAAACTGGTTGATTCGTGCACAACAATCATTACATACTTTGGTAATCCTTATGCCATCGACCGGTTAGAACCACTTAAAAATGCTGCCGGTCTGATACTTGCCTACCAGGAGAATGAATACACAGAGGATCTTTCGGTCCAACTGATCTTTGGCGGTACAGGAGCCAGCGGTTTATTGCCCGTGACTATTAATAATAGATGGCCTTCGGGTTTTGGAATAGTAACACCCGGCAACCTCAGATTACAGTACGGATTGCCCGAAAGTGCAGGAATGTCGTCTGAAATACTCGACTGGAAAATTGATTCTATTGCAAACGTGGGATTAACCTCCGGAGCTTTTCCAGGTTGTGAGGTGATGGCAGCCAGGAAAGGTCAGGTAGTTTTTCATAAGACTTACGGATACCAGACTTATGATAACCGGATCTCAATCAGTAAGGATGACCTCTATGACCTGGCATCTGTTACTAAAGTCTCCGCAACACTCCCTGGAATAATGCTTCTTGATACTCAGGGCAAGTTCTCACCCGATGAGGAACTTGGCTTTTATCTTGATGAATTCAAACATTCGAACAAGGATAATCTAATATTAAGGGATTTACTTGCCCATCAGGCAGGGCTTACAGCATGGATACCATTCTGGAAGGAAACTGTCAGAAAAGATGACAAATTAAGAAGGAGGGTCTTCAGACATGAAACATCTCGGAAATTCCTTGATAAAGTTGCTGAAAACCTCTATATAAATAAAAACTACAGGAGAAAGATCTTCAGGGAAATTGAAAAGAGCCCCCTTAGAGAACAAGAGTATGTCTATTCAGATCTTACATTTATTATAGCCCCTGAAATAATTGAAAAGTTATCAGGTGAAAAATGGTACGACTTTGTAACAAGAAGCATATACCATAAGATCGGAGCTTATGATATTGGTTTTAATCCTTATCTTCGTTATCCTTTAAGCAGGATTGTTCCGACCGAATATGATTCGTTATTCCGTAAGCAGCTATTGCATGGTACTGTTCATGATGAGGGAGCTGCTATGCTGGGCGGAATTTCAGGTCATGCCGGATTATTCTCCACGGCCAATGATCTGATGAAGCTGATGGAGCTTTACCGGAGGATGGGAGAATATGGTGGCGAGCAACTGATCGGAAAAGATGTGATGAAAGAGTATACAAGAGTACAGTTCCCTGATAATGATAACAGAAGAGCTTTGGGATTCGACAAACCTTTGCTCGACAACTCCGAATTACCACAGGAGGAAACATACCCAACTGGAGGTGCTTCCCCTGAAAGCTTTGGCCATTCCGGCTATACCGGCACTTTTGTATGGATTGATCCGGTTTATGAGATCAGCTATGTTTTCCTGAGCAACAGAGTTTATCCAACAAGGTATAATAACCTTTTATCTGATCTTAACATCCGGACTGAGATACTACAGGCGCTATATGATTCAATTCTGGAATAAAGATAAAAAGACAAAAGACAAAAGTTGAAAAATAAAAGTGAAAAACCTTTAAAACTCCTTTTGTCTTTTGTCTTTTGTCTTTTGTCTTCTTTAGTGCCCAGAACAAGACTCGAACTTGCACACCGTAACCGGCACCAGCCCCTCAAGC